>JAVVFB010000121.1:0-10026 GCA_032251095.1 Roseovarius sp. | reverse complement strand
TCGCGCTTGAAGATGCGGCGTCGGTTGCGGGTCTATTGATCACCACCGAGGCCATGGTTGCCGACCGCCCCGAGAAATCCGGCGCAGGCGGCATGGCCGACATGCAGGGCATGGGCGGCATGATGTAAACCCCGCCTGAACCTTCTTTAACGACACCACACAAGACCTTGATCCTGAAAGGAAATACAATGTCAAAAGGTGATAAGCAACGCGGCAGCAAAGAAGCCAAAAAACCCAAGAAGGTCAAAGAAAAGGTCCTTGCGACCGCCGACTTTTCCAAGGGCAAGGCAATCACAAACCTTGGCGAGAAAAAGAAGAAATAATAGTGACTTAGATACCGCTATTCATCCTCAACATCATGGCCGGGGCATCACTGCCTCGGCCAGTGTGCATCCGGCCTATTCGGCGGCCTTGCCGGGCAAAAGCGGCTCGGGCACCTCGCAGCCCTTGGCGCAACAGCGGCCCGGCTGTTTCGAGACCTTCTGCCCCATGTCATAGACGCCACGATCAATCAGCTGCGACACCAGATCGACGTTGTCATCGACCGGATAATTGCGCCAGATTTCGCGCTTCATGGCCTCGGGTGATCCACCCCCATGCAGCGAAATCAACGAATACCAGCCCGCCTGATGCGACACGGTCAGGTCCTCAAGAAAGCGCGAGATTTCCATGCGCCGCTCCATCGGCACATCGCCGCGCCCGCCAAGCACCGCCTCAAGCGAGGCGCGGGTTTCGGGGTTGTGATCCTCGTCCGGCCCCGGCAACGCCACGATCAGACCGCCCGACACATAATGCGCCGCCTTGTGCATGTCGTAGATCCTGGTCGCCAGCAACAGCTTGCCCACATTTGCAAATACCGGGTCTGGCATGACCGATCCCGCCGGATCATCCTTGCAATAGACCGAGGCCGCAACGCCGCAGGCATAAAAGCTTTCGGTGATGGTGATCAGGTCAACCATCGCGTCGCGGATATGGCCATGGCGGTCGGGATCAAGTCCATTGGCCTTGATCATCATCGCCCCCGCCCCGATCAGAAGATCGCCAAACCCGGCCCGCGCGCCAATGCAGGAATGGCGATGGTGGGTGGCGTAAGAGGTGGTCATGAAACCGGCCTCTTCGACCTCGCCCGCCTGAAACACCCGCGCATGGGGCACGAAGACATCGTCAAAGATCACCACGCCGGTGGCCTGCCCGTAGGTGGCGGAAAACTTGGCTGCCGCCTCGTTCGGGCGCCCGGCGGGTTTCGAGACAATGGTGATCCCCTCGGCGTCAATCGGCACCGCGCAACAGACCGCAAAATCGGCATCCTCAGGCAGATGCGTGCGACAGGGCATCACCAGAAACTCGTGCATGTAGGGCGCGCCGGTGACAATCGCCTTGGTGCCCCGGATCACGATCCCGTCGCGGCGCCGCTCTTTGATATGCACGTAAACATCGCGGTTTTCCTGTTGGCCGGGGCGCAGGGATCGGTCGCCCTTGGCATCGGTCATCGCCACCCCAAGCGTCAGGTCGCGATCCTGCACCTCGTGCAGATAGGCCATGAAGCGCTGGTGATAATCGGTGCCGTGATTGGCATCCGTCAGGGCCGTCGATTGGAATATCCCGTTCAGGGCATCATGGCTCAGGTAACGCTGCGCGCAGCCCGACACCTTGCAGACCGTGCGCACCGCCTCAAGCTTGGTCAAAAGGTCCTGCGAGGTCTCGTTGATATGCAGCATCCGGTTCACCACCTTGCCGGAACTGCCCTGTGTCGCGGTCAAAAGCCGCGTCGTCGCGGGTTGATGGGCGAAATCATAGGTCACGCCGACGCCGTTGATACCGGGGCGCAACAGCGGCTCGTCGGCAACGCTTTCCACGCGTTTGCCATTGATGAACACCCGCGGATCATAGGCGCGCAAGCTTTCACGATAGTCCTCGGCAGTCATCAGCATCTGGGGTCTCCTCGGGCTTGGGTTCAGCCAAATCAAACACTGTTAGGTTTTTACGGTCAAGACAATTCAAACAGTGTTCAAATCCCTTCACACCCCAAGATAACGATCCCTGATCTCGGGCGTGAGTCCGTCAAACGCCCCGCTCCAGACCGAGCAGCCCTTCTCTAAGATCACCGCACGATCCGCCACGCCGGCCAGTTCGCGCAGGGATTTATCCACCACGATCAGCGACAGCCCGGTTTCGGATTTGAGCCGCGCAATCGCCGCCCAGATTTCCTGACGTACGACGGGGGCAAGCCCCTCTGTCGCCTCATCCAGCACCAGAACCCGCGGGTTGGTCATAAGCGCGCGCCCGATCGCCAGCATCTGTTGCTCGCCACCCGAAAGCGAGGCGGCGTTTTGCGCGGCCCGCTCGTCAAGGCGCGGAAAAAACCGCTGCACCCCCGCCAGATCCCATGGCCCCGGTCGCGCCGCCGCGATCAGGTTTTCGCGCACCGTCAGATTGGCAAAACAACGCCGCCCCTCGGGCACAAGCCCAAGGCCCAAACGCGCCGCGCGATGGCTTGGCAGCGGCCCAAGATCGCGCCCGTCAAACATCACCGTTCCGCCTTGATGCCTGAGCAGGCGAAAGATCACCTTGATCGTGGTCGTCTTGCCCATCCCGTTGCGCCCCATCAGCGCCAGAACCTCGCCTTCTGCAAGGTCAAGGCTGACGTCGAAAAGCGCCTGCGCGGGGCCGTAAAAGGCGGCGACATTGGACAGCTGCAACAGGCTCATGTGAGGGCCTCATCGCCAAGATAGGCCGCGCGCACATCCGGGTTCTGGCGGATCATGTCGGGCGTGCCGGTGGCGATGATACGGCCATAGACCAGCACGCTGATCCTATCGGCAAGCGCGAACACCGCGTCCATGTCATGCTCGACCAACAAGATCGGCGCGCGGTGGCGCAGGCGATCCAGGAACGGCGTCAGCCGCGCGGTGCCCTCGCCGCCAAGCCCCGCCATCGGTTCGTCCATCAGGAACGCCTTGGGCGATTGCGTCAGGGCGACGGCGACCTCAAGCTGGCGGCGTTGGCCATGCGAGAGATCGGCGACCCGCGTGCCCGCAACATTGGCAAGGCCCACCTCGGCAAGGGCCGCATGGGCCACCTCCAAAAGGGCGGCATCGCGCATCACGTCGCGGAAAAAACGCATCACCTGCCCGCGTTTGCCAAGCGCACCAAGCACCGCGTTTTGCAGCACGCTCATCTCCATCGCCAGCGAGGATATCTGAAAGGTGCGGCCAAGCCCGGCGCGCGCGCGCGCCACCGTATCAAGCGCGGTCACGTCGCGCCCGTCAAACCAGATGCTGCCACTATCTGGATTAAGATTGCCTGCTATCTGCTTGATCAAAGTCGATTTTCCAGCGCCATTCGGGCCGATGAGCGCGTGGATTTCGCCCTTCATCAATGTCAGCGACACATCCTCGGAGGCCTTGATCGCTCCGAACGCCTTGCTGATGTTGCGAATGTCCAAAAGCGGACTAGTCATGGCGCACCTCACGCCCTGAGATCAGCCCGATAATGCCGCCGCGCGCAAACAGCACAACCCCCAAAAGCACCGCGCCAAGGTAGATGTGCCAGAAGTCACTTAGCCCTCCAAGCACATGTTCCAAAAGGATAAACACCGCCGCACCGATGACCGGCCCAAACAGCCGCGCCACCCCGCCAAGGATGACGAAGACCATGATCTCGCCGCTGGTCTGCCAGCTGAACATGGTCGGGCTGACAAAGCGGTTGAGATCGGCAAAAAGCGCGCCCGCCAACCCGGTGATCACCCCCGACAGGCCAAAGGCCACAAGCCGGAGCCGATAGGGCGCAATGCCCACCGCCATCACCCGCTCGCCGTTCTGGCGCGCCGCACCAAGCGCCAACCCAAAGGCCGAGCGCGACAGGCGCGAGAACAGCCAGAGCGCCAGCCCTAGGATCACGTAACAGATCGCGAAAAACTGGATCGGGTCGAGCGTGTTGAGCCCCGCAAACCCGTTGCGCACATAGATCGAAAGCCCATCTTCGCCGCCATAGGCGGGCCAGCTTATGGCGAAATAGTAAAACATCTGGCCAAAGGCGAGGGTGATCATGATGAAATAAACGCCCGAGGTGCGCAGGCTCAGCGCGCCGATACCAAGCGCCGCAAGGCCACTGGCCCCCATCGCCACAAGCCAGATCACCGGCATGGATTTCGTGCCCTCGATCAGCATCGGCCACTCGATCAGCGGGCTGTAACTCTGGGCGTGGCTGGCGAGAATGCCCATGGCATAGCCGCCGATGCCAAAGAAAACCGCGTGCCCAAGGCTCACGAGCCCGCCAAGCCCGAGCGCAAGGTTAAGGCCGACACCGGCCAGCGCCAGAATGGCCACCCGCGTCGCCAGCGTGATGGTAAACGGCTCGTCCATCGCCTGTGCCCAAAGCACGACCGCCAACAGGCCAAGGAACACGGCAGCGTTCAAAAGGGGTTCGCGGCGCATCTCAGGCCTTTCCAAACAGGCCACTGGGGCGCATTACAAGCACCCCGGCCATCAGGATGTAAATCGACATCGACGCCAGCGACGAGCCAACCGAATTGGCCGCCTGCGGCGTCATGAACTGGGCAAAAAACACCGGCAGCAAAACCCGCCCAAGCGTATCGGTCAGCCCCACAAGGATCGCCCCCACAAGCGCGCCCTTGATCGAGCCGATTCCGCCGATCACGATCACCACAAAGGCCAGGATCAGCACCGGTTCGCCCATGCCGATCTGCACCGATTGAATGGCCCCGACAAGCGCGCCCGCCAGCCCGGCAAGCGCCGCGCCAAGCGCGAAAACAAGGGTGTAAAGCGCCGAGATATTGACACCAAGCGCCGCGATCATCTCGCGGTCGGCCTCTCCGGCGCGGATCTGAATGCCGATGCGGGTGCGCGCAATCAGCGCGAACAACCCCGCCGCCACCAGCAATCCAACCCCGATGATCGCGAGGCGATAAAGCGGATAGTCGATCCCCCCCGGAAGGGTCACAGGCCCCGAAAGGTAAGGCGGAATTTCCAGAAACAACGGGAAAGAGCCAAACACCCACCGCGTACCCTCGGAAAAGATCAGGATAAGCGCAAAGGTCGCCAGAACCTGATCCAGATGATCGCGGTCATAAAGCCGACGGATCACGGTCAGCTCGATCAAGGCCCCCGCCGCCGCCGCCGCCGCAAGGCTGGCGATCAGCGCCAATAGAAACGATCCGGTCATGCCGGCGACCCAAGCGGCAGCGAAGGCCCCGATCATGTAAAGCGAGCCATGCGCAAGATTGATAAGGCCCATGACGCCAAAGATAAGCGTCAGCCCGGCCGCCATCAAAAACAGCATGACGCCGAACTGAACCCCGTTCAGCATCTGTTCAATAAAAAGGATCAGGGACATGTGCGCGCGCTCAGCGGCCGGGCCCGATAAAAGGCCCGGCCAGTGGTCTTACATCTTGCACTCTGGCGCATAGGCGTCGGCGTGATTGGTCAGGGCGGTGCCGATGATCTTGTTGGTATAGACGTCGCCTTCCTTGATCACTTCGCGCACATAGATGTTCTGGATCGGGTGGTGGTTGTTGCCAAAGGCAAAATCCCCCCGCGTGCTGTCAAACTTGGCCGCTTTGAGCGCCGCGCGGAACGCATCGGGATCGTTGACATCGGCGCTTGCGACCGCGCTGATCAAGAGGTTGGCGGTGTCAAATCCCTGGCTTGCGTAAAGCGAGGGCAGACGGCCGTATTTTTCCTGAAAGCTTGCCACGAAGGCGGCGTTGGTCGGATTGTCGATATCCTTGTTCCACTGGCTTGTGTTCTTGACCCCTAGGGCGGCGTCGCCAACCGCCTGCAAAATCCCCTGATCAAAGCTGAAGGCGGGGCCGATCAGCGGCTTTTTCACACCAGAATCGGCATATTGCTTGAGAAAGGAAATCCCCATGCCGCCGGGCAGGAAAAAGAACACGTGATCGGCAACGCTATCGCGGATTTGGGCGATCTCGGCGGCATAATCGGTCTGCCCCAGCTGGGTATAGACTTCGGCGGCCACATTGCCGTCAAAGTAGCGCTTGAACCCGGTCAGCGCGTCTTGCCCCGCCGGATAATTCGGCGCCAGGATAAAGGCGTTCAGGAACGTCGCATCAGTGGCATAGGCCCCGGCCGCCTCGTGCAGGTTATCGTTCTGCCAGGCGACGTTGAAGTAATTCTTGTTGCACCCCTTGCCCGCAAGCGCCGATGGCCCGGCATTGGGCGAGAGGTAAAACTTGCCCTGCGCCACGGCGCCCGGCACCACGGCCATCGCAAGATTGGACCAGATGATGCCGGTCATAACGTCAACCTTGTCGGATTGGATCATCTTGTCGGCCAGTTGCACGGCGATATCGGGCTTGCGCTGATCATCCTCGATGATCACCTCGATGTCCGAACGCCCCGATTGTTCAAGCGCAAGCATGAAGCCGTCGCGCACGTCAAGGCCAAGGCCCGCGCCGCCGCCCGACAGCGTGGTGATCATGCCGACCTTGACCTCTGCCTGCGCGGCACAGGCCGCCATGGTCAGCGCGCTGGCCATGGCAAGTGTTTTCAAATTCATATCATCGTCTCCCTTGATCACGGGCCGGTTTCCCCTGCCCTGCTTTTATCCTGTCCCCCCAAGGGCTCGGCTCTGCGCCAAACCGGACATCTTTCCTTGCATCCCACAGCTTTGTCCAAAGGTCCAGATGCCAGCGTCAATCTTGCCCCCCCATTGTCAAGCCATCGCTGCGGATTTCAATTTACTTTCGCATGCTCTTCTTGTTCGCTGGTGGTGACACCCGGCACAGTCCCGCCCGCACCCAAGGCCCGGCGGGTCACTCAGGAAAGGCCCTTCAATGTCAAAAGACCCCCTGCTCCGGCCCTATACGCTCAAGCATCTGACGTTGAAAAACCGGATCATGACCACAAGCCATGAACCCGCCTATCCCGAGGATGGCCTGCCGAAGGATCGCTATCGTGCCTATCATGTCGAACGCGCGCGCGGCGGTGTCGCGCTGAGCATGACCGCCGGGTCGGCCGTGGTCAGCCGCGACAGCCCGCCGGCCTTCAACAACATCCTGGCGTATCGCGACGAGGTGGTGCCATGGATGAAAAAGCTGACCGAAGAATGCCACGATCATGGCTGTGCGGTGATGATCCAGCTTACCCATCTTGGCTGGCGCACCGGCTGGAACCGGGGGGATTGGTTGCCGTCGCTGGCGCCCTCTGCGCTGCGCGAACCGGCGCATCGCGCCTTTCCCAAGGTGATGGAGGATTGGGACATTGCCCGCATCATCACCGATTACGCCGATGCCGCCGAACGGATGCAGGCCGCCGGTCTCGACGGGATCGAGCTTGAGGCCTATGGCCATTTGATGGATGCCTTCTGGTCACCGCGCCAGAACACGCTTGAGGGGAAATACAACGGCGATCTGGCCGCGCGGATGACATTCAGCCTTGA
The DNA here is from genome assembly GCA_032251095.1 of Roseovarius sp. Lineage (GTDB taxonomy): Bacteria > Pseudomonadota > Alphaproteobacteria > Rhodobacterales > Rhodobacteraceae > Roseovarius. The sequence continues at coordinate 2,607 of JAVVFB010000121.1, read as the reverse complement.
TGTGCTGCGCGCCATTCGCGAGCGCACCGGCCCCGATTTCATCGTCGGCCTGCGTTATACCGCCGACGATCTTGCCCCGGGCGGCATCACAAACAATGACGGCGTCGAGATCGGCAAACGCCTGCGCGACAGCGGCATGGTTGATTTTCTCAACGTGATCCGCGGCCGGGTCGATACCGATGCCGCCCTGACCGATGTGATCCCGGTGCAGGGCATGACCTCGGCCCCGCATCTTGATTTCGCCGGGCGCATTCGCGCCGAGGTCGGCCTGCCGACATTCCACGCCGCGCGCATCCCCGATGTGGCCACGGCGCGCCATGCGGTGGCCAGCGGCCAGTTGGATATGGTCGGCATGACCCGCGCCCATATGACCGACCCGCATATCGTGGCCAAGATCATGGCCGGGCGCGAAGACGATATCCGCCCCTGTGTCGGCGCCACCTATTGCCTTGACCGGATCTATCAGGGCGGCGAGGCGCTTTGCATTCACAACGCCGCAACCGGGCGCGAGTTGTCCATGCCGCATGTGATCACGCCCGCCGCAACGCCGCGCCGGGTGGTGGTGGTCGGGGCCGGGCCCGGCGGGCTTGAGGCCGCGCGCGTCGCCGCAGAGCGCGGTCATCAGGTCACCGTCCTTGAGGCCGCCGATCAGCCGGGCGGTCAGATCCGCCTGACCGCACAGACCAAGCGCCGCTCCGAGATGATCGGCATCATCGACTGGCGCATGGCGCAATGCGCCGCGCGCGACGTCATTTTTCGCTTTAACACCTACGCAGAAGTCTCTGATATCAAATCGCTTTCCCCTGATCTTGTGATCATCGCCACCGGCGGAATGCCGCAACAGGATATCTTGCAGGGCGGCAATGATCTGACCGTCACCGCCTGGGATATCCTGTCGGGCGATGCCAAGCCGGGGCGCGAGGTTTTGCTGTTTGACGACGCCGGTGATCACGTCGCGATGCAGGCCGCCGAGGTGCTGGCGGATGCCGGTGCCCGCCTTGAAATCATGACCCCCGATAGAAGCTTTGCCCCCGAGGTGATGGGCATGAACCTTGTGCCCTACATGCGCAGCCTTCAGGATAAGGACGTCACCATGACCGTCGCGCGCCGTCTTTTGTCGATACGCCGCGCGGGCAACCGCCTGTTGGCGCGCATCGGCACGGATTACTCCGATCACAGCTATACCCGCGAGGTCGATCAGATCGTGGTCAACCATGGCACCCTGCCGCTCGATGAGCTATACTTTGACCTCAAACCGCTTTCTAGCAACCTTGGCGAGGTTGACCAAAGCGCGCTGATCACCGGCAGCCCTCAGGCGATCAAGACCAACCCCGAGGGCCGGTTTCAACTGTTCCGCATCGGCGACGCGGTCAGTGCGCGCAACACCCATGCGGCGATCTATGATGCGCTGCGCCTGATGAAGGATCTCTAGATATGCGGCTTGGGTTTATCGGCACCGGCACAATTGCCTCGGCCACCGTGCGCGGCCTGATTGGGGGCGGGCATCAGATCACCGTGTCGGAACGGGGCGCGGCCCATGCCGCCCGCCTTGCCGCCGAGTTCGAAACCGTCAGCATCGCCGACAATCAGGGCGTGATTGACCAGAGTGACACGATTTTCATCGGCCTGATGGCCGAGAGTGCCCCCGACATCCTGTCGCGCCTGACCTTTCGCACCGATCAACAGGTGATTTCCTTCATGGCCGGCATGCCGCTTGACGTGCTTGCGTCGCTTGTGGCCCCGGCCCACGCGGCGGCGATCATGCTGCCCTTTCCGGGGATCGCGCAAGGCGGCTCGCCGATTATCGCGATGGGGGAGGCCGACCTGATCACGGCGCTGTTTGCGCCCGAACATCAGGTTTTCGCCCTGCGCGACGCGGCCGAGCTTGACGCCTATCTTTGCGCGCAGGCGGTTTTGTCGCCGGCCACGCGGCTGGTCGAGCAAAGCGCCGATTGGCTGGCCGCGCGGGTCTCTGATCCCGCTCAGGGCGAGGCCTTCCTGCGCATGCTGGTGGGCAGCAACCTTGTCACCAACCCCTGCGGCGACCTGCTTGAGGCGCTCAACACGCCCGGCGGCTATAATCAACGTCTGCGCGCGCATATGGACGACGCGGGCATGGGGCAGGATCTTGTCGAAGGCCTTAACCGGCTTGAGCGCGGCGAGTAGCGCCCGCGCAGCAACGCATGTCCCTTGTCAACCGCCTGCTCGATCATTAGGCTTTGCCCTGATGGCAGAGGCCCCACGGCTCACGCCCCATGCCAAGATCGCCCGGCAACCGTATGGTTCTGAATCAAATTTCTGGATTACACCCATAACATCTGGCTGGTTGCGGCCTCGCTTAGCCTCTCGATTGTGGCGGGGTTTACCGGTTTTTCCCTGACCAAGGGCATCGCCGGACAGACCGTGGCCCTGCGCAAACTCTCGGTCAGCCTCGCCGCCGTGGCGCTTGGCGGCGGCATCTGGTCGATGCATTTCGTGGCGATGCTCGGGCTGCAACTGCCGATCCCGGTTTACTATGATGCAATGATCACGGAGAAACGCGCGAAAGTTGGTGATGCCCTGAGGGGCGGCATATCATGGCGGTGTCGAGTCGCCGTCAATTCTCTG
>JAVVFB010000120.1:0-10032 GCA_032251095.1 Roseovarius sp. | reverse complement strand
ACCCTGCTTGAGGCCAAGGATCACAAATCCGCCGCCATGGCCGTCGCCACAAGCACCGCCGCCCTTCTGGATATGCAGCGGGTCAGCATTGGCCTGCTCAAGGGGGCAAGCTCAAGGTCGTCGCGCTGTCGCATACCGCCGAGCTTGGCGCGCAATTGCATCTGGCCGGGGGGTTGCGCAAGGCGATGCTTGATCGCTGGATCAGGGCGCGCCGATCCTGCGCAGCGCGCGATGAAGAAGACGGCGAGCCGACCTTCGTGTCGCGCGCGCATGGTGAATTGCTAAGTGCGCAGGGCGCGATGTCGGCCTTTACCCTGCCGCTGAGCGATGCCGACGATCAGGTGATTGGCGCGATCCTTCTGGAGCATCGAGACATTGACGGGATTCCGGCACCGGTGCGTGATCGCGCCCGCGCGATTGCCGCGCTTGTCGGGCCGATCCTGCATCAAAAGCGGCTCAATGACCGATCCTGGCCGGTGCGTGCCGTGCTCTGGTTGGGCGGGCTGTTCGCGGCGGTGCTTGGCCCGGCGCGCCTTGGGCTCAAGCTCACCGTGCTGGCGCTTGCCGCCGCCGCCTATTTCTTTTCCACCGCCACCACCGCGTTCGAGGTGACCGCCGATGCCCGCCTTGAAGGACAGGTACAGCGGATCATCTCGGCACCCTTTGACGGCTATCTTGTGGATCAGGCTGTGCGCCCCGGTGATCGGGTGACCGAGGGGGCCATTCTGGCCCAGCATGATGATCGCGATATTCGGCTGCAACTGTTGTCGACCGAGGCACAGCTGCGTCAGCGGCTGGTCGAAATGAACGCCGCCGTCGCCGAAGGGCGGCGCACCGATCAAGCGCTTCTGGATGCCCAGATCGCGCGCACCGTCTTGCGCGCGCCTTTCGCCGGGGTGATCGTTTCGGGCGACCGGACCCAGCAACTTGGCGCGGCGGTCAGCCGTGGCGAAGAGTTGTTCGTCGTGGCGCCGCTTGATGATTACCGTCTGCGTCTTGCGGTGGCCGAGGGGGATATCGCCGAAATCGCGCCTGATCAGGCGGGGCAGGTGCGCTTTGCCGCGCGCCCGGATGACACCTTTGGCTTTACGATCAACCGGATCATGTCGGTGGCCGAGGTCGGGCAGGGCCTGAACCGCTTTGCCGTCGAGGGCGCGATTGCGCCGGATGGTGACCGTCAGGGCGTGCTTTTGCCCGGCATGGAAGGTGTCGCGCGGATTGGTGTCGACGAGCGCCTGTTGATCCGGGTCTGGACGCAGGACGCGCTTGATTGGCTGCGGCTTGCCCTCTGGCGCTGGATTCCCTGAGATGGCGGCCCCCGGCGCAAATCCGTTTTCCTCGGTCTGGCCCAGGATCGCCCAGGATCGCCCAGCTTCGCCCGGCGCTGCGCTCGCATGCCGAGATTTACCGCCAGCATTTTCGCGGCGGTCTCTGGTATCTGATCGAGGATCGCGCGGGCGGGCGGTTTTTCCGGTTCTCGCCCGAGGCCTATGCAATCATCGGTCTGATGGACGGGCATCGAACCATGGCCGAGATTTATGCCATCGCGCAGGATCGCCTTGGTGCCGATCTTCCGCCGCAGGATGAGATCATCCAGCTTTTGTCGCAACTGCATGTGGCCGGGGTTCTGACCACCGACACCCTTCCGGACCTAGAGGAAATAAGCGAGCGCGCGCGCGTCACCAAGCGGCGCAAGTTGATGCAGTCGTTTCGCAATCCGCTTGGCATCCGCATTCCCCTGCTGCCGATTGACGGGTTCATTTCCGCGTTGATGCCCTTGGTGCGGCCGCTGTTTACCTGGGTCGGGCTGATCCTCTGGGCGGCGCTGGTGATCTCGGGCGTGGTGTCGGCCGGTATCCACTGGCAGGACCTGACCAGCGATATCACTGACCGGGTTCTGTCGACGCAGGGCATTGCCCTGTTGCTGATCGCCTATCCTCTGGTCAAGGCGCTGCACGAGCTTGGGCATGGGTTTGCGGTGAAAAACTGGGGCGGGCAGGTGCGCGAGGTGGGCATCATGCTGTTGGTGTTCATGCCGGTGCCCTATGTCGATGCCTCGGCCGCAATCGGGTTTGCGTCAAAATGGCAGCGCATCGTCGTAAGTTCGGCCGGCATCATGGTCGAATTGGCGCTGGCCGCCACTGCGATGCTGTTCTGGTCCGAGATGGAGCCGGGGCCGATCCGCGCGCTGTTGTTCAACATCATGCTGATCGGCGGGGTCTCGACGCTGTTGTTCAACGGCAATCCGCTATTGCGGTTTGATGGCTATTACATCTTCACCGACCTGATCGAGGTGCCCAATCTTGGCCAGCGGTCGAACGCTTACCTGACCTATCTGGTGCGCCGCTATCTGTTTGGCCTTGGCCATATCAGCAGCCCGGTCACCGCCCCCGGCGAGCGGCGATGGTTGGCGAGCTATGCCATTCTGGCGTTTCTCTACCGGATGATGATCATGATCGTGATCGCGCTTTTCGTGGCGGGCAAGTTCTTTTTCCTCGGCATTGCGCTTGCGATCTGGAGCATTAGCCTCACCATCCTGCTACCGACCTACAAGGCCATTCGCTATCTGCTCAGTTCGCCCGAGCTAGAGGCGCGGCGTGGGCGCGCGCTTTGGGCAAGTGCGGCGCTTCTGGCCCTGATCGCCGGCCCGCTGATGGTTTGGCCGGTGCCCGACGCGACGCTGGCGCAGGGGGTGATCTGGATGCCCGGCGAAACCCGCGTGGTGGCGCAAAGTGGCGGCTGGTTGCGCGAACTGGACGAACGGCCGCGTGACATTGGCGCGGCGGGCACGGTTCTGGCCGAACTGGAAAATCCGCTGATCGACATGCGCGAAAACGTGGTCCGGGCCGAAATGCGCGAGGCGCGCGTGCGCCTGTCGGCAAGTGGGGCCGGCGATCCGGTGCGTGCGCGCATCGAAGAAGCGCGGATGGATCTGGCGGCCGGCGAATTGGCGCGGATTGCCGAACGGCGCAGCGGGCTGACCGTGCATGCGGCCCATGCGGGGCGGTTCGAACCGGTGCTGGGTGGCGATCTTGAGGGCCGCTTTATTCCACAGGGCGAGCTTTTGGGCTATCTGCTTCAGCCGCGCGGCTGGATCGTGCGCGTGGCGATTCCGCAGGCGCGGATTGACCGGGTCAACGGTGAAACAAGGGCGATTGATCTGCGGTTTTCCACGTCTTTGGATCAGGTGCATCGCGCGCGGCTTGTTGCCCAGACCCCGCGCGCCACGCATCAATTACCCAGTGCCGCGCTTGGAAGCATGGGCGGTGGTCCGATCCCGATACACCCGGCATCAGGCGGGCTTGAGGCGCTCGAAAGTGTCTTTCTCGTCGATCTGATGGTCCAGGAAGACATCGTCGCCACCTTTTTTGGCGAGCGCGTCTATGTGCGCTTTGATCATGGCCGCGCGCCGCTTTTGCAACAGGGCTGGCGGATCGCGCGGCAGGTGTTTCTGGATCGGTTCGGGCTTTGAGCATGTCGGGGGCACCGGATCGCGGGCGCCTTGCGGCGCACCCCGCCCCTGCGCGTCAAAAAAAGGTCGAAGGGTCGCCGCTTGATCAATTCGGGGCCCGGCTTTGGGTCCGGCTCTGGCCGCTCTGGCGGCCGGTGGCGCGCCGATGGCTCTGGCTTGTGGCCTTGCGCGCGCGTGCCCTGCCGCGCGGGGGCGGGGCGGCCTGCCTTGCGCAGCCGCCCGAGCGGGGTTCGGATCTGTCTGGCGCATGGCGGTGATATTGCCGATGAGGGCGCGCGTCTTGCGGCGGTTGGCGCGGCCAGCATTCAGGCGCGCGACAATATCAGCTTTGCCACCGAAAGCGTGGCCTCGGCGGGCAGCGATCTTACGATTGCCGCCGATGACAACCTGACACAGGATCTGGGCGCGCTGTTCACGGCGGGCAATCAGATCACCCTGTCGATTGATCTTGGCGATGCGGATGCGCCGCGCGCAACGATGGCGCTGCGCGGGGCGCTTGAGGCGCAGGCGATCGAAATGCTGGGGGGCGCGGATGATGACATTTTCCGCATCAGCGTGACGGCGATTGACGGCAATACCAACCTGACCAACCTGCGCGCGGGCGCGGGCGCGGGCGCGGGCGGGTTTGCCAACCCGCTTGAGCGGATCAATTACGACGAGACCATCAATGCCCGCGTGCGGATCAAAGCCGGGCTTGGCAATGACATGTTCGCAATGGACGACAACAGCACGCTGTTGACGCTGGATGGCGGCATCGGTGATGACACCTTCCAGATCGGTCAGGTTTTTGGCTCTGAGCGTCTGCCGGGCAATGTCGCGCCGGGCGACGAGATCGCGACAGTCAACACCACCTCTGGCTTTCTGAGCCGGGGCAATAGCGTGGCCACCGTGCTTTATGGCGGGACCGGCAATGACATTTTCCGGGTCTATTCCAATCAGGCATCCCTGCGCATGGAAGGCGAGGCGGGCGATGACAACTTCCTGCTGCGGGCGTTCCTGCTCAGCGATAGCGACGGAAGCTCGCTTGCCGGAAAATCGGTTCTCAACGCGGGGGCCGGTGATGACCAGATCCGCTATAACGTCAATGCCCCGGTCGATATCGACGGCGGCACCGGCTTTGACCGCGTTGTTGCGGTCGGCACCGAGGCGAATGACACCTTCCTGATCACCAAGGACGGCATTTTTGGCGCCGGTCTTTCGGTTACCCTCTCGGGGGTCGAATAGGCGCTTGAAGTCTACGGGCTTGAGGGCGACGACAGCTTCTTTATCCTCTCGACCCGCGAGGGCGTTGTGACCACTGTCATCGGGGGTGCGATCACGGCGATCCATGGCGGTGGGGGCAACGACGCGATCACCGCGTTTGATCACAGCGGGCCGCTTGTCATCTATGGCGACACCTCGGCCAGTGGCGAACGTTATAGCGCCGGGGCGGGATCGCTTTCGGACAACGCCTATCGCTTTGGCCCGGATGGCGATGATGTCATCGACGGCTTTGGCGGGCGTGACCATATCTATGGCGATAGCCGGTTCGAGGTTGATCTTTTGACCCGCGAAACCCAGACTGACGTTTCCCAAGGCGCCGGCAGTGACGACATTTCCGGTGGCGAGGGCGATGACATCATCCTTGGCGACAATGGCATGGTCATCTTCAATGCCGGCGTTGTGGTCACGGTGCGCAGCACGGTGTCAAATATCGGTGCCGCAGATCTGATCCGGTCAGGCGCGGGCAATGACATGGTTCTTGGCGGCAGCGGCCGCTTGATTTCACCAACGGCGTTCTGCGCGTCGCAAGCACTCTCTTTGAGGGGCTTGGCGGCGGGAATGACAGCATCGACAGCGGCGCAGGCGATGACGTGGTCATCGGCGGCGATGGCGGCGATACCATCACCACGGACACCGGTGCCGACATCGTGCTTGGCGATCTGGGCCAGATCACATGGGACGCAGAGGGCGCACGCCCAGTTCTGATCGAAACTTTCCTGTTTGACATCGGCGGCGTGGACATCATCGACAGTGGCGAGGGTGATGATATGGTTCTTGCGGGCACGGCCGGGGACATCGTTGATGCAGGGGCCGGGGCCGACGTGGTCTTTGGCGATCATGCGCAGATCATCCTTGAGCTTGGCGTTGTCGCCTCGGCGACCTCGATCGCGGTGACCAAGGGCGGCGATGATCGCCTGAGCCTCGGCGCGGGCGACGATATCGCTCTGGGCGGGTACGGCGATGACACGATCACGGGCGAAGGTGGGATGGATATCCTGCTTGGTGACTCGGGCCTGTTCGACAGCTTTGCCCTTGATGGCGACCCTTCTTCGCTGGATGTGGTCATCTCGATTGCGCCGGAATATGCTGGCGCTGACGAGATTGACGGCGGCGGTGAAAATGACCCGGCCCTTGGCGGTGACGACCGGATCATCCTTGGCGCAGGCGATGATATCGCGCTTGGGGGTCAGGGGGGTGACCTGATTTCGGGCGGGCTTGGCGATGATGACATAATCGGCGGGCACAATGTCTATGGCGCCTATGATGGCAATGACACCATCTTTGGCGGCGACGGTCTTGATACGGCCCGCAACAGCTTTGGCGACACTTCGGATGGCGGCAATGCCCGCGACGCCGATGTGATCCTTGGCGATAACGGCAATATCTTCCGGCTTTTGGCAGAGGGTGCCGCGCTGAATTATCAGTGGGATACCTATGGCGACGGCGGCACCGAGCGCATCGAAGTTCGGGTTGTGGAATATGACGTAAAAGGCGGCAATGACGACCTCCACGACCACGATTATCACGGCCATGATGGCCATCATCACGACGATCACGACGACCGTAGCAAAAACGATGATCGCCATGATCATGATGACGACGACCATCGCAAAGACCATGACCGCGATGCCTATGACCACGATCAGTATGAAGATCATGACCATGGCAGCTATAGCTACGGGCACGGCACGGGGTATGATCACCACGCGCCTTATCCCGGCACCAGCGGTGATGATCTGATCCATGGTGACGGTGGCGACGATATCATCCACGGCATGGCCGGCGACGATGTGATCTATGAGGTTGCGCATAATGACGATGTGATCGGCGGCTCTGGCGACGACTGGATTTCAGGCGGCACCGGGACTGACGGAATTCTGGGCAATAACGGCAAGATCCTGACAAGCCGCAACGGCCTGAGCGAAACCCTGATCGGGCTTTATCACGGCGCCAGGGAAACGGTCATCGCGAGCAAGAACAAGGTCGTCAGTGCGATCCTCAAGCCGCTTGGCGAATTGAACAAGACCGTTGACCTTGAGCCTTGGAGCGAGGGCGGAGACAATCTTATCTATGGTGGTCTTGGCGATGACTCGCTGCATGGCGGGGCCGGGAATGACGGAATTTCGGGGGCAGAGGCGCTGCCGGAATTCTATGACACGCCGAGTGAGTGGCGCCCCGGAAGCGAGTATGTCTATGAGCACGACCACGGCCATCATGATCACCACGATGACCATAATGACAAAGGTCGCGGCAAAGATGGCAAAGGCGGCCACGATGATCATCACCATAAAACCGACAAGGTCCGCTGTTTGATTGCGCCCGAAGGCTTTTATGACGGCACCAATGCGCTCAAGCGGATCGACGGGCATCCTCTCAACTTTGACGCCTCCGAGGGTGAGCTTGCCCCCGGCACGCGTGAATGGGCAAAGGGCGATGGTGACGACAAGACCTTTGGCGATACCGGCGATGACTGGCTTGTTGGCGGCACCGGTCGCGACCATGTCTATGGTGGGCTTGGAAACGACATCCTCAATCTTGACGATGATCTGGGGACGAACGGTGGGGCCAACAATGCGCCTGACAGCACTGGCACGGCGATCTCTGGCTATGGAGATCTTGCCTATGGCGGCGGTGGGGATGATCTTTTGATCGCCAATACCACGCATGATCGTCTGGTTGACTGGGGCAGCAAGAACGACCGGTTTATCCTTCCGTTCTCGCCCGGTGGCAACTGGACCGTGATACGCTCTCCCTCGTCCTGGATTCAGGAATTCCTGCTTCATGTATCGAAAAGCGATGGGGCCGATCAGACCCGTGGCGACTATTATGATGATCATGGCGGCAAGCGCGATCATGGCAAGAATGACCATGACCGTAGTGGCAAGGACCACAAGGGCGACAAAGACCATCACGGCAAGCATGACCACTATGGGCAGGATCACGGCTGGATCGTGGAACGCCACGAGCACCTTGCCGAAACATCGGGTCATCATTCGCACAAGGGGATCGAAGTGGTCGACCTTCTGATCGTCAAGCCTGCGGCCAACGATAACCATCATGACCGGGACGACGACAAGGATCGGGATGACGACAAGGATCATGATCGGGATGATGACAAGGACAAGGTTGATTGGGGCTGAACCTCTGAGAAGGCCAAAAAATCAAACGGTAAACGCAAATAACGAAAGGGGGCCTCGGCCCCCTTTTTCAAGTGTGCAGGCGGAGAGCGCCTATATACGCGCCATACAGCGCACGCCAGCCGGAAGGGTCTGTCCCGGATTTGGCAGGCTCAGGCGCACCCCAAAGGTGCCCAAGGCCGCATCAAACACACGGTCGACCACTTCGACCACGGCGGTGTGGGGCGTGTCGGGCTGGGTTTCGAGACGGATCTCGACCTCGGCGCCGATCTCGATCTGATTGGCCATGTCCTGGGGCACGACAATCTCGACATGCAGCGGGTCAAGGGTGGCGATGCTCATCACGGCGCCTTGTTCATCGGCATATTCGCCCGGATCGGCATCGCGCGAGGTGACGATGCCATCGACCGGGCTGATCACCGTGCACTGATCCAAAAGCGCGTTGATCCGGGTCAGCTCGATTCTTGCCAGATCGCGGTCGGCGATCACGCGGTCGCGTTCCTGATAAAGGCCGATAAGCTCGGCCTCGACGCGGTCAAGTTCGCGCATTGCGATCAATTCGCGCTCATAAAGGATCTTGACGCGCTCAAGCTGGCCTTCAAGCACCTTGATGCGGGCCTCGACGCCGGTGATCTGGGTCTCGTCCGAGGCGCGCCGCGTGGCAAGGGCAACCTGGGCCTGAAGCGCGGTATCGGTCAGTTTCAACAGCACATCGCCCTGTTTGACAACATCGCCCCGGCCAACATTGACCGATTTCACAAGTCCGGGCACCTCGACGGCGATCTCAACGGTATGGCTTGGCGTGACCACGCAAGACCTGATATCAAGCGCATGGGCAGGCGCGGTGCCCAACATGAACAGACCTATGATCGACATTCTTTGCAACAGGGTTGCTTCCAATCCTTATTCTCGCCAAACTTTGTCCGGATAAAGCATAAAAAACGGGATTTGGTGGTTTATTTTCTTTATGATCGAATGGCTTGCGACGCACGATAGCGCGTTACGCTTTGCCCGGTCAGTCAATAGTATTCGCGGTATGCGAGGATTTTGAAAACCCCTTGATAGCGGCCTTCTGAGGAGCAAGAACATGGAAACGCAACTATTATTCTAAAAACGCGCCGTGCCGGTTTCGAGCGAAGCCCATAAGGATGTCTCGCTTCGGGTGGCGGGCAATTACGCCTTCGCCAAAGAGGTCAATTCGGTGCCTCTGGTTGCGGCCGAGTTTCGCGCCGCCGCACCCGATGGCACAATCGTCTTTGCCGGTGAGGGCGATGAGATCATGCCGGTGATCATCCTTGGCCTGCGCGACAAGGAAAACCTTTACGTCAACGCGGATGGCTCTTGGAATGGCCGCTATGTCCCGGCTTTTATGCGCCGCTATCCGTTTGTGTTTGCCAGCTCTTAGGACGGCAAGAACTTTACCCTGTTCGTGGACGAAGAATATGACGGGGTGAACAAGGACGGCGAGGGCGAAAAGCTGTTCGATAGCCGCGGCGAGCGCACCAGCTATCTTGGTCAGGTTCTGGATTTCATGCGCGAGTATCAATCACAGTTCGCGCGCACCAAGGCCTTTTGCAAACGTCTGCACGAGCTTGGGCTGCTGGAACCGATGCATGCGCAATACACATTGCCGGATGGATCGCCCGGTCGTCTGGCCGGATTCTCGGCGGTGAATCGCGAAAAGCTCAAAGAGCTGAGCGGCGAAACCCTTGAGCAGATGCTAAAGACAGACGAGCTTGAATTGCTGTTCGTTCATCTGCAATCGCTCAACAACCTACAGCCGCTCATGGAAAAGGTCGCCGCCATCGCGCCCAAGGCCGCGGGCAAAGGCAAAGGCACGAACGGCGTCGCCAAAAACAAATCGCCAAAGCCGGAAACGGCCTGACGACTCAGGCTCTCGGCACCGAGGGCAGGGTGAAAACGACGAGGGGGGCCAGTGGCCCCCTTTTTTGTCTTTACGGTGCTTGTGCCCCCCCGAATCTGGTTAAATATTTGTAATCGCGGTCTTTATTGATCCCACAGATTATGCGGAGCACGATGAGGCGGCCCAAAGCCCCTGCCGAAACTCCTTATTTCCAAGGAAAAACCGTGCAGATGCAGAAAAATTCATTTTTTGGGAAAAAAGGGGTTGCGACTCTGCGGCGCTGACCGTAGAACCCC
>JAVVFB010000011.1:0-28418 GCA_032251095.1 Roseovarius sp. | reverse complement strand
GACGTCACGCAATTTCCTGTCGATGATCAAACTGGCGTCAGTCAGGCTGTGGATCGAGTTTTATGAGTCGGCTGCCTAAACACCTAGGGGGTCAAAAAGGCGCGCAGGGCGACGAGCGTGGCCTCTGGCGTCGTGTCGGGAAAGAAGTGCCCGCCGGGAAGGGAGGCGCTTTGCATTCGCGTGCATTTTTGCGCCCAGGTGGCTGGTACGTCATAGGCGCGGGCCATGGCGCCGGACGCGCCGTAGAGAATGAGGGCGGGGCAGGCAATGCGCGCGCCTAGGTCCGCGGCGTCATCGGCGAAGTCATGCGACAGGGCGGTGCGGTAGTCGTTGCACATGCCGCGAACCGTGTCGGGGTCGCGCCATGCGCGGCGGTAGTGATCCAGTAAGCCTGCGTCGAAATCCGTGAGCTTGGCGCCACCCCAGCCCAACAGGCAAGCATGGTAGAAGGCATCCGGGTCATGGCCGATCATGGTTTCCGGGAAGGGCGCGGGCTGGGCGAGAAAGAACCAGTGGTAATAGGCCTGTGCCACATCGGCCCGCAGATCGGCGAGCAGGGTGTGAGTGGGGACGATATCCATCAGGGTGACGCTTTGCACCCGGTCGGGGGAATCAAGCGCCAGGCGATGCGCGACACGCGCGCCGCGATCATGCCCGACAAGGTCAAATGTCGTGTGCCCCAACTCTGACATCAGGGCCGTCATGTCGCGGGCCATTTCGCGAAAGCTGTAGGCAGCGACCTCGCGGGGTTTGCCCGATTGGCCATAGCCGCGCAGGTCGGGGCAAATCACGCGATGGGTCTTGGCAAGCTCTGGGGCGATATGGGCCCACATGGCGCGGGTTTCGGGAAAGCCGTGCAGCATCAGCAGCGCCGGGCCGGAGCCGCCTTGCGAAAAGGCGATCCCGACACCGTTGGGGGCGGATTTGTGATCGGTGAAGCCCGGAACTGTCATTTGTGGTCACCTGTAGGGTGGGTGAAACCCACGCTTATCCCGCCAGAGCGTCAAGCACGCGCGCCCAACTGCGGATGCCTTTGTGAAAGCTTGAGAGGTTGTATTTCTCGTTTGGCGAGTGGATTGCGTCATCTTCCTGGGCAAAACCGATCAGCATGGCGTCAAGCCCGAGGATTTCCTTGAAATAGCCCGCAATCGGGATCGAGCCGCCCATGCCGGTAAAGACCGCTTCGCGCGCCCATTCATCCGAAAGCGCCGCGCGGGCCTTTTCAAACTCGGGGCGATTAATGTTCATCACTGCGGCGGGAGAGCCTTCCAGATCCTGATCCCAGGTGATCTTGGCATCCGGTGACAGGCGGTCTTCGACATGTTTGCGCACTTTGGCACGCAGCGCGTCCGGGTCCATGTCGCCGACAAGGCGGCAGGTGAATTTGCAATGGGCCAGCGATGGGATCACGGTTTTGCTGCCTGCGCCCTGATAGCCGCCCCAGAGGCCGTTGATTTCAAGGGTGGGGCGCGCCCATTGCTGCACCAGCGTGGAATAGGCCTTTTCGCCATGCGGTTGGGTATAGCCGACCGAGGAGAGATAGTCGTGCTCGTCAAAGCCGCAGCTTTGCCATTGCCGCAGAAGGTCGTCGGGCACCTCGTGCACGCCCTCGTAAAACCCATCCACCGCGACGCGGCCGGTGTCATCGTGAAAGCTTGTGATCAACCGGCTGATTTCGCGCAAGGGGTTCAGGCCCGGTCCGCCGTAATGCCCGGAATGCAGGTCGATGCGGGGGCCGGTGATAGTGAATTCATCCTTGAGCATGCCGCGCAGTTGCGAGGCGATTGAGGGCACGCCGGGCGCGACCATCGAGGTGTCGCAGATCAGGGCGATATCGGCCGAAAGTTCGTCGGCGTTGTCGCGCATGAACGGAATGAGAGAGGGCGAGCCTGATTCTTCCTCGCCTTCAAAGAAAAACGTGATCTTGCAGGGCAGGGCGCCGGTGACGTCCTTATAGGCGCGGCAGGCCTCGACAAAGGTCATCAGCTGTCCCTTGTCATCGGATGCACCGCGCGCGCGGATCACCTTGCCGTGATCGGTATCCTGCAATTGCGGGTCAAACGGGTCGCTGTTCCAGAGCTCAAGCGGGTCAACCGGCTGGACATCATAGTGACCGTAAAACAGCAGGTGCGGCCCGGTACCATCGCTCGGCCCGTCAATATGGCCCACCACCATCGGGCGGCCCGGTGTGATGCGTTTCTCAGCCTTTACACCAAGGCTTTGCAGGTCGGCCACAAGCCAGTCGGCGGCCTCTTCGCAGGCTTGATCATAGGCCGGGTCGGTCGAGATCGAGGGAATGCGCAACAGTCCCATGAGCCGCTTGGTGGCGGTCGGAAGCTGGTCGTCAATGCGGGCGAGAACGGCGGAAAGGGACATGGCTGGCCTTTGATGCTGATTTATGCTTTTAGCCGAGGGTAACAGGCCCTGCGGTGCTGTCCAGCGACTTGACACAAGTCAAGGTAGGGGGGGGCGGCATTTTGTAGCCTGTTGTCAGAAGCGGGTGGATTATATAACCATTCGTATTATTGAATAAGTAGCGTGCGACGCTGCTACGGCCCGCAGGGCGCTTTGCAAAAGGCGGGCTGCGGCATCGGTGAGGGAAGGGACTGCCAGTGGATTATTCGGCCAGGCTGGGCGACGCAATCGAACGTCTGCATCAGGAAGGGCGCTATCGCACCTTTATTGACATCGAGCGGCGCAATGGCAATTTCCCCCACGCGATCTGGCGCAAGCCCGATGGCAGCGAAAAGCCGATCACCGTCTGGTGTGGCAATGACTATCTTGGCATGGGCCAGCATCCCGTTGTTCTTGAGGCGATGCATGAGGCGCTTGATGCCACCGGCGCCGGGTCGGGCGGCACGCGCAATATTTCGGGTACGACGGTCTATCACAAGCGGCTTGAGGCCGAATTGGCCGATCTGCATGGCAAGGAAGCGGCGCTTTTGTTCACCAGCGCCTATATTGCCAATGACGCCACGCTCAGCACGCTGCCCAAGCTGTTTCCGGGGTTGATCATCTATTCGGACGCCCTCAACCATGCCAGCATGATCGAGGGTGTGCGCCGCAACGGCGGGGCCAAGCGGATTTTCCGTCACAATGATATTGAGCATCTGCGCGAGTTGCTGGCCGCCGATGACCCCGAGGCGCCCAAGTTGATTGCCTTTGAGAGCATCTATTCGATGGATGGCGATTTTGGCCCGATCGAGGCGATCTGTGATCTGGCGGATGAATTCGGCGCGCTGACATATATCGACGAAGTGCATGCCGTGGGCATGTACGGCCCACGCGGCGCGGGCATCTGCGAACGGGATCGGCTTATGCATCGTCTGGACATCATCAACGGCACGCTGGCCAAGGCCTATGGTGTGATGGGTGGCTATATTGCGGCCTCGGCCAAGATGTGTGATGCGGTGCGCTCTTACGCGCCGGGGTTCATCTTTTCGACCTCGCTGGCGCCGACGCTGGCGGCGGGGGCCACGGCGTCGGTCGCGTTTCTCAAGACCTCCGAGGGCAAGAAGCTGCGTGAGCAGCATCAGGCGCAGTCTAAAATCCTCAAGGCCCGCCTCAAGGGATTGGGATTGCCGATTGTCGATCACGGCAGCCATATCGTGCCGGTGATTGTCGGCGATCCGGTGCATACCAAGAAACTTAGCGATATGTTGCTTGAAGGCTTTGGCATGTATGTTCAGCCGATCAACTTTCCGACCGTGCCGCGCGGCACCGAGCGGTTGCGCTTTACACCCTCGCCGGTGCATGGCCCCGATGAGATGGATGCGCTGGTAAATGCGATGGACGAACTCTGGAGCCATTGTGCGCTAAATCGCGCCGAGATGGCTGGTTAATGCCGTAAAACGTGCAATAGCACTTGCTCTGTGTTAAGGTTGCGTAAAGAAAAGTGCAAAGCTCGAATCGGGACTTTCGAGAAAACGCATTAGGTAACCAAAGAGGCAGTGAGCGCATGATTGGGCGGCGGTTTACACGCAAAGCCGAGATCAAAGACGTCGAGGCCCGTGGCTTTGACGCATTTGAGTTGCGGCTTGGTGACCTCATGCGGGGCGAGCGTGCCACGCTTGGCAAATCCCTTCTTGATGTAGAACGCGAGCTTCGGATCAAGGCGACCTATGTGGCCGCGATCGAAAATGCCGATCCCACAGCCTTTGATACCCCAGGATTTATCCCCGGTTACGTGCGCTCTTATGCGCGCTATCTTGGCATGGACCCGGATCAGGCGTTCAAGGCGTTTTGTGCTGAATCCGGCTTTTCGATTGCGCATGGCATGTCTGCCGAGGCTTCGTCGATTCGCAAGGCGGGCACCTCTGCGGTGCGCAAGACGGCAAAGGTTTCTGATCCGCTGATTTCTCCCAATGCGCCGTTTTTGCCTGCGTCGGACACATTTCTGTCACGGATCGAGCCGGGCGCAATCGGCTCTGCAGCCGTGCTTGTGGCGCTGATCGGGGCGATTGGCTATGGCGGGTGGAGCGTGCTTAACCAGGTGCAGCAGGTGCAGCTTGCGCCGGTCGAAAATACCCCCATCGTTCTGGCCGATCTTGATCCGCTTACAAGTGCCGGGTCGGCCAGTGATCCGTCTGCGACGGCAGAGGCCTCTGGTGTGTTCCAGCCGCCGCGCGACGAGCGGCTGAGCCGCCTTTATCGCCCCAAGGCGCTTGATGTGCCGGTGATGGTGGCCCGCGATGCGCCGATTTCGACGCTGAACCCGGCCGAAGTGGGCACGATGAGCCCGGGCACGCCAAGCGCGGATCGCGACAGCGGCTTTGTGGTGGCCCAGCTTGACGAGGTGAGCGGTGTCACGCAAAACCGGCCCCAGGTTGTGGCCGACGACGTGCCCGACGTGCGCCTTGTGGCGGTAAGGGCGGCCTGGGTCAGGGTGCGCGCGGCGGATGGCAGCGTGATCTACGAGGGCATCCTGAACGCCGGCGACAGTTATGATGTGCCCGCCACGCAAGAGCCGCCAACCCTGCGCGTCGGCGAATCGGGCGCGGTCTATTTCGCGGTGAACGGCGAGCATTACGGGCCCGCCGGTCCGCGTGGCTCGGTGACGTCCGGTCTGGCGCTCACGCCGGGCGAACTTAAGGGGCGCTATGCGTTGGCCGATATCGGCGCGGATCAGGACCTTTTGCGCTATGTGGCCGAATTGCAGGATGCCCCGAGCAGCATGCCGCGTGCTGCGCAGGACTAAGACGCTTTCCCATTTTTGAGCTTCACGCGCGGACCGATTGCGAATTGGCCCGCTGCGCGATATTCATGGGACAGGTTTTCACATGAATTGACGGGGCTTTTGCGATGTCGCTGAATCATATCCGCCCATGGCGCAATATTTACCGCCGCAAAAGCAGACAGATCATGGTGGGCAATGTGCCCGTCGGGGGCGATGCGCCGATTTCGGTGCAGACCATGACCAACACGCTGACCACCGATGTGGCGGGCACCGTGGCACAGGTTCAGGCGGCGGCGGATGCCGGGGCCGATATCGTGCGGGTGTCTGTGCCGGACGAGGCGAGCGCCAAGGCGCTGAAAGAGATCGTGGCCGAAAGCCCGGTGCCGATCGTGGCCGACATTCATTTTCACTATAAGCGCGGGATCGAGGCCGCCGAGGCGGGCGCGGCCTGTTTGCGAATCAATCCCGGCAATATCGGCAGCGAGGCGCGCGTGCGCGAGGTGATTGCCGCCGCACGTGATCATGGCTGTTCGATGCGGATCGGGGTCAATGCGGGCAGTCTTGAAAAGCATCTGCTCGACAAATACGGCGAGCCGTGCCCCGACGCGATGGTCGAGAGCGGCTTGGAACATATCCGCATTTTGCAGGATAACGATTTTCACGAGTTCAAGATTTCGGTGAAGGCGTCGGATGTGTTCATGGCCGCCGCCGCCTATCAGCAGCTTGCAGAGGCGACCGACGCGCCGATCCATCTTGGCATCACCGAGGCCGGCGGTCTGACCAGCGGGACGATCAAATCGGCGATTGGTCTTGGCAATCTGTTGTGGATGGGGATTGGCGATACGATCCGAGTCAGCCTGTCGGCGGACCCGGTGGAAGAGGTCAAGGTCGGCTTTGAGATTTTGAAATCGCTTGGTCTCAGGCATCGCGGTGTGAATATCATCAGCTGTCCAAGCTGTGCGCGTCAGGGGTTTGACGTGATCAAGACGGTCGAGGCGCTGGAACAGCGGCTTGAGCATATCAAGACGCCGATGAGCCTGAGCATTATCGGCTGTGTCGTGAATGGCCCCGGCGAGGCGTTGATGACCGATGTCGGCTTTACCGGCGGCGGGGCGGGCAATGGCATGGTCTATCTGGCCGGCAAGCAAAGCCACCGGATGGATAATGCGCAGATGGTCGAGCATATCGTCGAACAGGTCGAAAAGCGCGCCGCCGAGATCGAGGCGGAAACGGCGGCGCAGGACGCCGCAGAATAGGCGTCTGAGACGTTTGGCAAGGCCGGGCGGCGTGTGGCCACAGAGCCTTTGGCCCCAATCGTTGGTTTTTGCGGTGCTGTTGGAGCCTCCGGCGGGAGTATTTCGGGAACGGTGAAAGCGGTTTTCGGGTGGTTATCCTGTGGTTGGCAAGACGGTATTTGTTAAGAAAAGGTAATGATAACGGTCGGTTGAGGGTGTCGGTACGGTGCGTGGAGCTTGACTCTGCGAACGGTTTCTCGTATAGGTTGTGACATGCTGGACGAGATGGGCAAGCGGCCCCGGGGGTGACCCCGGTGGCCGTTTTTTTGTGTCGCGTATGCGGAGGGGACCCTGAGCAGCATTTCAATTGCATGAGGCAAGAGCACGCATGGTTTTGATTACCCCCGAAGAGGGGCCTACGGGCCTGACGACCTCGATTAATGCGCTGGAACGTCAGTTGGCGGATATGCGCGAAGAACTGGAGGAACTTTACCTGAAGATCAGGGCTGGCGACCTTGATGAATTGAAGAACGCAACCAAGGCCACTGGTGAAATCCGCCAATGGCTCAAGATCGCGATAGAAGCGGAGGCGCAACTTGAAAAACGCAAAAAACAAGACCGAGGCATCGTCAACGACTATGCCCTCGATTTCGACGACGCACGGGCTCAGATCGGGTGCCGGTTGGATCGTCTCAGAAGGGCAAGATGCCCAGGACGAATTCCTCGATGCGCTGAGTGATGGCGAGCTTATGGCGCTGCCCTATCTGTTCGAGTTCTGGGCGTTGGATCATCAGATCGCACCCGAGGGCGACTGGCGCAGTTGGGTGATCATGGGCGGGCGCGGCGCGGGCAAGGCCCGTGCCGGGGCCGAATGGGTGCGCGCGCAGGTTGAGGGCGCGCGGCCGTTGGACAAGGGCCGCTGTCAGCGCCTGGCGCTTGTCGGCGAGACGATTGATCAGGTGCGCGAGGTGATGGTGTTTGGCGAAAGCGGGATCATGGCCTGTTCGCCGCCTGATCGGCGCCCCGAATGGCAGGCGACGCGCAAGCGGCTGATCTGGCCCAATGGGGCCACGGCGCAGGTGTTTTCGGCGCATGACCCGGAGGGGTTGCGCGGGCCGCAGTTTGACGGGGCCTGGGTTGATGAACTGGCCAAGTGGAAAAAGGCGCGAGAGACTTGGGATATGCTTCAGTTCGGGATGCGTTTGGGCGATGATCCGAGGGTTTGCGTGACCACCACGCCGCGCAATGTGGGCGTTCTGAAAGAGTTGTTGGCGGCGCCGAGCACGGTGGTGACAAGTGCGCCGACCGAGGCCAATCGTGCCTTTTTGGCCGAGAGCTTTCTGGATGAGGTGCGGGCGCGCTATGCGGGCACGCGGCTTGGGCGGCAAGAGCTTGACGGGGTTCTGGTCGATGAGGCCGAGGATGCGCTCTGGACAAGCGCGATGCTTGAGGGCGCGCGGGTGGATCAGGTGCCTGAGATGGATCGGGTGGTCGTGGCGGTTGACCCGCCTGTGACCGGGCATAGCGGGTCGGATGAATGCGGCATCGTGGTGGTTGGCGCCGTGACGCGTGGCCCGGTGCAGGATTGGCGGGCCTATGTGCTTGCCGATTGCAGCGTCAGCGCCGCCAGCCCGACGCGGTGGGCCAATGCGGCGATTCGCGCGATGGAGCAATGGGGGGCAGAGCGGCTTGTGGCCGAGGTCAACCAGGGCGGTGACATGGTCGAGCAGGTGATCCGGCAGGTCGATCCGCTGGTGCCGTTTCGCAAGGTGCATGCCAGCCGGGGCAAGGTCGCGCGCGCCGAGCCGGTGGCGGCGCTTTACGAGCAGGGGCGTGTCTTTCACCTGCGCGGGTTGGGCGAGCTTGAGGATCAGATGTGCGCGATGACGGCGCGTGGCTATGAAGGCAAGGGAAGCCCGGACCGTGTGGACGCGCTTGTCTGGGCGATCAGCGATCTGATCCTTGAACCGGCCGCCAAATGGCGCAACCCGAGTGTGCGGGCGGTCTAGTTTACTTTTCTTAAACCTTTGAGCGTCTGATGGCGTCAAGCGGGCAGTGAGCCCAATGGATGCAGGACCAAGGAGAACGCAAGATGATATTGGACTTCTTCCGGCAGGGCAGTGCGGAACCGGCAGTGGCGCCCGAGCAGAAAGCCAGTGCCACGGGTCGGGTCATGGCATGGCATGGCGCGGGGCGGGTGGCCTGGAGCCCGCGCGACACGGTGACTTTGACGCGCACCGGCTTTGCCGGCAATCCGGTCGGTTTTCGCTGTGTCAAGATGATCGCCGAGGCGGCGGCGGCGCTGCCGTTGGTGTTGCAGGATTGCGAGCGCCGTTTTTCGGAGCATCCGCTGCTTGATCTGGTCAAGGCGCCGAACCCGGCGCAGGGGCGGGCTGAACTTTTCGAGGCGCTTTACGGTCAGTTGCTTTTGACCGGCAATGCCTATGTCGAGGCTGTTGGGGCGGGGGCAGGTGTGCCGCTTGAGCTTCATGTACTGCGCTCGGATCGGATGAGCGTTGTGCCGGGGGCCGATGGTTGGCCGATTGCCTATGAATATGCGGTGTCGGGGCGCAAGCACCGGTTTGATGTGAGCGAGGGCAATCCGGTTGTGTGCCATGTCAAAAGCTTTCATCCGCAGGACGATCATTATGGGTTGTCGCCCTTGCAGGCGGCGGCGCAGGCGGTGGATGTGCATAATTCCGCAAGCCGATGGTCGAAGGCGCTCTTGGATAATGCGGCGCGGCCGAGCGGCGCGATTGTCTATCGTGGGGCCGAGGGGCAGGGCAGTCTTACCAACGATCAATACGAGCGGCTTGTGAGCGAGATGGAGACCCATCATCAGGGCGCGCGCAATGCCGGGCGGCCGATGCTTTTGGAGGGCGGGCTTGACTGGAAGCCGATGGGGTTCAGCCCGTCGGACATGGAATTCCAGAAGACCAAGGAAAGTGCGGCGCGCGAGATTGCCTTGGCCTTTGGAGTGCCGCCAATGCTGCTTGGCATCCTTGGCGATGCGACGTTTTCGAATTACCAGGAGGCCAATCGCGCGTTTTATCGCCTGACGGTTTTGCCGTTGGCGACGCGGGTGGCGGCCTCGGTGGCGACCTGGCTGGCGGGGTTCAGCGGCGAGAGGCTTGAGTTGCGCCCCGATCTTGATCAGGTGCCCGCGCTTGCCGCCGAGCGCGATGCGCTCTGGAGCAGGGTGGCGAAGTCCGAGTTCCTGACCGATGGCGAAAAGCGTGATTTGCTGGGGCTTCCGGCATTGGCCGAGGATGATCTGAATGGCTGAGCAGCACCCGCCGCAGCGCTATGGGTTCGAGGCGTTTGATTGTGCCCCGGCGCTGCGGCTTGAGGCGCATGAGAGGGTGGCCGAATTGCAGACCCAAGCGCTGAGTGACCGATTGGTGCGGATGGAAGCGGCGCTTGAGAGGTTGGAGCGGCGGTTGTGGCTGGCGGTTTACGGCGTGGTGGCGGCGATTTTGGCGCAGGCCTTTCAGCCGCTTTTGGCCGCGCTGCCATGAACGGGTTCGGTGGGGATACCCCTGCCTTGGGCGAGAGGATGAGGCGAATGGATATGGAAACGGGACTTGAGCGCAAATTTGCGCGCTTTGATGATGACGCGCTGAGCGTGACCGATGGTTGCGCGATCGAGGGCTATGCAAGCCTGTTCGGGGCGACCGATCAGGGTGGTGATATCGTCGAGGCGGGGGCCTATGCCAAGTCGCTGGCGCGGCTTGTGGCCGAAGGGCGCAAGGTCAAGATGCTTTGGCAGCACGACCCGAGCCAGCCGATTGGTGTCTGGGACGAGGTGCGCGAGGATGCGCGGGGCCTTTTTGTGAAGGGGCGCCTTTTGGAAAGCGTCGGGCGCGCGCGCGAGGCCGCGGCGCTTATTGCGGCGGGGGCGATTGATGGGTTGAGCATCGGCTATCGCACGCTGCGCGCCAGCAAGAATGACAAGGGCCGACGGCTCTTGACGGAACTGGAGCTTTGGGAGGTGTCGCTTGTGACCTTCCCGATGCTGCCCAGTGCGCGGGTTGCGGCCAAGGGCGATGGCCTGGCGGACGACACCCTGCGCGAGTTGGCGGCGGCCTTTGAGGACGCCCGCCGGGAGATGGCGCAGATGTAACGCGCCCAACACGACCAAAGCTACAGGATCTTATGATGAGCAAAACCGAGACAACCTCTCGGACCGGGGAAGATCTGTCTCCGGCGGCCGAGGTGAAGTCCGCAGTCGCGGGGTTCATGAGCGAATTCAAGGGCTTTCAGTCCGATGTTCACAACCGACTTCAACAGCAAGAAGAGAAAATGACCATGTTTGAACGCAAATCCCTTGGCCTTCAGCGCCCCCATCTGGCCGCCGCAGGTGACACCACTGCCCCGCATCGCAAGGCGTTTGACGCCTATTTGCGGGCGGGTGATGACGATGGCCTGCGTGGGCTTGAGCTTGAGGGCAAGGCGCTGAATACCGCTGTGGCGGGTGATGGCGGCTATCTTGTCGATCCGCAGACCGCCGAGACAATCCAGTCGGTGTTGAGCTCGACCGCGTCGATCCGCGCCGTGGCCAATGTCGTCGGTGTCGAGGCGACAAGCTTTGACGTGCTGATTGACCATACCGATGTCGGCCATGGCTGGGCGACAGAGACCGCCAACACCGCCGAGACCGGCACCCCGGTGATTGACCGCATCACCATTCCGCTTCACGAGTTGAGCGCGCTGCCGAAGGCCAGCCAGCGTTTGTTGGATGACAGCGCGTTTGATGTCGAGGGTTGGCTTGCGGGCCGGATTGCGGACAAGTTTGCCCGCGCCGAGGCGGCCGCTTTTGTGAACGGCGACGGTGTGGACAAGCCGCGCGGTTTCCTGACCCACCCCAGCGTTGACAATGATATCTGGGTCTGGGGCAATCTGGGCTATGTGCCGACCGGTGTTGACGGTTCCATTGGCGGGGCTGATCCGATTGTTGATCTGGTCTATGCGCTTGATGCCGAATACCGCGCCAATGCCAGCTTTGTGATGAACTCGAAAACCGCGGGCACTGTGCGCAAGCTCAAGGACGTCGATGGGCGGTTCTTGTGGTCCGATGGTCTTGCGGCGGCCGAGCCTGCGCGCCTGATGGGGTATCCGGTGCTGATTGCCGAGGATATGCCGGATATCGCGACGGGTGCGGATGCCATTGCCTTTGGTGATTTCCGTGCCGGATACACCGTGGCCGAGCGCCCCGATCTGCGGGTGCTGCGTGATCCCTACAGTGCCAAGCCGCATGTCCTGTTCTACGCCACCAAGCGCGTGGGCGGCGATGTGAGCGACTTCAAGGCGATCAAGCTTTTGAAATTCGCCCTCTCGTAAGAGTTGGCGAAGGCGGGCGGGGGCAGGATGGCCCCCGTCCCGAGGCGCGTGCCGCCGCATATCGGCGTTGTCCAGCTCTTCCCCTCCGTCCGAGCGACGCAGGGTGGTGCGCGCCTGAACCACCGGAGGGGTCCGGGATGTATGGAGTAGGTCCATGATGTTAATCGAAGAAACCGCGGTTCCCCTGGCCGCGTTGCCGCTGGCGGAATTCAAGGCGCATCTGCGGCTGGGGACGGGGTTTGCGGATGACGATATCCAGGACCCGGTTCTGGAAAGTTTTCTGCGCGCCGCCATGGCCGCAATCGAGGGACGCACCGGCAAGGTGTTGATCGAGCGAGAGTTTTCCTGGGGGCTGAGCGCCTGGCGCGATAGCGAGGGGCAAGCCTTGCCGGTGGCGCCGGTGAGCGCGATCCTGAGCCTGAGCCTGCGCAACCGCGCCGACGAGGCCGATCTGGTCAGCCCTGATCACTATCGTCTTGAGCAGGACGCGCATCGCCCGGTGCTGCGGCCGGGCGGGACAATGTTGCCGATGATCGCGCCCGGAGGGACGGTCGAGATCGTGTTTCGTGCTGGCTATGGCGCGACATGGGGTGATTTGCCGGCGGATCTGGCACAGGCGGTCCTGCTTTTGGCGGCGCATTACTATGAGTACCGCCATGAGACGGGCCTTGCGGGTGGCTGCATGCCGTTCGGGGTGTCAAGCCTGATCGAGCGCTATCGCACGGTGCGTCTTTTGGGTGGGAGGGGCGCGTGATGGGTCCTGTTCACCTTAATCGGGGACTTGTGCTTGAGGGGCCGGATCGCCAGCCCGATGGCGCGGGCGGGTTCGTAGAGGTCTGGGGGCCGCTTGGCACGCTTTGGGCCGAGGTGGTGGCGCGCACCGGTCGCGAAGTGGCTGGTGCGACGGTGAGCCTGTCGCGTGCCACTTATCGGATCACGGTGCGCTCCGCGCCGCAAGGCAGCCCGGCACGCCCCAAACCCGGCCAGCGGTTTCGCGATGGATCGCGGCTGTTTCTCATTCAGTCGGTCACCGAGCGCGATGCGGCAGGGCGGTTCCTGACCTGCTGGGCGGAAGAGGAGGTGGTGCTATGAGTTATGCCGTAGCGGCGGCCCTGCAAAAGGCTGTTTTTCAAAGACTTTCGGCGGATGGCGATTTGGCGGCACTGGTGGGAGGGGCGATCTTTGATGCCTTGCCTACCGGTCAGGTGCCGCAGACCTATGTCACGCTTGGCCCCGAAGAGGTGCGCGATCGTTCAGACGCCACCGCAGGGGGCGCCTGGCACCGCTTTACCGTCTCGGTGGTCACTGAAAACGCGGGCTTTCTGGCCGCGAAAGAAGTTGCCGGTGCGGTCAGTGACGCGCTTGTCGGCGCCGACCTTACGTTGGCGCGTGGGCGGCTGAGCAACCTTGATTTTCTGCGTGCACGGGCGCGGCGAGAAACCGGCGGACAGGTTCGCCGGATTGACCTGACCTTTCGGGCACGTGTGGACGACACCCCATAACCCTTTGATTTTCGGAGATAAGACCAATGGCTGTACAGAATGGTAAAGACCTGCTGATCAAGATTGATCTCAACGGCAGTGGCAATTTTGAAACGGTGGCCGGGCTACGCGCGACGCGGGTCAGCTTTAACGCCGAGAGCGTGGATGTCACCAGTCTTGAATCGGCGGGGGGCTGGCGCGAATTGCTGGCCGGGGCCGGTGT
Source organism: Roseovarius sp. (assembly GCA_032251095.1). Lineage (GTDB taxonomy): Bacteria > Pseudomonadota > Alphaproteobacteria > Rhodobacterales > Rhodobacteraceae > Roseovarius. The sequence continues at coordinate 14,963 of JAVVFB010000011.1, read as the reverse complement.
GAAATCGGCCAGCATCAGCGGCTCTGGCATTTTCCGCGATGCGGCCAGTGACGCGCGCGCGCGCCAGATATTTTTCGATGGTGAGACGCCGGATTTTCAGGTGGTGATCCCCGATTTCGGCACCATCGAGGGCGCGTTTCAGGTCACCGCGATCGAATATGGCGGCACCCATGACGGCGAGGCGACCTATGAGCTTGCGCTCGCCTCGGCGGGGCAGCTGATCTTTACGGTCCTGTAAGTCATGGCAAACCCCTGGGCAGGTGAGGTGGCCTTGGTCATCGACGGAGAGCGGCGGATTCTCAAGCTGACGCTTGGGGCCTTGGCCGAACTTGAAGCGGGGCTTGAGGCCGGATCGCTGATTGATCTGGTGGACCGCTTCGAGGGTGGCGCCTTTTCCACCCGTGATGTGCTTGCGCTTGTTGTTGCTGGCCTGCGCGGGGGGGGCTGGCGCGGTCGCACAGCTGATCTTTTGAGTGCCGAGATCGAGGGCGGGCCCTTGGGCGCCGCAAAGGCTGCGGCCGAGGTGCTGGGCCGCGCCTTTGCCTTGCCGGATGAAGGGGGATGAGTGGGCGGTTCAATTGGCCCGCCTTGATGCGCGCAGGCCTTCAGGGATTGGGCCTGCGCCCGGCGGAATTTTGGGCGCTGACCCGGGCCGAGCTGCGGCTGATGCTGGGGCAGGGGGCGGGCGTGCGGCCGATGGCGCGCGACGGGCTTGAGGCCTTGTTGCGCGCCTTCCCGGACACAAACGGAGAGATGAGCGATGGATGAGTTGGAGCGGGCAGAGGATCTGGAAAGCCAGATCACGGCGCTGGATGCGTCATTGGGGCAGGCGGCGGATATGGCGGCGGTGTTCAACGCCGAGCTTGGCCGGGTGAGGGGCGGGTTCGCGCGCACCGGGCAGGATGTGCAGACGCTTGAACGCGGCATGAGCCGGGGGTTGCGCTCGGCCATTCGCGGCGCGGTGGTGGATGGTGATAGCCTGTCGAGTTCGCTGCGCACCTTGGCGACCTCGATGATCAACACCGCCTTTAACGCGGCGACGCGGCCCGTGACCGATCAGGTTGGCGGTCTTGTGTCGCAGGGGATCGGAAGCCTGGTTGGCGGGCTGTTTCCCTTTGCCAAGGGCGGCAGTTTTTCGCAAGGGAGGGTGCAGCCCTTTGCCAATGGTGGCGTGGTCAGCGGGCCGACGACTTTCCCGATGCGCGGTGGCACCGGGTTGATGGGTGAGGCGGGGCCAGAGGCGATCATGCCGCTGAGCCGTGGCCCGGATGGCAAGCTTGGCGTGCGCGGTGCGGGTGGCGGCAATGTCAGCGTGGTGATGAACATCTCGACCCCCGATATTGACGGGTTCCGACGCAGTCAGGGCCAGATCGCAGCCCAGCTTGGTCGCGTGATCGGGCGCGGCAATCGCAACCGCTAAAGCAAAGGAATAGGGCAGATGGGGTTTCATGAAATACGCTTTCCGGCCAGTCTGAGTTTCGGCTCGCTTGGTGGACCAGAGCGGCTGACCGATGTGGTCACGCTGGCCAACGGCTTTGAAGAGCGCAACACGCCCTGGGCACAGTCGCGCCGCCGCTATGATGCGGGCGTGTCGTTGCGCGGGCTTGATGATATCGAGGCATTGATCGCGTTTTTCGAGGCGCGGCGCGGGCAGCTTTTCGGCTTTCGCTGGAAGGATTGGACCGATTACAAATCGGGCCGTGCGAAGGCCGAACCCGACTACCGGGATCAGGTGATTGGGGTGGGTGACGATGTCACGCTCGAATTTCCGCTGTTCAAGACCTATCGCTCGGGTGAGCAAACCTATGCCCGCCAGATCCGCAAGCCGGTTGAGGGCAGCGTGCGTGTCGGACTTTCGAACAATGAATTGCAGGACGGCGTGCATTACGAGGTTGATCCGACCACCGGAATCCTGCGCTTTGTCGAACCGCCCAATGTCGGCGTGCAGGTGACGGCGGGCTATGAATTTGACGTGCCGGTGCGTTTTGACACCGATCGCATCCAGACCAGCCTTGCCAGCTTTCAGGCGGGCGAAGTGCCGAATGTGCCGGTGGTGGAGATCCGGATATGAGCGGGTTGAATGCGGCGCTTGAGGCGCATCTTGGCACCGGGGTGACGACCACCTGTCGCTGTTGGGCCTTGTCGCGGCGCGACGGGGGGGTGATGGGGTTTACCGATCACGACAACGCTCTGGTGTTCGACGGCATCACCTTTCGCCCCGATACCGGGCTGAGCGCGCTTGCCTTGCAGCAATCGACCGGGCTTTCGGTGGACAATACCGAGGCCTTGGGCGCGCTGAGCGATGCCGCGATCCGCGAGGATGAGATCGAGGCCGGGCGCTATGACGGGGCCGAGGTGCGCGCCTGGCTGGTGAACTGGGCCAATGTGGCCGCCCGCCAATTGCAGTTTCGCGGCAAGATCGGAGAACTCAAGCGGGCGGGTGGCGCGTTTGAGGCCGAATTGCGCGGTCTGACCGATGCGTTGAATGTGCCGCTTGGGCGGGTTTACCAAAAAAGCTGTAGCGCGGTTCTGGGGGATCGTGACTGTGGTTTTGACCTTGGCACGCTTGGATATGCGAGCGAACGGGTCGCGGAAGAGGTGAGCGAGCGGCGGGTGTTTCGCTTTGCCGAGATGGCCGGATTTGCGCCGGATTGGTTTCGCCATGGGGTTCTAAAGGTGCAAAGCGGCGCCGCAGTCGGCCTTGAGGGGATGATCAAGCGCGATCTGTCCGAGGGACAGGCGCGGGTGATCGAGCTTTGGCATCCTTTGGGGGCCGAAGTGGCCGCCGGGGATGCCGTTCGGATCGAGGCGGGGTGTGACAAGCGCATGCCGACCTGTCAGTTCAAGTTCAATAACCTTTTGAACTTTCAGGGGTTTCCGGACATTCCCGGCGATGACTGGACGATTTCAGACCCCACCCGTTCGCCGCGCCTTGATGGCGGGAGCCGACGCGGATGAGCGGCCAGGCAGATCGCATCGTCGTGGCGGCACGCGGCTGGATCGGCACGCCTTATCTGCATCAGGCGGCCTGCAAGGGGGCGGGGTGCGACTGTCTCGGGCTGATCCGGGGGGTGTGGCAAGAGGTGCTTGGCGTCGAACCAGAGCGCCCGCCGGCCTATTCGATGGATTGGTCAGAGCCGGCGCGCATCGAGGCGCTTTGGGAGGCGGCCAAGCGGCATTTGCGCCCCAAGGCGATCACCGAAGAGGCGCCCGGCGATGTGCTTTTGTTTCGGATGCGCGACGGGTCGGTCGCCAAACATCTCGGGGTTGCGGGCCGGATCGGTGCGCAGGCCACATTCATTCACGCCTATTCGGGTCATTGTGTGGTCGAAAGCCCGCTAAGCGCGCCTTGGCGGCGCCGCATCGTGGCCCGGTTTGAATTTCCGCAGGAGGGCTAAGCAATGGCAACCATTCTATTATCTGCCGCAGGAGCCGCGGTTGGCGGGGCTGTAGGAGGCTCGGCCTTTGGCCTGTCTTCCGTGGCGATCGGTCGGTTTGCCGGGGCTGTGATCGGGCGCTCGATTGACCAGCGGTTGCTGGGGCAGGGGTCTGATGTGGTGGAAAGCGGCCGCGTCAGCCGGTTGCGTCTGACCGGGGCCGGCGAGGGTGACGCGATTGCGCAGGTCTATGGCCGGATGCGCGTCGCCGGTCAGCTTATCTGGGCGACCGAGTTTCGCGAAGAGGTGAGCGTGACCCCCGGCCGCCGAGGTGGGGGCAAGGGCACGCCGCGCCCGGCCACGCCCACCACCCGGCAGATCAGCTATTCCGTAAGCCTTGCCTTTGCCCTTTGCGAAGGCGAAATTTCGTACCTGGCGCGGGTCTGGGCCGATGGCACCGAGATTGCCAAGGACAGCCTGAACATGCGGATTTATCGCGGAACGCGAGATCAGCTTCCCGATGCCAAGATCGAGGCGGTAGAGGGGGCGGGCAATGTGCCCGCCTATCGTGGCACGGCCTATGTGGTGATCGAGGATCTGGATATCAGCGCCTTCGGCAACCGCGTGCCGCAATTCAGCTTTGAGGTGTGTCGCCCGTCGCAGATAGCAACGCCCGGTGCCGATCTTGACCCGGTGCATGCGGTGCGCGGTGTGGCGATGTTGCCCGGATCGGGCGAATATGTGCTGGCGACCACGCCGGTGAAGATGAATTTCGGCCCCGGATCGGCAGGGCTCGCCAATATCAACTCGCCGTCGGAAAAATCTGACTTTGCCACCTCGCTTGAGGCGCTGACCGGCGAATTGCCGGCCTGTCGCGCAACCTCGCTTGTGGTAAGTTGGTTTGGCGATGATCTGCGATGTGGTGCATGCACCATCCGCCCGAGGGTTGAGCAAAAGCAGTATGACTCCACCAACATGCCCTGGCAGGTGTCAAGCCTGGGCCGGGCGGTTGCGGGGACTGTGCCGCGCGATGCCGACAACCGCGAGGTTTATGGCGGAACCCCAAGCGATCAGTCGGTGATCGAGGCAATCCTTGCGTTGCAACAGGCGGGGCAGGATGTGCTTTACTATCCGTTTATCCTGATGGAGCAGATGCCAGGCAATGGGTTGCCTGATCCCTATAGCGATGCCGAGGACCAGCCGGTCTTGCCGTGGCGCGGGCGCATCACCACCGCCAAGGCACCGGGGCAAGCGGCGAGCAGCGACGGCACGGCGCTTGCCGAAGCCGAGGTGGCGGTATTTTTCGGCAACGCGCGCGCCAGCGACTTTACGGTGACGCCGGTCAATGCCTTGCCGCAATCCATCCCCGGCACCGGCGCGCTTGATTTGCTGAGCTTTGGTGGCCCGGTCAAGCGCAGCCCGGTCAGCTATCACGGGCCTGATGAGTGGTCCTATCGCCGCTTTATCCTGCATCAGGCGGCGCTTTGCGCGGCTGTTGGGGGCGTGGAAAGTTTTTGCATCGGGTCCGAGATGCGCGCCCTGACCCAGATTCGTGGGGCGGGCAACAGCTTTCCTGCGGTGGCGCAATTGCGCGAGCTGGCGGCCGAAGTGCGCGCGCTTTTGGGCCCCGAGGTCAAAATCAGCTATGCTGCGGACTGGTCCGAATATTTCGGTTATCAGCCGGGAAATGGCGACCGCTTCTTTCATCTTGATCCGCTTTGGGCGGATGAAAATATCGACTTTATCGGCATCGACAATTACATGCCGCTGTCGGATTGGCGCGACGGGGATCAACATCGGGATTCCGAGTGGGGCACAATTTACGATCTGGACTATCTGCAATCCAATATCGAGGGCGGCGAAGGCTATGATTGGTTCTATCATTCGCCCGAGGCGCGCGCCGCACAAATCCGTACACCGATTACCGATGAGACCTTTGACGAGGCCTGGATTTGGCGATTCAAGGATATCCGCAACTGGTGGATGAACGAGCACCACGAGCGCGTCGATGGCGAACGCCTGGCCGAGCCGACCCCTTGGGTGGCACAATCCAAGCCGATCCGCTTTACCGAATACGGCTGTGCGGCGGTCGACAAGGGCACCAATGAACCCAACAAGTTCGTCGACCCGAAATCCTCGGAATCGAGCCTGCCGCGGTATTCCAGCGGTCAGCGCGACGAGCTTATTCAGCTGCAATATCTGCGCGCGACGGTCGGCTATTGGGGCGATGCTGCGCGAAATCCACTCTCCGAGGAATATGACGGGCGGATGATCGACGTGGATCACGCCTATGTTTGGGCCTGGGATGCGCGCCCCTACCCCTATTTTCCGGCCAATACCGGCCTTTGGTCGGATGGGATCAATTATGCGCGCGGGCACTGGATCACCGGGCGCACAAGCGCGCATCGGCTGGCCTCGGTGGTTGAAGAGATTGCCGCACGCACCGGGCTGCGCGATCTTGAGACAAGCGATTTGCATGGCTATCTGCGCGGCTATCTTGTCGATCAGGTGTCCGAGGCGCGCGGCAGTTTGCAGCCCTTGATGCTGCGCTATGGGGTTGACGCGATTGAGCGCGCGGGCTTGTTGCAATTCCGCCTGCGCAACGGCAAGACGGATCATGCCATTGACATGGATATGCTGGCCCGAGACCCGGAATTGGGCGGCGTGATCGAAGAGCTGCGCGGCAGCGACATCGAGCTTGCTGGCCGGGTGCGTCTGCGCTTTCTCGAAGCCGATGGTGATTACGAGGCAATTTCGGAGGAGGCCATCCTGCCGGACAATGCGACCCATGCGGTTGCGACCTCGGAAATGCCGCTTGCGATGACCCGCGCCGAGGGTCGTCAGGTGGTCGAACGCTGGTTGTCCGAGGCGCGCGTGTCGATTGATACGCTGCGCCTGACCTTGCCGCCGTCGCAGTTGCGCGCCGGGGCGGGGGATGTGCTGGCTTTGCCACAGTCGGAGGGCGGTGGCCGGTTCCGTATCGACCGGGTTGATCAGATGGGCAATGCACAGCGTGTCGATGCGGTGCGGATCGAGCCGGAAAGCTATCGCCCGATCCTGATCGAGGATGCCCCCGCGCGCCTGCGTCCCTTCACGGCATCAAGCCCGGTGGCGCCTTTGTTCCTCGATCTGCCCTTGCTCATCGGTGACGAGGTGCCGCATGCGCCCCATATCGCGGTGATGGCTGATCCCTGGCCCGGCTCGGCGGCGCTTTATGCGTCAGATCAGGATGCCAATTACCGGCTGGATTCCCTTATCGCCGCTCGCAGTACCATCGGCATCACCCAATCGCCGCTTCTGCCCGGTTGTCCGGGGGTGATCGACCGGGGCGAGGGGGTGTTCGTTCGGATCCTGCATGGAACGCTGGAAAGCATCACCGGCGAGGCCTTGCTATCGGGCGGCAATCTTTGCGCGATTGGTGACGGTACGCCAGATAAATGGGAGTTGTTTCAGTTCCGCGATGCCGAGCTTGTTGGTCCCGATACATATATCCTGCGCCACCGCCTGCGGGGTCAGTTGGGAACCGAAGGCGCCGGGAGTGCGCCCTGGCCAGAGGGGTCTTACGTGGTGCGACTTGATGGCGTGCCGCAACAGATCGCCCTCGGCGAGGCACAGCGGGGGCTGGCGCGCCACTATCGTATCGGGCCCGGGGGGCGGCCGGTGGATGACCCGTCTTTCGGGCATGCGGTGCTGGCCTTTGACGGGCTTGGCTTGCGCCCCTATGCGCCGGTGCATCTGCGCCTAGCAGAAGAGGCAAGCGGCGATCTGGCGGTAAGCTGGATCAGGCGCACACGGATCGGCGGGGATCGCTGGGATACGCCCGAGGTGCCTCTGGGCGAGGAAAGCGAAAGCTATCTGTTGCGTGTCATGCGCGGCCCTGCGGTCTTGCGCGAGGTGATCGTGGCGACGCCGCTCTGGACCTATCCTGCGGCTGCGCGTGCGGCGGATGGGCCTGACACCGGAAAACGGGTCGAGGTGGCGCAGATCTCGGCGAGTTTTGGCCCCGGCAGCTTCGCGCGTCGCGATCTCTGAGGCGACTCTCGCTTTCTTCGTTCCAAAAATACTCCCGCCGGAGGCGTCCGGCGGGATCGGAATATTCAACCGTCTTCGAAAGGCGCAGATCAAGCGCTGCTTAGAGCGTGTCGCGTTCACTCAAATTCACGCAACACGCTCTAACCTATTGATTTAGCATGTTCGGATCGCTCAAAACCGGGTCCCACTTTTGAGCAACATGCTCTAGCGGGTGCTGGTCTGGGTATTGCGCGCGCCGGACACGGTGATCGTGCGTGCCTGTTCCAGCGTTTGGGTCGAGACGAACACCGCAGCTTGCACGGTGCGGGCGCGCTCTGACCCCTGAGGCTGATTTCCCGGTTGCAGCGCCAGCAGGCGATAGCTCAGCACCCCATTGACCGGGCGGCCATCCTTGGTGTCCGGCACAAGGCGCACGTCGAATGCGCCCTGGCGCAGGCTGCGCCCGATGACGCGGATAATCGCGCCGTCGCTCGTGCGTTCGATCTTCATTTCGGCGATCTGATCAATCGGCGTGCCAAGATAGACCTCGGCCTTGTTGCGCCGGAAAATGCTTTCTTCCTTCTCCGGAATAAGCGGGTTCACGGTTTCGCTCGGGGTCGCGGCGACAGGGCGCGATTGGCTTTTGCCGAACCAGTTGGCCGGATTGGCCCGCGAATCGCGCAGACCGCCACAACCCGCAAGAAGCATCGAGGAAACCATCGTGAGAGCAAGAAGTATGCGCATCAGTACCGCCTTTGACATCTTTTCCCTCGGTTACCCTATCCGGGTCGGCTTGAAAAGGTGCAAGCTTGGGCTGGACCTTGATCAATGCGGCACTTAGGTCATGGGGCAGGCAAGAAGGAGCATGCGATGGCCACCGAAACCTTTGAAGAGATTGTCACCGATTTCGAGTTTCTTGAGGATTGGGAGGACCGTTATCGCTATGTCATCGACTATGGCAAGGCGATGCCGGGGCTTGACGAGGCGCTCAAGGTGCCCGCAACCAAGGTGGATGGCTGCGCCAGTCAGGTCTGGCTGCATCCGCGCATTGAGGCGGGAACGTTCAGCTTTGAGGGCGACAGCGATGCGATGATCGTGCGCGGGTTGATCGCGGTGCTGCGTGCGCTTTACAATGGGGTACCGGTGGGCGAGGTGGTCACGGTCGACGCGCCCGCAGAGCTTGGCCGCTTGGGGTTGAACGACCACCTGTCGGCGCAGCGCTCCAACGGGTTGCGCGCGATGATCGAGCGCATCCGCCTTGTGGCCGGCGAGGCGGCCTGAGGCGGTTTGACCACCCGGAGCGCCGTTGGCGCACAGGTTTGGTGTGATGAGGGGTTTCACCCCTCAAACTCCCCAGAGTATTTATGGAATGATGAATTATATCAGAGTTTTGAAGATTGATATTCAAGTGATGCTATAAGATCGCCATAGCCGGTAAAGCGGTATTCAAACGTGAGGCCAAGGCGATCCGCGCAGGCGCGGGCCTTTTCGACAAGGGCCGGATCCTCGGTTTGCGCCTGATAGATCAGCGTCGTGTAATTGCCGAAGATCATGTCACGCAATTCGGGGTGGCGATCAAGGCCCATGGGCTTCCAGACGAAGGCGTCGAACTGGCGGACCAGAAAGTCGGTCAGGAAAAATGCCCGCATGTCATCGTCGCCGCGCGCCGCGAAGGCATCGTTGCCCTCGAAGAAAGAATAGCAATGCGGCCCCGCCACCATCTCGACGCCAAGCTCGGCGCATTTTGCCTGAAGCTGCCCGCCGGTGCCGCAATCGGCATAGACCACGAAGATATGCTCATAATCGGCGCGATGCGTCTGAACCGTCTCGGCCACGGCCTCGGTGATTTTATCGGGGTAAAGGTGGAGTTTGGCCGGCAGGCAGGTCAGATCCATGTGATCCCAGCCATTGAGCCGCTTGAGCGCCAGGATTTCATGGGCAAGGGCGCCGCAGGCAATCAGGAGCATACGCACGCCAGTGCGTGCTTCAAGCCCGTTTTGTGTGAGGATCTCGTCGCTTGGCAGGGTGGTCATGGGCGCTCCTATAAAGAAAAACGGCCCGCGAGGAGCGCGGGCCGTCGGGATGTCGCGCGCAGCGTCGCTTTAGCCGGCGGCGAGTTTATTGTGCTTGCGCGCCATGAAATCCTTGGCGGTTTCCACGGCCACGGCGGCATCGCGGCAATAGGCATCTGCGCCGATGGCCTTGCCGAATTCTTCGTTCAAAGGCGCGCCACCGACCAGAACGACGTAATCGTCGCGCTTGCCTTGCTCGATCAGCGTGTCGATCACAACCTTCATATAGGGCATGGTGGTGGTCAAAAGTGCGGACATGCCAAGGATATCGGGGGCTTCGGTTTCCAGCGCTTCGAGGTATTTTTCAACCGGGTTGTTGATGCCAAGGTCGACGACTTCGAACCCGGCGCCTTCCATCATCATCGACACCAGATTCTTGCCGATGTCATGAATGTCGCCCTTGACGGTGCCGATCACCATCTTGCCCACGCGCGGCGCGCCGGTTTCGGCCAGAAGCGGCTTGAGGATGGCCATGCCGCCCTTCATGGCATTTGCGGCCAAGAGCACTTCGGGCACGAACAGAATGCCGTCGCGGAAATCCTTGCCGACGATGGTCATGCCGCCCACAAGCGCCTCGGTCAGCACCTGATAGGGTTCCCAGCCGCGCTCAAGAAGGATGTTCACACCTTCCTCGATCTCGTCTCTCAGACCGTCGTAAAGGTCGTCAAACATCTGCTGGACAAGTTCTTCATTGTCCAGGTCCGACAGGATGATGTCGTCTTCTTGGTCAGACATTACGCAAATCCTTGATTGCTGTGCCACGCGGGGCGCGGACTGTGTGTTTCTGGTACAGCTTTTGACAATTTGTCACGGTTCCACTTTCCGGAATACGACACTGGCCGCACTGCAACCGACTTATAGCGATGAATTGCGCGCCGACACACTGCAATATCGTCATAATCTATATAAGGTTGTTGCATTTGTTCTCTTTATGTTCCATTTGTGCGACATGGGTAAGAGTGAAACGATACGGCCAGATATTTGGATCAGGGCGCGCGGCGCGCAGAGCAATGCGGCCGGGCGCCATGAGGCAACCGAGACCCGCTATGACTCGGATGGATGGGCGCAGGAGGCCTGCGGGCAAGCCCTGACCACCCATGTCACGGAGGAGGTGGCGCGCCGGATCATAAGCTATAACCGCTCGCCCGACCTTCCGTTTGACCGGTCAATCAACCCTTATCGCGGGTGCGAGCATGGCTGTATCTATTGCTTTGCGCGTCCGACCCATGCCTGGCTTGGATTGTCGCCGGGGCTGGATTTCGAAACCCGGCTTGTTGCGCGGCCCAATGCGGCAGAGGTGCTGGATGCAGAGTTGCGCCACCCGCGCTATGTGCCGCAACCGATTGCGATCGGCACCAACACCGATCCCTATCAGCCAATCGAGCGAGACCGCGAGATCACGCGCGCCTGTTTAACGGTGTTGCAGCGGTTCCGGCATCCGGTGGCGATTGTGACGAAGGGCACGCTGATTGAGCGTGACCTTGATATTCTTGCGGAGATGGCCGGGCAGGGGCTGGTTCGGGTTGGTATTTCGGTGACCACGCGTGATGCGGATCTTGCGCGCAAGCTTGAGCCGCGCGCGCCAAGCCCCGCTCGGCGATTGGCGACGATTCGCGCGCTGCGTGACGCGGGCGTGCCGGTGCGGATCATGACCTCGCCGGTTATTCCGGGGCTGACGGATCACGAGATCGAGGCCTTGCTTGCCGCCGGGCACGAGGCAGGGGCGGATACGGCGAGCTGGATCATGTTGCGGCTGCCGCTCGAGGTGGCGCCGCTATTTCAGGAATGGCTGCAAGGTCATTACCCGGATCGCGTCAACCGGGTGATGAACCGGGTGCGCGAGATGCATGGAGGAGAGGTATATGCGGCCGATTGGGGGCGGCGGATGCGTGGCAGCGGTGTTTATGCCCGCCTCATCGCCCGTCGTTTCGAGGCGGCGGCGGCGCGGCTCGGCCTGAGTGAGGCGCAGCCCGAGTTGCGGGTGGATCTGTTCGAGCGCCCTTTCGAAAAGGGCACTCAGATGTCGCTTTTCGGCTGATACCCGTCAGGCCGTATGCCTCGCCTTGCGAGGCGGGCAGGCAAGGGCGCGAATCGCTTCTTGATCAGGCGCGCCGACGCCGCGAGCGGCGCGGTTCGGGGGTGTCATCGCCGGTGCCATCGGCCGCCGACGAAAACGCCCCCAGCGTAACGGTGATCTGATCCAGCGTCGGGCGTTCGCCGCGCGGGCGGGTTTCCAGAGCCTCGCGCATTTTCGACAGATGCTCGGGCATGGTGCCACAGCAGCCACCGATGATCGTTGCGCCGGCATCGCGCGCAAGAATCGCATATTCGGCCATCAATTCCGGCGTGCCGTCGTAATGGATATGCCCGTCATGGTATTTCGGGATGCCGGCATTGCCTTTGGCGATGATCGGGCGCTCGCTGCCCTGGGCGACAAAGCCAAGCACGGTGCGCAGCAGGTCCGACGCGCCAACCCCGCAATTGGCACCATAGGCCAGCGGCGGATTGCCAAGCTTGTCGACCATCGTGGCCATATCGGCCGAGGTCAGGCCCATCATCGTGCGCCCGGCGGTGTCAAAGCTCATCGTGCCGCACCAGGGCATATCGGCCAGTTTGAACGCCTCTGCGGCGGCCTTGTATTCCTCGGGGGCCGAAATCGTCTCAAGCCAGAGCACATCGGCGCCGCCTTCTTTCAGGCCCTCGGCCTGTTCGTGAAAGATTTCGACGGCAAGCTCATGGGTCAAAGCACCCATCGGCGCCATGATCTCGCCCGTCGGGCCAACAGAGCCAGCCACGATCACAGGGCGGTCATAGCGATCGGCAACCTCGCGACCAATCTCGGCGGAAATGCGCGACAATTCGCGCGCGCGCTTTTCTGCACCGTGCAGTTTCAGGCGCGCGGCATTGCCACCAAACGAGTTGGTCAGAAAAAGATCGCTGCCGGCATCAACGGCCTGTTTGTACAAAAGCTCAATCCGGTCAGGATGCTGATCGTTCCACATCTCGGGCGCATCCCCCGATTCCAGGCCCATATTGAAAAGATTGGTCCCGGTGGCGCCATCGGCGAGGATCCAGTCGCGCGCGGCCAGCATCTTGGAGAAGGCATTTGTCATGGGTTTGTCCTGAACTGAGTGTAGCGGGTTTCCTGTCATATTTGCCGACTTGAATCAAACTCATTTTCTTCATGACAATTGTGAGGTTGGTTCCGATTGGGGCGGATGATCACCCGGCCGAGATCGGCAAGCCCAAGCGCCAGGGCAGGCCAGCTTTTGGCATGGGCATAAAGCGGCTCATAGCGGGGCGCAAAGCTGGCCTTGAACTGCGCAAGCCCGGTGCCGCCCGAGTGATGGGCGATCCGGTGCGCGATCAAGCGGGGCAGGGCTGTGGCGTAAAAATCAGCCCCGCAATCCCAAAAACCGCCGCAAGCCCGGCGAAGAACGAGAGCGCCACCGAGAGGGACAGCTTGCCGGTCTCGACCAGGTTCAGAATAGGGGCAGGGGCTTAGCCGGGGCTTGACGTTTAAACATGTAACGAAAAAAGGCGCACCCGGCCGGGTGCGCCCTGATACGTGCCGCCGCCAGAAAAGCGGTCAGACTTCTTTCATCAGCTGGTCCTTGGCGATCTTGAGAAGCTCGTTCATCTTGCCCCGGATCGTGTCGGCATCGGCGATATCGCCGAGATCACCGGCCACCTTGCGCACAACATCTTCGTGACCCGCTTCTTCGAAATCGGCCTTGACGACCTCTTTGGCATAGGCATCGGCATCGTCGCCGGTCTTGCCCAGAAGTTCAGCCGCCCACAGACCCAAAAGCTTGTTGCGGCGGGCCTCGGCGCGGAATTTCATTTCCTCGTCATGGGCAAATTTGTTTTCAAACGCGTTTTCGCGATCATCGAATGTGGTCATAGGTCCATTCCCCATCAGCCAAGGATTACTGTTGACCAAGATATGCAATCCTGTGCGCCAAAGGGCAAGAGGCCAACGTGATCTTGCGACAATGCTGCCCATGCACTATGAGAACGCAACGGTATAGGGGACTCGGCCCCTGACCCAACCGGCGGAGTTGGCATGGCGCGGCGCAAAAAGATTTACGAAGGCAAGGCAAAGACCCTCTATGAAGGGCCCGAACCCGGCACGATCATTCAGTATTTCAAGGATGACGCCACCGCGTTCAACGCCGAGAAAAAGGCAGTGATCGAAGGCAAGGGCGTGCTGAACAACATGCTTTCGGAATATTTCATGACCGGTCTGAACACGATCGGCGTGCCGACGCATTTCATCAAACGCATAAACATGCGCGAACAATTGGTGCGCGCCTGCGAAATCGTGCCGCTTGAAATCATCGTGCGCAACTATGCCGCAGGCTCGATGGCCAAGCGGCTTGGCATCGAAGAGGGCACGCAATTGCCGCGCCCGATTGTCGAATATTGCCTCAAGGATGACGCGCTTGGCGATCCGCTGGTCACCGAAGAACATATCGCCGCCTTTGGCTGGGCCAGCCAGCAGGACATGGACGATATCCTTAGTCTTGCCTTGCGGGTCAATGACTTCATGGCCGGCGTCATGTTTGGCATCGGCATCAAGCTGGTGGATTTCAAGATTGAGGTCGGCCGCGTCTATGATGGTGATTTCCAGCGCCTGATCGTCGCCGACGAAATCAGCCCCGACAGCTGTCGTTTGTGGGATATCGAAACCGGTCGCAAGCTTGACAAGGACGTGTTCCGCCGCGACCTCGGCAGCCTGACGGATGCCTATACCGAAGTGGCGAACCGTCTGGGCATCATGCCCAAAGGCGCCACGCCGATGGCCCGCCCGACGCTGATCAACTGATCCCGCGCGCCGCGCGCAATGACCATGCGGCGCGTCGCGCTGCCAGAAGACATAGGAAAGACGCCATGAAAGCACGCGTGCATGTCATGTTGAAAACCGGGGTCCTCGATCCGCAGGGCGAGGCCGTGCGCCACGCGCTCGGGTCCTTGGGCTTTGACGGGGTGAACGGGGTTCGCCAGGGCAAGGTGATCGAGCTTGATCTTGCCGAGACCGACGTCGCAGCGGCCAAAGCGACCGTGACCGCCATGTGTGACAAGCTTTTGGCCAATACCGTGATTGAAAGCTACAGCGTGGAAATCCTCTGATGCGGGCTGCCCGGCTGACCGCCTGGCGTGCCCCGCTTGAAATTGTTGATCTGCCCGAACCCGAGGCACCAAAGGGCGGTGTGGTTCTCAAGGTTCTGGCCTGCGGCGTTTGCCGCTCGGACTGGCATGCCTGGGTCGGGGCCGATCCGGATGTGTCGTTGCCCCACACCCCCGGCCATGAATTTTGCGGCGAGGTGATTGCCCTGGGCGAGGGCGTGGCCCGCTGGCAGATCGGCGACCGGGTGATTGCACCCTTCATTCTGGCCTGTGGCGCTTGCCCTGATTGTGCCGCCGGACACCAGACGATCTGTCTTGATCAGGCGGTGCCGGGGTTCACCATACCGGGGGCCTTTGCCGAACAGATTGCCGT
>JAVVFB010000119.1:0-10081 GCA_032251095.1 Roseovarius sp. | reverse complement strand
CCTCGATCTCGCCGCCGCTCATGCCGTCGGTGGGGAAGGGGGCCTCGTCGGTGCCGGGCGTTTTCTCGGCAAGGAACATCGAAAGGCCACGGTGATCGGTGGTGTCGGGCTTGGTGCGCGCCAAAAGAGTCATCACATGGGTGCGCGCGGCGTGGGTGATCCAGGTTTTGTTGCCGGTCACCTTCCAGTCGCCGTTTTCATCCTTGACCGCGCGAGTCCGCAGGGCGCCGAGATCAGATCCGGTATTGGGCTCGGTAAACACCGCCGTCGGCAGGATTTCGGCACTGGCCAGTTTTGGCAGCCAATGCGCCTTTTGCGCATCGGTGCCGCCGCACAGGATAAGCTCGGCGGCGATCTCGGAGCGGGTGCCAAGGCTGCCGACGCCGATATAGCCGCGGCTGAGTTCCTCGGACACCACGACCATCGAGGCCTTGGACAGGCCAAAGCCGCCGAATTCTTCGGGGATGGTCAGGCCAAAGACGCCCATTTCGGCAAGTTCCTCGATGATTTCCATCGGGATAAGCTCGTCCTTGAGGTGCCATTCATGGGCATGCGGTTCGACCTTGTCGACCGAAAAGCGGCGGAATTGCTCGCGGATCATTTCAAGCTCGTCATCAAGCCCGGTGCGCCCGACTGTGATCTCGGCCGAGCGTTCCTGCATCAGCTCGACAAGGCGGCTGCGCGCGGCCTGGCTATTGCCTTCGGCGATCAGGGTGGCGACCTCAGGCGTGACAAGTGCGGCGATATCGGCGGCGCTCAGGCCCATGTCATGCGGGCGGATGATCTCGCCCTGATTCATAAGGATGCCGCCTTGAATCTGGCCGAGATATTCGCCAAAACCGATTTGCAGCAAAAGCTGTTCGACCTCGCCAAAATCGCCGGAATCGCTTAGCCGGGTCGCCCAATGCTGCATCTGCCGCAAGGATTCTGTGTAGGTCGCGAGCCAGGCCAGGCCATGGGCGGCGCTCTGGTGCGCCTCGATTGCTGCGCCCGATACGCGGCCATCAATGCTAACCAATTGACGGATATTGAATTTTGCCGCCTCGAAAAGGGTTTCGACCGGGGCAATCGACGCGCCTGTCAGGGCCAGAAGATCGGCCAAAATGATTGGTTTCGCCATTGCAATATCCTGTCCGTCATGTGCCATTTAACGTGTCCTTTCGTGGTTGCGTCCTGTTTTATCTACTTCGCAGGTGCAGCGCAACTATTTTACGAAAAGGATAGTGTTTTTGATTGAAAGTTGCGCATTGATTTTCTGCACCGCCGCACTAACGGCATGTTAAGAGGGGATCATGGACGCGTTTTTTGATATCGGGCCGCCTTGGGTCTGGGCCTTTGCCTTTGGCGTGGTGATCTGTGCGGGCATGGTCAAGGGCGTGGTCGGCTTTGCCATGCCGACGGTGATGATGGCCGGTCTTGGCTCGGTCATGGCGCCTGATCTTGCGCTGGCGGCGCTGATCCTGCCGACGCTGGCCGCCAATCTCTGGCAAGCTTTGCGCCAGGGCGCGCGCGCTGCGCTTGATTCGGTGCGCCGGTTCCGGGTGTTCCTGATCGTGGGCGGCGTGGTGATGGTGGCGGCGGCGCAGCTTGTGCCGGTCCTGCCGCCGGCGGGGATGCTGTTGTTCATCGGACCACTGATCACGATCTATGCGCTCTCTACCCTGCTTGGCCGGGGATTGCGGATTTCGCCGGATCAGGGAGCAAAGGGCGAGGCGGCGATGGGCGCGCTTGCGGGGGTGTTTGGCGGCATATCCGGCATGTGGGGCCCGCCGACGGTGGCGATGTTGACGGCGCGCGGCACCGAGAAGACCGAACAGATGCGCGTGCAGGGGGTGATCTATGGGCTCGGTGCATTGGCGTTGGTGGGCGCACATATCGGCTCGGGCGTGCTTCGGGCCGAGACGGTGCCGCTGTCGCTCGGGATGGTGCCGCCGGCGCTTTTGGGGATCTGGATCGGCTTTCGCCTTCAGGATCGGTTCGATCAGGCGGCGTTTCGTCGGATGACGCTTTGGGTGCTTTTGATTGCGGGGCTCAACCTGATCCGACGCGGCATCATGATCCTTTAGGTGCGGTGATGGCAAAACGCCCCAGCCGATGGGCCGGGGCGCCTGTTGGATGCGTAGGGTGGGTGAAACCCACGCCCGTGACGCGGTCAGCCGATTGCGGCGGCTTTGACGTCATCGTCGATATAGGGCACATATTGCGCGAAATTCTCGGCAAACATCTGAACAAGCTTGGCGGCCTGCGCATCATAGGCCTTGGGGTCGCACCAGGTGCGGCGCGGATCAAGCAGGACCTCGGCGACGCCGGGCACGGCCACGGGAACGTCAAAGCCAAAGTTCTCGTCCTTGCGAAATTCAACCTCGTTCAGCGAGCCGTCAAGCGCAGCCGTCAAAAGCGCGCGGGTCGCCTTGATCGGCATCCGCGATCCGGTGCCATAGGCGCCGCCGGTCCAGCCGGTATTGACAAGCCAGCAGGTCGCGCCATGCTTGGCGATCTTCGCCTTGAGCAGGTTGCCATAGGCCTCGGGGCGGCGCGGCATGAAGGGCGCGCCAAAGCAGGTGGAAAACGTCGGTTCCGGCTCGGTCACGCCACGCTCGGTGCCGGCCACCTTCGAGGTGAAACCCGACAGGAAGTGATACATCGCCTGCGCCGGTGTCAGCCGCGAGATCGGCGGCAGCACGCCAAAGGCATCACAGGTCAACATGATGATGTTCTTGGGGTGCCCGCCAAGCGCGGTCTCGGAGGCGTTCGAGATATAGTGCAGCGGATAGGCACAGCGCATGTTCGCGGTCAGGGAATCGTCTTCGAAATCAAGATCAAGCGTTTCGGGATCAAACACCATGTTCTCGATGACGGTGCCGAACTTGGTGGTCGTCGCGTAGATTTCCGGCTCGGCATCGGCATTGAGGTTGATGGTCTTGGCATAGCATCCACCCTCGAAGTTGAAGGTGCCGCGATCGGACCAGCCATGCTCGTCATCGCCGATAAGCGTGCGCGCCGGATCGGCCGAAAGCGTGGTCTTGCCAGTGCCCGAGAGACCAAAGAACACCGCCGTGTCCACCGGGTTGCCCTCGGCGTGGTTGGCCGAGCAATGCATCGGCATGATGCCTTTTTCCGGCAGCATGTAGTTGAGCAGCGAGAAGATCGATTTCTTGTTCTCACCGGCGTATTCGGTATTGCCCACCAGGATAAGCTTGCGATCGAAGTTCATTGCGATCACGGTGTCCGAACGACAGCCATGCTTGGCCGGATCGGCTTTGAAACCGGGGCAGTTGATCAGGGTGAAATCGGCGATGAAATGATCCAGCGTGTCGCGCTCGGGGCGGCGCAACATGGTGCGGTTGAACAGGCTGTGCCAGGCCAGCTCGCTTATCATGCGCACGTTGATCGCATGGGCCGGATCGGCGCCACCTACCAGATCCTGAACGTAGTAATCGCCACCCTTCATATAGGTCAGCATGTCATTATAGAGGGCATCAAACCCCTCCGGCGACATTTCGGCGTTGTTTTCCCACCAGATGGTGTCGGCGACGCTGTCGGTTTTGACGATATGTTTGTCTTTTGGCGAACGCCCGGTGAATTTTCCGGTTGTCACCAGAAACGCGCCACCTTTGCCCAAAGTGCCCTCACCCTTTTTCAGGGCGGCTTCGATCAGCGCGGGTTCAATCAGGTTGTAGTAGACATTGCCCAGCCCTGTGATTCCTTGATCCTCAAGCCGGAATTGCGGGTTTACCCGTCCAAATGTCATGTTGCCAAGCTCCTGTTTAGCCATGTCCGCGCGATGCGGTCTCTTTGGGGCGCCGGCTGGCGGCGCCGGTCGGGCACTGTGCCCGGCTGCGCGCGTCTTAACATGACGCTTCTGTAAAATAACAGGACGCTTTGGCGCAGTTAGCGCAACCAAGCGCAAGTTAGCGCAACCAAGCGTCTGTTAGCGAAAACGGAAATCGCGGCAGGCGGGAAAAGTGAGTCAATTTAGCCATTCCTAAGATTTATTTGCGTCAATGGGGCGTCGCTTGGTGGCTGATTCGCAGATTGGGATTGATTGGACGCGCCAAACCAGAGCATAGTGGCGGAAAAAAGCAGGTAACTGAGCAGTATAAGGAACAAATCTATGTCGAGAATCGCCCTTGTGGACGATGACAGGAATATTCTGACATCCGTTTCAATGACGCTCGAGGCCGAAGGCTTTGAGGTTGAAACCTATAACGATGGCCAGCAGGCCTTTGATGCCTTCAGCAAGAAACTGCCGGATATGGCGGTGCTGGACATCAAGATGCCGCGCATGGACGGTATGGATCTGTTGCAGCGGCTGCGCCAGAAATCGCAGATGCCGGTGATCTTTCTTACCTCGAAAGACGATGAGATCGACGAGGTTCTCGGCCTGCGTATGGGGGCGGATGATTATGTAAAGAAACCGTTTTCTCAGCGCCTTCTGGTGGAACGTATCCGCGCGCTTCTGCGTCGTCAGGATGCAAATAACGGCGATGTGGTGGCCGACACCGAAGAAACCAAGGTCATCGAACGCGGTGAGTTGCGGATGGATCCGCTACGCCACTCGGTAAGCTGGAAAGGCCAGGATGTATCGCTGACCGTGACCGAATTCCTGCTGTTGCAGGCGCTCGCGCAGCGTCCCGGTTTTGTCAAAAGCCGCGATCAGCTGATGGATGTGGCCTATGACGATCAGGTGTATGTGGACGACCGCACCATCGACAGTCATATCAAGCGTTTGCGCAAGAAGTTGCGGATGGCCGATCCTGAATTCTCGGCGATCGAGACGCTTTATGGTATTGGGTATAGGTATAACGAAGAATAATGGCTCTGGCCGAAGGGATAGAGGTGCGCAATATGGCGCGGCGTCAGGATAACGATGTTGTCCTTGGGGATGATTTCGTTGCGCCCGACCGGGTGGACGAAACCGAACTCAGCGCGCGCCGTGCGCAACGGGGCTTGTTCTCGTTCCGCGAATCCTCCCTGACGCGCAAGATCATTACCTTCAACCTGATCGCCCTCAACGTGCTGGTGGTCGGGATCCTTTATCTCAACTCTTCGCATGACAATCTGGCGCTGCAACGTGCCGATAGTCTGATCGGGCAGGCCGCCCTTATCGCCGATGTGGTAGAGGCCCGCCTGCCTGTTGGTGCGCCCGTCAGCCTGATGAGCGGTGACGGGCTTGACATCGAGGACACCCTGTCGCGGCTGAGCATTAACGCGGGCATCGAGATATTCATTTTCGATCGCACCGGCGTTCTGGCAGGTCACAAGGTTGGCACGACGCCGCGCCTTGGCGCGGCTCAGGATTTGCCCGCGACACCGATGACCGACTTCCTCAATCGGTTCTGGGATCGGGTTTCGGCACCGTTTTCCGGGGGCGAGCGGGCCGAACGTCAGCGTTCCGTTGAGGATCTGGCCCGGGATATGGTCGACCTGGCCGTGAATGGCGGGGTGCAGGTGCAAACCGGTGAAACGGCGCTTGGCACGGTGTTGTCGGTTGCGGCGCCTGTTATGCAGGCGGGGCACCCGGTTGCGGTCGTTGCGCTGGCCAATGCCACCGGTGAAATCGACAAGATGGCGCGTGCCGAGCGCGAGCGCGTCTTGCAGATGTTCCTGATCGCGACGCTGGTGTCGGTCGGGCTTAGCCTTATCCTTGCCTCGACGATTTCCAATCCGTTGGCCGATCTGGCGATAGCGGCCGAGATCGGCCGCGAGCGGAACCGTACCAAGGGTGCGAAAGGGCGCATTCGCATTCCCGACCTGACCGCGCGTCCAGATGAGATCGGGCGGCTGTCCGGGGCGTTGCGCGGCATGGTGTCGGCGCTCTATCACCGGATTGACGGCAATGAACAGTTCGCGGCCGATGTGGCGCATGAAATCAAGAACCCACTGGCCAGCCTGCGTTCGGCCGTGGGCACGATGCGGATTGCCAAGCGCGAGGATCAGCGCGAGCGCCTTTTGGAGGTGATCGAGCATGACGTGCGCCGCCTTGACCGCCTTGTGAGCGATATCTCCAACGCCTCGCGGCTTGATAGTGAGCTTGTGAAAGAAGAGCAGGAGCCATTCGATCTGATCCACATGCTGCGCAATCTAGGCCAGTATCTTGGGGAAGAAGCGGATAAAAAGGGGATCGAGTTCATCGCGGATTTCCCCCCTCAGCCAATTCTGATCACCGGTCTTGAGGCGCGTCTTGCACAGGTCTTTGTCAACCTCATCACCAACGCGATCAGCTTTTGTGAAGAGGGCGATGCAATCCGCCTCTGGGCGCGGCGCCGGGCGAATCGCGTGCTTGTGGTGGTCGAAGATACCGGCCCCGGCATCCCCGAGCAGGCGCTTGAAAAGGTGTTCCAGAGGTTCTATTCTGAACGCCCCGAGGGCGATTTCGGCAATAATTCCGGGCTTGGCCTGGCAATTTCCAAACAGATTGTCGAGGCCCATGACGGCGTGATCTGGGCCGAGAATATCCGCCCGACCAATGCCGATGCCACATCCGATCCGCTTGGGGCGCGCTTCGTTGTGGGTCTGCCGGTCTGATCTGGTGGGCGACAGGTCCGCACCCGAATTCATCATGGTGCATGCCACTTGCGTGGCCCATGCCGGGCGTGCCGCTCTGATTCGTGGTGCTGCGGGGCGTGGCAAATCCGGGCTTGCCCTGCACCTCATGGCGCTTGGCGCGGGGCTTGTGGCCGATGATCGCACCCGTTTATGGCGTCAGGGTGATCAGGTGTTTGCCGATGCCCCGGCCTCGATCGCGGGACGGATCGAGGCGCGCGGCGTCGGTATCTTGCAGGTGCCACCGGTTGGCCCACAGCCTCTGGCGCTTGTGGTGGACCTTGATCTTGACGAGCAAGAGCGCCTGCCGCCCCTGCGCCATGAGGCTATTCTTGACGTCGATCTGTTTTGCGTCAGAAAGTCCGCCTTTTCCCATTTTCCGGCGGCGATCATGCTCTACCTTGCACATGGGGTGGTGGAGTGAAGGAGAGAACAAATGCCTGACGATGGACCTGGGGCTGATCCTGCGAAATCTGGTCTGATGGCCAATCGGTTGGTGTTGGTGACGGGCCCGTCGGGTGCCGGGCGCAGCACGGCGATCCGCGCGCTTGAGGATATGGGCTATGAGGCCATCGACAACCTGCCCCTGTCGCTTTTGCCGCGACTGCTTGACGGGCGGGCACCCGAAAAGCCGCTGGCGCTTGGGATTGACGTGCGCAATCGCGACTTTTCGACCGCTGCGCTGATCGAGGTCATCGACCGCAGTGACTGGCATGCCGGGGTGCCCTTGCAGGTGCTCTATCTCGATTGCAGCGCGGATGTCTTGTTACGGCGCTTTTCCGAGACCCGCCGTCGGCACCCTTTGGCACCGGACGAAAGCCCGGGCACCGGGATCGCGCGGGAGTTTGATCTTTTGGGGCCGGTGCGGGCGCGGGCGGATATGCTCGTGGATACCACGGATATGTCGCCGCATGATCTTCGGGCCGAGCTTGAACGCTGGTTCGCGCCATCGGGCGCGACGCATCTGGCGGTTTCTGTTCATTCCTTTTCGTACAAGCGCGGATTGCCACGTGGGCTTGATCTGGTTCTGGATTGCCGGTTTCTGCGCAATCCCTATTGGGATCCGGCGCTGCGTGCGCTGGATGGGCGCAGCGATGCGGTGGCCGCCTATATCGGTGATGACCCGAGGTTTGGGGCCTTTCGTGCCAAGGTCGGTGACCTGGTAGAGCTTTTGTTGCCGGCCTATGAGGCCGAAGGCAAAGCCTATCTTTCGATCGGTTTTGGCTGTACCGGGGGCCAGCATCGTAGTGTCTGCATGGCAGAAACTTTGGCGCAAAGCCTTGCGGAAAGCGGCTGGCAAGTGTCAATAAGACATCGCGAGCTTGAACGGCGCGATCTGCCCAACGGGCGCGGTGCGCTATCGCCTGACGGGGATGACGGGCAGGTGCGCGACGGGCCTGGCCCGCAATTGAAGGAGTGAGGCTGTCTTGATCGGCATTGTGATCGTGGCACATGGGGGGCTTGCCCAAGAGTATCTGAAGGCGGTCGAACATGTGGTCGGCGCCCAGACCGGTGTTGTTGCCATCAATATCGAGGGCGATCATGACCGTGCGCTCAAACAGGATGAGATTTGTGCCGCGGCGGATGCGGTCGATAGCGGCGATGGGGTGGTCATCGTGACCGATATCTTTGGCGGTTCGCCCTCCAACCTTTCGCTCCGGGCGTGCCGACCGGATAATCGCCGTATTCTTTACGGGGCCAATCTTCCGATGTTGATCAAGCTGGCAAAAAGCCGCCAGATGAGTGTGCCTGACGCGGTGCGCGCGGCGCTTGAAGCGGGCCGCAAGTACATAGATAGCCATAATGTGTCGGCTGACTGAGAAAGTATTATCATGACAGACAAGGTAACCCGGCAACTTAAGATCGTGAACGAGAAGGGGCTTCATGCCCGCGCGGCGGCCAAGCTGGTTGAGGTGGTTGAAGGGTTTGATGCCGTGGCGGAGGTGTCCAACAACGGCCAATCCGCCTCTGGAGATAGCATCATGGGGCTTTTGATGTTGGCAGCGGCCAAAGGAAGCACTATTGACGTCGAAATCGCGGGGCCGGACGCGGGGCCGCTTGCGGATGCAGTGGCGGCGCTGGTGGCAGACCGCTTTGGCGAGGATATGTGACGGCGCGGATACCCATGACGGCGATAGAAGCGAAACAGGGACGGAGCATTTGAGCATCAAGGCGCAGCACGAGCCCGGCGATCAGTCCGGCGAAACGGTTCTATTTACCAAATATGATCGCCGCAGCCTGACCTATGCCAATAGTTTTGATAGCCCGATGACCTCGATCATCATCCGCATGATGGAGTGGATGACGGGCAAGCTTGCGATTGTCGGCATGATCCGCAAGTTCGAAAAGCGCGGCGCGCCGACGGGACAGGCCTTCTGGCGTGCGGCGCTCGATACCATGGGCATTCCGCTTTTGACCCCAGATGAAGAGATCAACAATATCCCGCTCGACGGGCCGGTTGTGGTGGTGGCCAACCATCCGCATGGTCTTGTCGATGGGATGATCCTGGCCGATCTGATCGGGCGGCGGCGCAGTGATTACAAGATCCTGACGCGCGCGCTTTTGACCGGGATTGACGAGGTTGCGGCCTCTTACATGATTTCCGTGCCCTTTCCGCATGAACCCGATGCACAGCGCAAATCGGTCGAGATGCGCGCCAAGTCGATGGCCCACCTGAAAGAGGGCGGGTTGATCAGCGTGTTTCCCTCGGGCGTCGTGGCGTCAAGTGACACGATGTTCGGCCCCGCCATCGAGCGCGAGTGGAACGTCTTTACCGCACAGATGATCCGCCGATCGGGGGCGACGGTGGTGCCGATCTTCTTTCCCGGGTCGAATTCGCGCTGGTATCAGATGGCGAACCGGATTTCTTCAACCCTGCGACAGGGGCTTTTGCTGCATGAGGTGGTGCATAGCTGCAACCGGCCGCAAAAGCCGGTTGTCGGCGCCCCGATCAGCGATGAGCGCATGAAGATGCTGGAAAGCGATCCGCGCGGTTTCATGGAATGGCTGCGCGAGCATACCCTGTCACTGGGCAAGTAAACGCCGCGCCTTGCGTTAGAGCATGTTGCTCAAAAGTGGGAACCGGTTTTGAGCGATCCGAACATGCGATATGCTCTAGGTAAAGCGGTTGTCGCGCGGGAAACCACGCGGCGCCATGCGGCCAGACCCGGCGCGCTTGCCCATCCATTCGGTAAGATCGGTTTCGGTGCGGGTACGTCCTGCCGGGTCAAGCCAGCTTAGTCCCTCGGCAAGCGTAAAGGTGGTGGCGTCGCTTAGCCCGCCATCCTTGTATTTCTGCAACCGCACGCCCTTGCCGCGGCCAAGCTCGGGCAATTCATCAAGCGCAAACACCAGAACCTTGCGGTTTTCGCCAACACAGGCCACGTGATCGCCGCTCACCGGGTGACAGACTTGCGCGCGGGCGTCGCCGCGCAGGTTAAGCACCTGTTTGCCGCTGCGGGTCTGGGCGATCACATCGTCTTCGGGCACGATAAACCCGTCGCCCGCGTTTGACGCAACAAGCATCTTGCGGCCC
>JAVVFB010000118.1:0-10165 GCA_032251095.1 Roseovarius sp. | reverse complement strand
GCCCACCACGCGGGCTTGGTGCGCCGCACCTCCAGAACCGTGTAAACACCCGCAGGCACAAGCACGGCCGCAAGCGTAAAACTGGCCGTTGCGGAAAAACACATCCCGATCTCCTTTGCCATGCGCCGATGCGCAGGCGCGCGCCTTGAGGGTATCACCGCCAAGGTCGGGCGCATTGCGTTATGTCAATGCGTCACCGGGCGCCGAGCAAGACCGCCTCGACCCGGCGGTTCATGTCGCGCGTGGCCGGGTCGCGGTTGCTGGCGATCGGCGCGAGATAGCCAAGACCTTCGGCCTCAAGCTGTTCACGGGCAACGCCGTGGGTCTCGACAAGGCGCTCAAGCACGGCGCGCGCGCGGGCACGCGACAAGGCGATATTGGCGTCAAGCGCGCCAACGCTGTCGGTGTGGCCCACAAGCGCGACCCGCCGCGCAGGATCGGCGTTCAGAAACTCGGCCAGTGTGACAAGGCTGGCAAATGGCCCCGGTCCGAGCGCGGTCGCGCCAGAGGAAAATTCAAGATCCCCCAGCACCACATGGCCCTTGTCCAACATCGCCTGCACCAAGGGCGCGGCATCCGACGGCTTAGCCATGTCACCGCTTTGCACGACGCCGGCCTGCGGCGCAATCTCAAGCTTTGCCGCCCCGGTTGCGGTGATATGGCTGATCTGGACATAGCCGGTCTCGCCAGAGCGGCTTACAAAAAGGGCGGCGTGTTCGGCCGCTCGCCCATCAACAGCGCGGCGCGCCGCCAGATAGCGAAAGTCGAACAGATCGACAAACATGTCGGGGGCGGGCAAAATCGGGGTGTTAAAGCGGAAATCAAACCCGCCGCACTCTTGATCGCTGCACTCGAAAAGCACCTGCCAGCCGTCGGTCTCAAGCTCGGTGCGCAACGGTGCAAGAATCTGTAGCGTGGTCCACCCCTGCCCCGTGATCCGCCAGGCCTGTTGGGTGATGCGCCCGTCAAGGCGCTCACGGGCCAAGCTGCCGTTTTCAAACGGACCCGTCGGCAAAAGATAGGTATCGGCCTCTTGCACGGTCTCGACACTCATCACCGCATTGACCGGCAAAGAGAGTTCAAGCGCGGCCCCGGCCTGCGGTGGCAGGCAAAGCATCAGGGCAAGGGCAAGCCAACAGCGCACGCCCTATCGGGCCTGTGCGTGATATTCGGGATTTGGCTGCATGCCCGTGGCGCTTGCCACCCGGTTGGTCATGTTGAAAAACGCCGCCACATTGGCAATGTCCCAGATGTCACGCTCACCAAACCCGACATCGCGCAGCGCGGTGCGGTCGGCCTCTTCAATCGTGGCGCTTGCGGTCGTGACCTTGGCGGCAAAATCAAGCATCGCCCGCTGGCGCGCATCAAGCGGGGCAGCGCGGTAATTCATCACCATCGCCTCGCCCAATGCCGGATCGCCCGATAATTGACGCACCGCCGCACCATGGGCGACCTGACAATACCAACAGCGATTGATCGAGCTGACCACAACCGCGATCATCTCGCGCTCAAGCTTGCTCAGCCCGCTATCGGCCAGCATCAGCTCGTTATAAAGCGCGGCAAAGGTGTTGAGCTTTTCGATGTCAAAGGCATGCGCCTGAAGCACGTTGGGGATCATGCCAAGCTTGTCCTGACAGAGGTCAAAATACTTCTGCGTGGCGGGCGGCAAAGGGTCAACCATGGGTAGGTCAAGGGCGGTGGTCTGGTCTGGTTTGTTCATGTTCATCATGCCTTTTGTCGATAATGATACTGTCCCACAAGTGTCATGCCGAGGGAAGCATAGAGGGCGTTTGCGCCCATATTGGCCTGTGTGCAGACCACGCTCATATGGGTGGCGCCCTGGCTTGCGGCCCAAGTGGCGGCGGCCTGCATCACGTGGCGGCCCATGTTCTTGCGCCGACTTTGGGCGTGAACCTCTAGCGCGTGGACCATGGCGATGCGCTCATGGATGGCACAGAATGCCGTGGCGGCGGGGCGGTTTTCGGCGCGCCCGAAAATGGTGGTTTTGGCGGCCCGCGCGCGGCGCATCACGTCGATGCGCCCCGGCCCGATGCCACCTTCCGCCCAGATATCAAGCTGAATCGCAAGGGGCTCCCAGATGGCAAAGGTGCTGGTGCGCGGCGTCGGTTTGGCAAGTTCGCCAATCGGGGTCACGTAGATATTGACCGGATCGACGATGTCATATCCCCGATCCGCCAACAGCGAGTCAAGCGCCTGATCGCCCTCGCGGATCATGAAAAGCGGGGACTGGCCAAGCGCCCGCATGGCGCCCTCGGCACGGGCAAGCTTGTCAGCCGTGACCGGCTGCCGCGCAGTGGCCGACGACACCCGTTTGCCGCCACCCTGCCCGTCGCGGATCACCCAATCCTCAAGCATGGATATGGCGGCGGGCGGCCATGTGCCCTCGACCACATCATAAAGGGTATTCACATCCGGGGTCATGCCGGAAAGATCGCCGCAAGTTCGGCCATGGCGGCGTCAACCCGGCTGCCGTCCTGCCCGCGAATGACGATATTGGCGCCATAGCATCCGTCGCGCTGAAACGGGTAAGAGCCGATGGAAAGGTCGCCGTAGCGCGCCGCCAACTCGCCAAGCGGCCCGGCGATATCGCCCTCACCGCGGTTGATCTCAAGGCTTTGCGACAAGACCGGCGCGCCGCCGGTCAATGTCGGCAGAATACTGGCCAGCATCGCCTGAAAGATCGCGGGTACCCCGGCCATCACGTGCACGTTCTCGATACTGAACCCCGGCGCGGCACTGATCGGGTTGTCAATCAGGCTGGCCCCGTCGGGAATGCGCGCCATGCGCAGGCGCGCCTCGTTCAATTCCTGGCCAGAGCGTTCGTAATGGGCCGCGAGAATCGCGCGCGCATCGTCGCGAATGCCAATCGGGCGATCAAAGGCGCGCGCCACGTTTTCGGCGGTGATATCGTCATGGGTCGGGCCGATCCCACCCGATGTAAAGACCCTGTCATACCCCGCACTCAGCGCCTTGACGGCGGCGGTGATGGCCTCGGGGTCATCGCTCACGACGCGGACCTCTTGCAGGTCAATGCCGGCCTTGGTCAGCTCTTGGGCAAGGTAATGCATGTTCGCATCGCGCGTGCGCCCCGACAGGATCTCATCCCCGATGACAAGCATGGCAGCGGTTGGGTTGGGCATGGTCCGGGCCTCCTTGAACAGATCCATGACCCGGTATAGGCCTGCTGTCATGCGCTTTCAAACCCCTCTTGTCCCTGCCGTGCTTATCCGTCGCTATAAACGCTTTCTCGCCGATATCCGGCTGGAGGACGGGCGCGAAGTCACCGCCCATTGCGCCAATCCCGGAAGCATGATGGGGCTGGCCGAGCCGGGCCTTAAAATCTGGGTCGAGCCGAATGATGATCCCAAGAAGAAACTGAAGTTCGGCTGGCGACTGATCGAGCATGAAGATGGCCATTTTACCGGAGTCGATACCGGCCTGCCCAATCGCGCGCTACGCGCCGCGCTTGAAGCAGGCACGATCACAGAACTGGCCGCCTATGACACCGTGCGCCCGGAACAGAGATACGGCACCAAAAGCCGGATTGATTTCCTGTTGCAGGGCGCGGGTTTGCCCGATGCCTATGTCGAGGTGAAATCGGTCACCCTGTCGCGCGCGCCGGGCCTTGCGGAATTCCCCGATAGCGTAACCGCGCGCGGCGCGCGCCACCTTGGCGATCTGGCAGACATGGCGCGCCTTGGCCATCGCGCCGTCCTGTTTTACCTGGTCCAGCGCAGCGATGCACAATCGGTTGGCGTGGCCCGCGACATCGACCCGACCTATGCCGCCGCCCTTGATCATGCGCGCGCCGCCGGGGTCGAGGTTCTGGCCTATGGCACCGATATTTCACCCGAGGCGATCACAATCACGCAAAGACTGCCCCTGCGCTAACCTGCCCCTCTGGTTCTTTCGCGCAAATAGGCCTAGATAAAGGGAAAATGTCACAACCGCACGAGAGGGCAAAGCGTGACCGAAAAACATCGTGGACGACTCACACGCGACGCGATTCGCATCCATGAGGCTGCGGATTTCGCAGGCATGCACAAGGCGGGCGAACTGGCCGCGCGCATTCTGGATGAGATCGCCGATCAGGTTTTCATCGGCCAGAGCACCGGCGCGATCGACAAGTTGATCGAGGATAAAGTCAACGAGGCCGGCGCCAAATCGGCGACGATCGGCTATAAGGGCTATCGTCACGCAAGTTGCATCAGCGTCAATCACGTGGTCTGTCACGGCATCCCCGGCGACAAGTTGCTGAAAGACGGTGACATCCTCAACGTCGATGTGACGGTGATTGTCGATGGTTGGTTTGGCGACACAAGCCGGATGTATGTGGCCGGCAAGCTGAGCCGCAAGGCAGAGCGCCTTATCGAGATCACGCATGATTCGCTGATGAAGGGGATCGAGGCGGTCAAACCCGGCAATACCTTTGGCGATATCGGCCACGCCATTCAGTCTTATGTCGAGGCGCACCGCATGTCGGTGGTGCGGGATTTCTGCGGCCATGGTCTTGGCCGGGTGTTTCACGCCCCGCCCAACGTTTTGCACTACGGGCGCGCGGGCACCGGGCCGGTCCTCGAAGAGGGCATGTTCTTTACCATTGAACCGATGGTCAATCTGGGCCGCCCGGAAACCAAGGTTCTGGCCGATGACTGGACGGCGGTCACGCGCGACAAATCGCTCTCGGCACAGTTCGAGCATTCGATCGGGGTCACCGCGACCGGCGCCGAGATTTTCACGCTTTCACCCGCAGGCCGGTTTCACCCGACCTGGGGCGCATGACCTTGAAGCATGTTGCTCAAAAGTGGAAACTGGTTTTGAGCGATCCGAACATGCTCTAGAGCGCGCGCAACACCGCGCCGGGGTTCATGATCCCCTTGGGATCAAGTGCGGCCTTGATTGCGCGCATCGCCGATAGCTTGGCCGGGTCGCCATAGCGCTCAAGGTCATCGACCTTGAGCCGCCCGATGCCATGTTCGGCAGAGACAGAGCCGCCCATCTCATCCACAAGATCGTGCAGTGCGCGCTTGATCAGGTCACGCTCTGCGTCGTGATCGGCGCGGACTTTACCGGGCATGGGAAAGACATTGTAATGCAGATTACCATCGCCAAGATGACCGAAACAGTTGATCCTGAACGCCCCCAAGGCCGCGATAACCTCTTGGCCCTTTTCGATAAAGTCGGGGATCGCGCCCATCGGCAGGGAAATATCATGCGAGCTGACCGATCCGACGCGCCGGTTGGCCTCGGGGATCTGTTCGCGCACTTCCCAAAAGGCCTGACGCTGTGCCTGCGATTGGGCGATCAGGCCGTCGCTGACCAAGCCCGCCTCCATCGCCTCGACGAAAAGCGTCTCAAGCGCGCCCGCCGGATCAAGCCCGCGTGCAAGGCCGACCTCGATCAACACGAACCATTCCGGGTGCGCGTCAAACGGCTGGCGGATATCGGGCAATTCCTGCGCCAGAAACTCCAACCCCTGACGATGCATCAATTCAAACGCGCTGACGCCCTCGCCCATGTGATCTCGCGCCAGTGCCAGTAGATCCAGCGCCGCGCGCGGATCGCGCACCACCATCACCGCCGTGCCCTCACCGGCCGGGCGCGGATAGAGCTTGAGCGCGGCGGCGGTGATCACCCCAAGCGTGCCCTCGGACCCAATCAAGAGGTTCCTCAAATCATAGCCGGTATTGTCCTTGCGCAACCGCTTGAGCCCGTGCCAGATCTGCCCATCGGGCAAGACCGCCTCAAGCCCAAGACACAGATCGCGCGCATTGCCATACCGCAGCACATTCACCCCACCGGCATTGGTCGCGAGATTGCCGCCGATCCGCGCAGAGCCCTTGGCGGCAATGCTCAGCGGGAAAAGCCGGTCGACCTTGGCTGCAACCTCGTGAATATCCTGAAGGATCGCGCCGGCCTCGACCACCATGACGTTCTCTTCGGGGTAAATCCCGCGCACCGCCCGCATCCGCTCAAGGCTCAGGATCACCGGCAACGCGCCCTCGGGGCTCAGCTGTCCGCCGACAAGCCCGGTGCCGCCGCCATAGGGCAGGATCGCAACAGCGGCGTCGGACGCGGCGCGCACCACCTTGGCCACATCGGCGGTACAATCAGGTGCCACGACAATTGCCGCCTGCCC
This sequence comes from Roseovarius sp., assembly GCA_032251095.1. Classification (GTDB taxonomy): domain Bacteria; phylum Pseudomonadota; class Alphaproteobacteria; order Rhodobacterales; family Rhodobacteraceae; genus Roseovarius. The sequence continues at coordinate 4,005 of JAVVFB010000118.1, read as the reverse complement.
CTGCCAGCGGCCGCGCGGCTCTTCAAGATAGGCGGGGCTTGCCTCGCGAAAGGCGGCACCGGGCAGCTCTGCGCGCAACTGCTCAACAAAGGCGGGGGTGGCTGAATTCAAGGTCATGCGCCCTACCTATCACGCAGGTCTCGGCGATCCAGCCCTTTCATCATTCCATAAATACTCAAAATCCCACGCCTGCCTCCAAACGCATCGTCACTCGCCCTCGCGCAAATAGGCGGGGCGCAACACTATAATCGTCGGTCTCTCCGGCAGGCTGCGCAAGGACAGCTCGATTTCGCTGGTTCCGGGAATGGAGATCGCAAAATCATTTTCCATCTCGGCCAAAAAACGCCCCAGGGTGACATCGCCGAACCAGTGCATCGGGATGACCACGCTGGCCTTCACGCGGCGCAGAACGCGCATCATGCTCTCAAGGTCCATGGTAAATCCGCCATCCACCGGCGCCATGACCACGTCCATCCGGCCAAGGGCGGCATATTGATCGTCCGTTGGCTCGTGATGCAGATGCCCCAGATGGGCAATGCAAAGCCCCTCTGCCTCAAACACGAAGATCGAATTGCCCTTCGGCTCGACCGCGCCGTTATAGGACCGGATATCGGTCGAGACATTGCGCACCACCATGGCCCCAAGATCAAGATGGTGCTCGATCCCCTCGCCGTAAGGGCCCCAGCCCGGCAAGGCATGCGGAATGATCGGGTCGGGGCTTGCGGTCCAATGGGTCTCGTGGGCGTGATTCATCGTCACCACATCGGGGATGAAATCGACATTGCCGATAAAGCCGGTGAAATCCGTCACCGCCGCAAGATCGCCCGCCTGAATAAGGAACGAGGCGTGGGCGATATAACGCAGCCGCACGTTATAATCGGGCAAGGGATCACGAAACCCGGCTTTGTGGATGAAGCTGAGCCCCGGAACCTCGCCCGCAAGGGCGATACAATGGCTGGGTCGGCGCTCTTGCGCACTGACCTGCGTGGCCAGCAACAGACAAAAAAGGACAAGTCGTATCATCGGCATTCCTCCTTCATCTGAAAGAGCATAGCACAATCTGCCCCTTCGTCAGCCCTTACAGGCCGCCTCAGTCTGGCGCGGCGCGCAGGTCACGGCGCGACAAGCCCTCAGCCGACATCGGTGCGCCCGCGGCGATCCGCCCGCAGCGCCGCGTAAAGCACATGCGTGCGCCAGCGCCCGTTGATCTGAAGATAGCTCTGCGCGACGCCTTCATATTTGAAGCCACATTTTTCCAGCAACCCGCGCGAGGCGTGGTTTTCCGGCAGGCAGGCGGCCTCGATCCGGCTCAGGTCCAGCCGCTCAAAGGCGTAATGCACCACGCCCGCGATCGCCTCTTGCATATAGCCCTGACGCGCGTAATCCTGCCCGATCCAATAGCCAAGCGTGCCCGCCTGCGCCGGGCCGCGCCGGATATTATCAAGCGTGATCGCCCCCAAAAGCGCCTGATCCGCGCGCCGGATCAGAAACAGCGGCACAGCGCTTCCGTTGGAAATCGAGCGTTGCGCCCAATAGACCCGGTTGGAAAACCCCTTGCGCGCAAGGTGATCACTGGCCCAGAGCGGCTCCCACGGGGTGAGGAACTCGGCGCTTTGCGCGCGCAGCCCGCTCCAGTGGCGAAAATCGCCGATCACCGGCTGGCGCAGGGTCAGACGCTCGGTCTCAATCCGCAACTTCCGGCGTGGCAACAGCAGCATCAGGCGGCGCGCCTCTCATTCAGGCCGATAAGCGTTGGCGCATCCGCCACCGGGCCGTAAAGCGCAAGCGCCGAGGGCGCGCGTTCAACCGTGGTCTGGGCAATCCGGCGCACATCTTCAAGGGTGACCGCATCAATCCGCCCGACCACTTCGGCAAGCTCTGGCACACGGCCCCAGATCTGAAGCATCCGCGCCAGACGTTCGGCGCGGTTTGACGGGCTTTCAAGCCCCATCAACAGCCCCGCCTTCATCTGCGCGCGCGCGCGCTCAACCTCGGGGGCGCTCATGTCATCGGCAGCGCGCTTCATCTCGTCAATGGTGATGCCCGCCAGATCGCCAAGCTGATCGGCAGAGGTGCCGGCATAGATTGTCATCATTCCGGTGTCGGCATAGGCCCCGGCCTGAGCATAGATCGTGTAACACAGCCCGCGTTTTTCGCGGATTTCCTGAAACAGGCGCGACGACATGCTACCGCCAAGCGCGCTTGCGTAAATCTGGGTGGTATAGATATCGGGGTCGGCGTAATTGGGGCTTTCAAAGGCCAGCGCGAAATGGGCCTGTTCCAGATCCTTGACATGGCGCGCCTCGCCGCCCTGAAACCGCGCCAGCGGCGGCTCGATCACAGAACTCGGGATCATGTCACCGAACATATCGGTGGCCATGCGCACAAGCTCGTCGTGATCGACCGCCCCCGCCGCCGACAGGATCATCTGACCGGGGCGGTAATACTGATCGACAAAGCCCTCAAGATCAGGCCGGGCAAAGCCGCGTACGCGCTCTTCGGCGCCAAGGATGGTGCGGCCAAGCGGGTGATCGGGATAGGCCTCTTCCTGAAGCCAGTCAAAGATGATGTCATCAGGCGTATCGGCGGCCTGTCCGATTTCCTGAAGGATCACGCCGCGCTCGACCTCGATCTCGCGGGTGTCAAACACCGGATTGCGCAGGATATCGGCCACCACATCAAGCCCAAGAGGCACGTCTTCTTTCAGGACTCGCACGTAATAGGCCGTCACTTCGCGGCTTGTGTAGGCGTTGATATAGCCGCCCACATCCTCGATCGCCTCGGCGATTTGCAAGGCGCTGCGCCGCTTGGTGCCCTTGAACGCCATATGTTCTAGAAAATGCGCGATGCCGTTCTGTTCGGCCCGCTCATTGCGGGCCCCGGCCAGAACCCAGACACCGATGGCTGCCGATTGAAGCCCCGGCATATGCTCGGTGACGATGCGAAATCCGTTGGGAAGGGTGGTCAGCTGGACACTCAATGGGCGATCCGTTCCTGGATAAGGGTTTCGATGGCGTGCAGATCATTGGCCACCCGCGTCAGGCGCTCGGGGCGCTCGTAAAGGTCGGCCATGCGCTCCGGCAGGGGCGCGTGCTGGCCCGAGGCCTCTTGCACGGCGTCCGGGAATTTGGCCGGATGGGCGGTGGCCAGCGTGATCATCGGCACGCCGGTCTGGCGCAGGGTCTCGGCCACATGCACACCCACGGCGGAATGCGGGCAGAGCAATTCGCCGGTCCCGGCCCAGGTGCGCGAAATCGTGGCGCGGGTTTGATCCTCGTCACAGCGCCCCGACTCGAAGCTCTCGCGCAGCGCCTGCAAGGCGCCCTGGCTCACGGAAAAGCCGCCGGCCTTTAGCTCGTCCATCAATTGCGCGACGGCGCCGCCATCCTCGCCATAGGCATAGTAAAGCGCGCGCTCGAAATTCGAGCTGACCTGAATATCCATCGACGGGCTGATCGAGGGGATCACGCCGTCGGGTTTATACTCACCGGTCGAAAGGCACCGGTGCAGGATGTCGTTCTGGTTGGTCGCCACCACAAGCCGGTCAATCGGCAGGCCCATGCGCCGCGCAATATAACCCGCGAACACGTCACCGAAATTACCGGTCGGCACGGTAAAGCTTATCTTGCGATCCGGCGCGCCAAGCGACACGGCGGCGGTAAAGTAATAGACCACCTGCGCCAGAACCCGCGCCCAGTTGATGCTATTGACGCCGGCAAGGCCGACCGCATCGCGGAACTCGAAGTGGTTGAACATATCCTTGACCCGCGCCTGCGCGTCGTCGAAATGCCCGTCGATGGCGAGCGCATGCACGTTGCCCTCGGTCGGGGTGGTCATCTGGCGGCGCTGCACCTCGGAGACGCGGCCATGCGGGTAAAGGACGAACACATCCACCGCATCAAGGCCACGAAACGCCTCGATCGCCGCCGATCCGGTGTCGCCGCTGGTGGCGCCGACGATGCACACGCGATTGCCCGACCGCTTGAGCGAAAATTCGAACAGCTG
>JAVVFB010000117.1:0-10218 GCA_032251095.1 Roseovarius sp. | reverse complement strand
CCCATGCCCGGCGCTGCCACGCTTTTGCGCGATATTTTCGGTTATGATGCGTTCCGCCCCGGGCAGGAAGAGATCGTAGATGCCGTGGCCCATGGTCAGAACGTTCTGGCCATCATGCCGACGGGCGGCGGGAAATCGCTTTGCTTTCAATTGCCTGCGCTGATGCGCGACGGGGTGACGGTGGTCATCTCACCGCTGATTGCATTGATGCGCGATCAGGTGCGTGCGCTGCGCGAAGCCGGGGTCGAGGCCGGCGCGCTGACCTCTGGCAACACCGATGAAGAGACCGCCGAGGTCTGGCAGGCACTAGAGGATGGGCGGCTCAAGCTGCTTTATATCGCGCCCGAACGCCTTGCGGCCGGATCGGCCATGGGGATGTTGCGCCGCATTGGTGTAAGCCTGATTGCCGTGGACGAGGCCCATTGCGTGTCACAATGGGGGCATGATTTTCGCCCCGATTACCTTCGGATCGGGGCGCTGCGCGAGGCGCTTAACGTGCCGCTTGCCGCCTTTACCGCCACCGCCGACGCCGAAACCCGCGACGAAATCGTGCAAAAGCTGTTCGACGGGCACCCACCCCAGACCTTTTTGCATGGCTTTGACCGCCCCAATATCCACCTTGCCTTTGCTGCCAAGGACAATCCCCGCCGCCAGATCCTTGATTTCGCCGGGGCCCGCAAGGGCCAGTCGGGCATTGTTTATTGCGGCACCCGCGCCAAGACCGAAACGCTGGCGCGCGCGCTTGGAGAGGCGGGGCATAACGCCTGTTTCTATCACGGCGGGATGGAGGCCGGCGATCGCCGCCTTGTCGAGGGGCGGTTCAACACCGAAGACGGGCTTATCGTGGTGGCGACCGTGGCCTTTGGCATGGGTGTCGACAAACCCGATATCCGCTGGGTCGCGCATGCCGACCTGCCGAAATCCATCGAGGCCTATTATCAGGAAATCGGCCGCTCGGGCCGCGATGGCGCCCCGGCGGAAACACTCACACTGTTTGGCCCCGACGATATCCGCCTGCGCCGCAGCCAGATTGACGAAGGCCTTGCCCCGCCCGAACGCCGGATGGCCGATCACGGGCGGCTGAACGCGCTTTTGGGGTTGGCCGAGGCGTTGGAATGCCGTCGCGCGACGCTTCTGCGGTATTTCGGCGAGACCGAGTTTACCTGCGGCAATTGCGATCTCTGCGACACACCCGCCGACACCTTTGATGGCACCGAGGCGGTGCGCAAGGCACTTTCGGCGATCCTGCGGACCGGTGAAAACTTTGGCGCGGGGCACCTGATTGATATCCTGATGGGCAATGCCACCGACAAGATCCGCCAGCGTGGACATGACGCCCTGCCGACCTTTGGCGTCGGGCGCGATATCGACAAGCGCGGCTGGCAAGGCGTGTTTCGCCAGATGATGGGGCACGATCTTATCCGCCCCGATGTGGAACGCCACGGCGCGCTTTGCATGACCGAAGCCGCGCGCCCGATCCTGCGTGACGAACAGGGCATCACGTTGCGGCGCGATACGCTGGTGGCCAAATCAAACCGCCCGGCGGTGCGCGCGCTTGTCTCGGACGAGGATGCGCCGCTTTTGTCAGCGCTCAAGGCCAAGCGCCGCGGGCTGGCCGAGGCCGCCAAGGTGCCCGCCTATGTGGTGTTCAACGACCGTACCCTGATCGAGATGGCCGAAACCCGGCCCGCCACCCTTGATCAGATGGCGCGGATAAGCGGCGTTGGCGCGAAAAAGCTTGAACGCTATGGCGATGCCTTTCTTGAGGTGATCAATGGCGCCGCCGAGGCGATGCACCCGACCCGGCGCAAATTGGCCGGGCGCGACGCGGGCGAGGTCTATGATCGCCTGCTTCAGGCGCAGAGTGACCTTGCGCGCGGCGAGGGTGGGATCGACAAGCCGCTCAGTTGTTCGACCACGCTTTTGGCGCGGGTGGCAAGCGCGCGCCCGAGCACCAGCCAGGAAATGGAGCGCATCCTTGGCGACAAGCGCGCCGAACGTTTCGGCACCGCCTTTCTGGACGTTCTGCGCGCGGCGCACTAAATCACAGGAAGCATTTGATAAAGGGATTTGCGCATGCTGGTTGTTGTCTCGCCCGCCAAGAAAATCGACATGGACCCGGTGGATGGGATCACCCCGACGCGCCCGGCCTTTCAGGCAGAGGCCAACACGCTTGCCGAGGTGGCGCGCGGGCTAAGCGTGGGCGATCTGCAAAAGCTGATGAAGATCAGCGAGAATTTGGCGCGGCTCAATGCCGACCGCTTTGGCGATTTCGGCCAGATGGATGAAAAACCCGCCGCCCTCGCCTTTGCCGGCGATACCTATCAGGGGCTTGAGGCGGGATCGCTTGATAGCGATGAAATGGCCTGGGCGCAGGATCATCTTCGGATTTTATCGGGCCTTTACGGGGTGTTGCGCCCTCTGGATGCGATCCAGCCCTATCGCCTTGAAATGGGCAGCCGGTTGAAAACCGATCATGGAAAGTCGCTTTATGACTATTGGGGGGATCGGATTTCCAAGGCCCTGAACGCACAGGCCGAGGCCGTGAACAGCGACGTTTTGGTGAATTGCGCCAGTCAGGAATATTTCGGCGCGGTTGACCTTGCGGCGCTGACCCTGCGGGTGATCACGCCCGTCTTCATGGAAGAAAAGGCCGGCACGCCCAAGATCGTCAGCTTTTACGCCAAACGCGCGCGCGGCGCGATGGCCCGCTTCATGATCCAACACCGGTTGCGCAATCCCGAGGCCCTCAAGGATTTCGACAGCGGCGGCTATCGCTATAACGCAGATCTGTCCAAGGGCGACAATTGGGTGTTCCTGCGCGATTACCCCGAGGCGTGAATATCCTCGGCCACGCCCTCGGGCGGGCGCACGTCGGGCGGGCAGGCGTCGATGACATGGCCGATGATGGTATCCTTGCGCAGGGGTTTGGTCATGTAATGATCAAGCCCGGCCGCCAAAATCCCGCTTTCATCGCCCTCCATCGCATGGGCGGTCATCGCCACGATCGGCACATGGCCGCCGGTTGCGGCCTCGATCTGGCGGATATGCTGGGTTGCTTCCTTGCCGTCCATGCCGGGCATCGAGATGTCCATGAACACAATATCGGGTTTGAAGGATTGAAAGAATGCCAAGGCCTCGTGCCCGTTCTCGGCAAATTTCAGGTCGATATCCAAGGTTTTGACCATCTTTGAAAACACAAGGCGGTTGGTCTTGTTGTCCTCGGCGGCCAGCACCCGCATCGCGCGTCCCGGACCGTCGTCAACGGCGGATTGTTCGGGGCTTGTCGGTTCTGCCACCTTGCCTTTGGCAAGGGCAGACAGCGCCTGAAACAGTTGGCGCCGTGGGACCGGCTTTTGCAGAACAGCCTCCAGGTACATGCGCCCGGGATCTTGTTCGGCGGCCCCCGTATTGTGGCTGAGAAGGACAATCGGCATGGTGTGCCCCCCCTCGCGCAACGCCTCTGCAAGCTCGATGCCATCCATGCGGGGCATGTTGTGATCGGTGACCACCAGGTCGATGCCGGGGCCAATCTGTGCCAAGGCTTCTTTGCCGCTCTGACAACAGACCGCCTCAATCCCGAGAATGGCAAGTTGGCGTTCAAGGATCGAGCGGGTCACTTCCAGTGGCTCGACAATCATTGCGCGGCTCAACCCGTTGGGCAATTGCAGGCAATCGCCCTGCTCCGCCTCATCCACCGGCAGCGAGATGGAAAACCCGAAGGTCGAGCCTTTGCCAGGCTCGGATTCAACCCAGATATTGCCATCCATCATTCGAATCAGCTTTTGCGAAATGGCGAGGCCAAGCCCGGTGCCCTCGAACTTGCGGTTCTTTTCATCGTCAACCTGGTTGAATTCGCCAAAGATGTGGTCGATCTTTTCGGCGGGAATTCCGATGCCCGTATCCTCTATCGTGATGTGAATACTGGCATTTTCGCCCTTAACCGACGGCATGCCGGTGACCCGGATCAACACATGCCCGGCCTCGGTAAACTTGACCGCGTTGCCCAGAAGGTTCGTCATGATCTGGCGGATGCGCCCCGGATCGCCGATAAACCGCGTCGGCAGGAACATGTCGTAATCCGCCAAAAGCTCCAGGCCCTTGTCGCGGGCATTGGCCTGAAGCAGGGTGATAAGCTCGTGAATGCACAGCTCAAGATCAAAGGGTTCTTCGTGCAGAACAAGCTTTTCCGCCTCGATTTTCGAGTAATCCAGAACGTCGTTGATGATCACCAAGAGCGCCTCGCCGGAATGCTTGATCGTGCTGGCATAAAGGCGCTGTTCGTCAGTAAGCTCGGTGTCGCCCAGCAATTCGGCCATGCCCACAACCCCGTTCATCGGGGTGCGGATTTCGTGGCTCATATTGGCAAGGAAGGATGATTTGGCACGGCTGGCCGCCTCGGCCTTGCGGCGCGCCTCTTTGAGCTCTTTTTCATAGCGGATCGTGTCGGTGATATTCAGCGCAAGGCTCACCACATCACCGCCATGGCCGCGCTGATCAACAAGCTTGATATATCCGCCGGACCACAGGCGAATGACCTCTGGTTCCGGGTTCGGCGATTGCCAGCGATCAAGCATCTTTTCACGCCATTCCACCGGGCGCATATCGCCGATATTCACGATTCCCTCTTCTGTGATAAACTGTAAAATCTCGATATAGCTGACGCCGGGCTTGACCGCCTCTAGCCCTTCAAACACCGCAAGGTAGGCATGATTTGCGGCGATCATGCGGCTGTCATTGTCGAAAAAGGCAAACCCGTCCTGAATGGTTTCGATCGAATGCCACAGGCGGCGTTCGGCGATTTCCACCTTTTGATTGGCAACGTGAAGATCGGATTTGACGCGCTGATTTTCGTCGCGAACCGTCTGAACCTCGGCACGCGTTTCATCAATCTCATCGGACAGGGCGCGCGCATGCTTGCCCAGTTTGCGATTGGCGGATTGTAATTCCGCTTGTTTCTGTTCCAGCAGCCGTTCGGCGGCCAATCGGGCGCGCCGTTCTTCTGCCAGCTTATTGGCAAGGCTCATGCCTGTCCTCCGCCATGCCGGGATGTACCAAGGGCACCATCCGACATCGTCGTGAAGAACTGCTTAAAGCCTTGCCAATTTCCGCGATTTTTTGCGCGCGGGTCGTGAGGTCAGAGGCGCTCGATTGCGATGGCAATGCCCTGACCGCCACCGATGCACATGGTGATGATAGCGCGTTTGCCGCCGGTGCGCTCAAGCTCATAGAGCGCCTTGATCACAAGAATCGCGCCGGTGGCACCCACCGGATGGCCAAGCGCGATGGCGCCGCCATTCGGGTTGACGCGCGCCGGATCAAGGCCAAGCCCCTTGTTGACCGCAAGCGCCTGCGCCGCGAAGGCCTCGTTTGATTCCACCACGTCGAAATCACCGGCACTCAGACCGGTTTTTTCAAGCAGCTTTTGCACCGCCGGCACCGGGCCGATGCCCATCACCTCGGGGCGCACACCGGCATGGGCGTAACCAAGGATGCGCGCGCGCGGCTTGAGACCGGCGGCCTCGGCCGCACTGGCGCGTGCCAAGACAATCGCCGCCGCGCCGTCATTGATACCGCTGGCATTGCCGGCGGTCACGGTGCCGTCTTTTTGGAACACGGTGCGCAGCCCCGCGAGAGCCTCGGCGGTGGTCGCCTTGGGGTGCTCATCGGTGTCAAAGGCCACCATATCGCGCTTGACGCGCACCTCGACCGGCACGATCTGGGATTTGAAACGACCCTCGGCAATCGCAATCCCTGCGCGGCGCTGGCTTTCAAGGGCGAAGGCATCCTGATCGGCGCGGCTGATGTCATGCTCGGCGGCAACATTTTCCGCCGTCACACCCATATGGCCGGTGCCAAACGGACAGTTCAGCGCGCCCAACATCATATCGCGCGTCGTCACATCGCCCATCTTGGCGCCCCAGCGTTGATCGGGGATGATGAAGGGCGAGCGCGACATATTCTCGACACCGCCGGCAAGGGCAAACTCCGCATCGTTCAGCATCAAGGACTGAACCGCCGAGACAATCGCCTGCGCGCCCGAGCCACAGAGACGGTTGACGTTCATCGCCGGGGCGCTGTCGGGAATGCCGGCGTCAATGGCGGCAACGCGGCTGACATACATGTCGCGCGGTTCGGTGTTGATAACATGGCCAAAGACCACATGCCCGATCTGTGCGCCCTCGACGCCCGAGCGCGCAAGCGCCTCTTTGGCGACAATCGCGCCAAGGGTTGTCGGAGGAGTGCCCGCAAGGGCCCCGCCAAATGTGCCAATTGCCGTGCGTGCGCCATCAAGAATTACGATATCAGTCATGTCTGTCCCTCGGTTTTAAGTTGCCTCAACCTTAACGAGGTTAACCGGGGTCTGGCAATGCGGCCCTTTCGCCGGTTTGCACAGGGCATTTTGAACGGGGCAGGCAGGTAAAACGCGACCCGCGCGCGGCTCTATTTGGCAGGTGTGAGGGGGATTCGTCCGCTGTCGGACAAAAGCCAGCAATCGCGCCCCTCGAACACCGCCGGCCAAAGACCGCGCCCACGGCCAGCGCCGCCATCAAGGTCAATCCGGTTGCCGAAATGCGTCGGCATATCAAGGGCGGTATGGCCATGCACCAAAAGCCAGGGATAGTCGCCCTCATAGTCAAGAAAACCGTCCCTGATCCACATAAGATCATCCGGGTCCTGTTTCTCAAGCGGCACGCCGGGGCGAATGCCGGCATGCACAAACAAAAGCTCGCCAATCTGATGGGTCAGCGGCAGGTTCGCCAGCCAGTCACGGTGCGCCTCGGGCACAGCGCTACGGGCGGCATCAAGGTTCGGGGCCTCTTCGGTCGAGGTCACGCCATAAGAGGCAAGCGTTGTATCCCCGCCAAGGCGCGGATTGAGCCAGCTTAGATCGGCGCGCAGGCGTTCGGGGTGAATGTCGCCACTGTCGAGGAAATCGACAAACATCTGATCGTGATTGCCCCGCAGCACGGTCCAGTTGCGGGCCATGGCCTGTGCCTGCATCACCCGGTCGATCACCGCGCGGCTATCGGGGCCGCGATCCACGAGATCGCCAAGGAATATGATGTCGGCATCGGGGCCGCCCTCGGCCTCGATCAGCGCCAAGGCGGCTTCTAGCAGGGCATCCTGCCCGTGAACGTCGGGGATGGTATAGATTGGATGTGTCATGTGGGACAAAAGCCTTGTCTTGCCCAAAATGTCCAGCGGGATTTAGGGGGCACTGCCCCCATCGCCGCAAAGCGGCGATTCCCCCGGAGTATTTCTGGAAAGATGAAAGTCACAAAGCAGAGAAACAGGCGCCGCCCCGAAAGGCGGCGCAGGTCTGACCTTAGCCGACGTCAAAGTGCAACTGGCGAATTTGCTGAAACTTGCCGGTATCCTTGAGGGCCTTGATGGCCGCCTCGGGCACGTCCGCGTCAACATACAAAAGCGCAATCGCCTCGCCACCCGCATCGGCGCGCCCAAGGGTAAAGTTGGCGATGTTGACGGCATTATCGCCCATGGTTTGCCCCAAAAGGCCGATAATGCCGGGCACGTCCTCGTTGGTGGTGTAGAGCATGTGACGGCCGATTTCGGCGTCGATATTGATGCCCTTGATCTGAATGAAGCGCGGTTTACCATCACTGAAGACCGTGCCGCCGATCGAACGCTCGCGCTTGTCGGTCACCACTGTCACTTTGATATAACCCTCGAAAGCACCGGATTTATCCTGTTTTGTGGTGCTGATCTTGATGCCGCGTTCCTTGGCCACCACGGGCGCCGAGACCATGTTGACCTCGGGGTTGACCGACTTCATGATTCCCGCGACTGCGGCGGAATTGAGCGCGCCAAGGTTCATGTCCGAGACCACGCCGTCATAGAGGATGTTGATCGCCTTGATCGGCTCGTCCGTCATCTGGCCGATGAAATTGCCCAAATGATCGGCAAGTTTGATCCAAGGCCCCATGACCTTGGCCTCTTCCGCCGTCACCGAAGGCATGTTGAGGGCGTTGGTCACGGCACCGGTCAAAAGATAGTCCGACATCTGCTCGGCCACTTGCAGGGCGACGTTTTCCTGCGCTTCGGTGGTGGCGGCGCCAAGGTGCGGCGTGCAGACCACGTTGGGCAAGCCGAAAAGCGGGTTTTCAGTCGCCGGTTCCTGGGCAAAGACGTCAAAGCCCGCACCCGCGACATGGCCAGATTTCAACAGATCGGCCAGCGCCTCTTCATCCACAAGACCGCCACGGGCGCAGTTGATGATGCGCACACCCTTCTTGGTTTTCTCAAGGTTTTCGCGGCTCAGGATATTGCGGGTCTGGTCGGTGAGCGGCACATGCAGCGTGATGAAATCGGCGCGCGTGAGCAGCTCGTCAAGCTCTTCGATCTTCTCGACGCCCATCTTGTCGGCCTTTTCCTGGCTCAGGAAGGGGTCATAGGCCACGACCTTCATCTTGAGACCACGGGCACGATCACAAACGATACCGCCAATATTGCCGGCACCGATCACACCAAGGGTCTTGCCGGTAAGCTCGACGCCCATGAACCTGGATTTCTCCCATTTCCCGGCGTGGGTCGAGGCCGAGGCCTCGGGGATCTGGCGCGCCACGGCGAACATCATCGCGATGGCATGTTCGGCGGTGGTGATCATGTTGCCAAACGGCGTGTTCATCACGATCACGCCCTTTTTGCTTGCGGCCTCTTTGTCGATGTTGTCGGTGCCAATACCGGCGCGCGCAATCACCTTGAGGTTGGTGGCATTCTCGAGAATTTTCTCGGTGACCTTGGTGGCCGAGCGAATGGCAAGGCCATCATATTGGCCGATCACCTCGGCCAGTTTATCCTTGTCCTTGCCAAGATCGGGCTGGAAATCCACCTCGATGCCGCGATCGCGAAAGATTTGAACGGCGGTTTCGGAGAGTTTGTCAGAGACGAGTACCTTGGGAGCCATGTTCAAGCGTCCTTATGAAAGAGTGTCGTGAAAGCGTGGGTTTCACCCACCCTACAGGCCGAACGTAGGGTGGGTGCCAACCCACGATCATGCGTCGACGGCAAGCGCCGCGATTTCGGCCTGAAACGCCCATTCGATCCAGGGCATCAGGGCCGCGACATCAGATGTTTCCACCGTGCCGCCACACCAGATCCGAAGCCCGGCGGGCGCATCGCGATAAGCCCCGACATCAAGCGCGACATTCTCGACCTCAAGCCGTTTGGCAACGGCTTTGGCGAATGCGGCCCCATCGATGATGCGCGCATCATTGAAGGTCAGGCAGACAGAGGTGTTTGACAGGGTGGCCGGATCATGGGCCAAAAAGTCGACCCAATCGTGCAGTTCGACAAAATCGGCCACCGCCTTGGTATTGGCATTCGCACGGGCGATCAGGCCCTTGAGCCCCCCCACCGAGGCGGCCCAGTCAAGGGCGACGAGGTAATCCTCAACCGCAAGCATCGACGGGGTGTTGATGGTCTCGCCGACGAAGACGCCCTCGATAAGCTTGCCGCCCTTGGTGAGGCGGAAAATCTTGGGCAGAGGCCAGGCCGGGGTATAGCTTTCAAGCCGTTCAACCGCCCGCGGGCTCAGGATCAGCATGCCATGCGCCGCCTCGCCGCCCAGCACTTTTTGCCAGCTGAAGGTGGTCACATCAAGCTTGTCCCAAGGCAGATCCTGCGCAAAGGCAGCAGAGGTGGCATCGCAGATGGTAAGCCCCTGACGGTCGGGTTTGATCCAGTCGCCATTGGGCACGCGCACACCAGAGGTGGTGCCGTTCCAGGTAAAGACGACATCCTTGTCGGTATCGACACCGGCCAGATCGACAATCTCGCCGTATTCGGCGGTTTTGACCGTCGCGTCGAGCTTGAGCTGTTTCACCACATCGGTGACCCAACCGGCGCCAAAGCTTTCCCAGGCGAGCATTTCAACCGGGCGTTCGCCCAGCAGGTTCCACATGGCCATCTCAACCGCGCCGGTATCCGAGGCGGGCACGATGCCGATACGGTAATCTGCGGGGATGCCGAGAATGTCGCGCGTCCGCTCGATCGCGGCCTTCAGCTTGGCCTTGCCGACGGCGGCACGGTGGCTGCGGCCCAGGGGCGCATCAGCGAGCTTATCAAGCGAGAATGTGGGGATTTTGGCGCAGGGGCCAGAAGAAAAACGCGGATTAACCGGCCGCGTTGCCGGAGTATCAATAGCCATGAATGCTACCCTTTCAGATAAGCGCCCCTCGTTGGGGAGGGGTGTCC
>JAVVFB010000116.1:0-10407 GCA_032251095.1 Roseovarius sp. | reverse complement strand
GGGGTTAGCGATCTTGACCGTGCGAAAGCCTTTTACGCCGACTTGGCTGGACCCCGGCAGAGGAACAGCCCGCGGTGGTTTTTTACCAGATGAACGGGCTTGTGCTTGGTCTGTTTGGCAAGGCCGATCTTGCCGAGGATCAGGGGCGCGCCAATGTGGAATTGGGGATCGGGGCGATCACACTTGCCCAGAATTTCGCAACCGAGGCAGAGGTAGACACCGCCTATCAAACGGCCATAGCCGCCGGGGCGACGCCGCTAAAAACACCGCAGAAGGTGTTTTGGGGCGGGTATTCGGGCTATTTCGCCGATCCTGATGGCCACGTCTGGGAAGTGGCGATGAATCCGTTCTGGCCGCTGTCCGCCGATGGCAGCCTCACATTGCCCGAGGCGCGATGACCATCACGCTTTTCGATCTCATGCTCTATGCGGCGGCCATGGCCGGGCTTTGGGCCGTGCCGGGGCCGGTCTGGGTCGCGCTGACCGCGCGTGCCCTCTCGGGTGGCATGCGCGGCGCATGGCCGCTGGCGGTGGGCGTAGCCCTGGGCGATTTGATCTGGCCGCTCTGCGCGATCCTTGGCCTGGCCTGGGTGCTGTCGGTTTATGGTGGCGCACTCAACCTTTTGCGCTGGATCGCGGCGGCGGTGTTCATCGTGATGGGCCTGCTTTTGATCCGCGCCCCGGCGCGCGTGCCCGGCACCGACAGCCGCATGACCCGCCCCGGCATCTGGGCCGGATTTTCGGTGGGGATCGCGGCGGTGATCGGCAATCCCAAGGCGATCCTGTTTTACATGGGCTTTCTGCCGGGCTTTTTCGATCTTTCCGCGGTCACGGTGCCGGATATTGCCGCGATCCTGGCGGTTTCGACCATCGTGCCGATGGTGGGCAACCTGGGACTGGCGTTTTTTCTGGACCGTGCGCGCCGCCTTTTGCAGAGTCCCAAGGCCATTTCGCGGCTCAATTTCGTCTCGGGTTTCCTGCTTGTTATGGTGGGGTTGATCATCCCCTTTACCTGAGGGCCGCAGACCGCAAAATATGGGGGAAAGGCGTGACATTGGCCCCAATAGCTCGTATAAAATAGGAAAAATACGAAGGAACTTTCGCATGTCCGAAACCATCGCGGTGCCCGAAGAATATGGCGCCGATTCCATCAAGGTTCTCAAAGGGTTGGAGGCGGTCCGCAAGCGCCCTGGCATGTATATCGGGGACACTGATGATGGCTCTGGTCTGCATCACATGGTGTACGAGGTCGTGGATAACGGCATTGACGAGGCGCTGGCCGGTCATGCCGATGCCGTCAACGTCACGATCCACGCGGATTCATCCGTTTCGGTCAGCGATAATGGCCGCGGTATTCCCGTCGACATGCACGAGGGCGAAGGCGTTTCTGCGGCCGAAGTGATCATGACCCAGCTTCACGCCGGCGGCAAGTTTGACAGCAATTCCTACAAGGTGTCGGGCGGTCTGCACGGGGTCGGGGTTTCGGTGGTGAACGCGCTGTCGGAATGGCTTGAACTTCGGGTGTGGCGCAATGGCAAGGAACACTATGCCAAGTTCGCCGGCGGCTTTACGGTAGAGCCGCTGCGCGTGGTGGGCGATGCCAATGGCCGCAAGGGCACCGAGGTGCGCTTTCTGGCCTCGACCGAAACCTTCTCGAACCTGGATTACGTCTTTGAAACGCTGGAAAAGCGTCTGCGGGAACTGGCCTTTCTGAATTCCGGGGTGCGCATCATCCTGCGCGATGAACGCCCCGCCGAGCCGCTTGAAACCACCCTGTTCTACGAGGGCGGCGTCAAGGAGTTCGTAAAATATCTTGACCGTCACAAAACACCCGCCATGCCGGAGCCGATCTTTATCACCGGCGAGCGGGACGATATCGGCGTCGAAGTGGCGATGTGGTGGAACGACAGCTATCACGAGACCGTCCTGCCGTTTACCAACAACATCCCGCAGCGCGACGGCGGCACGCATATGGCGGGCTTTCGCGGTGCCTTGACCCGCACGATCAACAACTATGCCCAAAGCACCGGGATCGCGCGCAAGGAAAAAATAAGCTTTACCGGCGATGATGCCCGCGAAGGGCTTACCTGTGTGCTTTCGGTCAAGGTGCCGGACCCCAAGTTTTCCAGCCAGACCAAGGACAAACTCGTAAGCTCCGAGGTGCGCCCGGCGGTCGAGGGGCTGGTGAACGAAAAGCTTGCCGAATGGTTCGAGGAAAACCCGAGCGTGGCCAAGGTCGTGGTCGGCAAGATCATCGAGGCCGCCCATGCCCGCGAGGCCGCCCGCAAGGCGCGCGACCTGACCCGGCGCAAGAACCCGATGGATGTGAACTTTCTCGCTGGCAAGCTCAAGGATTGCTCGTCAAAGGACCCGTCGAAAACCGAAGTCTTTCTTGTCGAGGGGGATAGCGCCGGTGGATCGGCGCAGACCGGCCGGGATCGCGGCACGCAGGCGGTTTTGCCCCTGCGCGGCAAGATCCTCAACGTCGAGCGCGCACGCTTTGACCGGATGCTGGGAAGTCAGGAAATCGGCAATCTGGTGATGGCGCTTGGCACCGGGATCGGGCGCGACGAGTTCGATATCTCAAAGCTGCGCTACCACAAGATCGTGATCATGACCGACGCCGATGTTGACGGCGCGCATATCCGCACGCTTTTGCTGACGTTCTTCTATCGCCAGATGCCCCAACTGATCGAGGGGGGCTATCTCTATATCGCGCAGCCGCCGCTTTATAAGGTGATGCGTGGCAAATCAGAGGTTTACCTCAAGGATCAGGCCTCGCTTGAGGATTACCTGATTTCACAGGGCACGGCGGATGCGGTTTTGCGGCTTGGCTCGGGCGAGGATATCACCGGCACCGATCTTGTGCGCGTGGTCGAAGAGGCGCGACAGGCCAAGCGGATTCTCGAAGCCTTCGCCACCCATTACCCGCGCCACATCCTTGAACAGGCCGCGATTGCCGAGGCGTTTCTTGCCGGGAGCGCCGATGCCGATTTGCAGGGCGTCGCCAATGCCGTGGCCGAGCGGCTTGACCTTATTTCCAACGAATACGAACGCGGCTGGCAAGGCCGCCCGACTCAGGATCAGGGCATCCGCCTGAGCCGCACGGTGCGTGGTGTCGAAGAAATGCGCACGCTTGACGGGCCGATCCTGCGCGCGGGTGAGGCGCGCAAGCTTGGCAAGATGACCCAGACCCTGCGCGAGGTGTACCGAGAGCCTGCAACGCTGATGCGCAAGGACCGCTCGCAGGCGATCTATGGCCCACTCGACCTTCTGGATGCGATCCTGAAAGAGGGCGAAAAGGGCCTGACCTTGCAGCGCTATAAAGGTCTTGGCGAAATGAACCCCGGCCAGCTCTGGGAAACCACGCTTGACCCCGAAGCGCGCACCTTGCTGCAGGTCAAGGTCGATGACGTGGCCGAGGCCGATGATCTGTTTACCAAGCTGATGGGCGATGTGGTTGAACCACGCCGCGAGTTCATTCAGGCCAACGCGCTGAACGTCGAGAACCTTGATTTTTAGGGCACTTCCCAACACGGACGACAGAAACAAAACGGGGCAGAGGTGGAAACACCCCTGCCCCGACTGCGTTAAAGCGCGTGGCGCCTAGACCATCTTGGCGGCTGAGAAGGAAATCAAGCGGCGGTTCTGTTCATCCCAAAGCTGAAGCTTCACACAGCTCAGGCTTTCGCGGATCGTCAGGCGCTGCGCCTGATCAAGCTTGGGGTGATCGCGCAGGATCTCGGAGAGGCGATAGAACGGCACGCGGCTCTGAAGATGGTGCACGTGATGCGCGCCGATATTGGCCGAGAACCAGCGCAGGATACCGGGCAGGATATAATGCGAACTGCCATGCAGGGCCGCATCGTGAAGTTGCCAGTCGGGATCATGATCCCAACAGGTTTCCTCAAACTGATGCTGCACGTAAAACAACCAAACCCCGATCGAGGCCGCCACGACGACCGTGGGCACAAAGACAAGAAAGATCGCGGCAAACCCGCCGATATAGCCCAGCGTGACCAGAACCACGGCCAGCACGACATTCGTGCCCATCGCGCTAAGCCAATAGCGCCAGCCGGCCCCCATCAAGCCAAGCGGCAGGCGGTTTTCAAGGAAAAACAAATAGGACGGCCCCAGCACGAACAAGACAAACGGGTTGCGATACAGCCGATATTTCAGCTGCCCAAAGCGCGACAGGCTTTGATACTCGCTGACGGTAAGGGTCATTACGTCGCCCATGCCGCGCTTGTCGAGATTTCCGGCAGAGGCGTGATGCACCGCATGAGTGCGCCGCCAGACGTCATAGGGCGTCACGGTAACCACCCCAAGGGCCCGACCGATCCAGTCATTCAGCCAACGGCTGCTAAAGAACGAGCCATGGCCACAGTCATGCTGAATCACGAACAGCCGAACAAGAAACAGGCCGTTGAAAATCGACAGGGCACCGGCCAGAACAGAGCTGAACGACAGGCTCCAGAGGGCAAGGCCCCAGATGGCCAGAAACGGAATCAGGGTGATGAAAAGCTCAAACACGCTTCGCGCATGTGACGGTTCACGGTAATTGGCAAGTATGCGCACCCATATGCGGGCATCCTCGCTCTCCGGTGCCGGAGCAGCCTGTTCTTGGGCTGTCATGGCAGCAGGTGACGTCAGGTTCTGAAGCAAATCTTGGTATCCCTTAGCATTTGGGCTGCGACAGTGCAGTCTGCGTAAGTTTCGGCTTGGCCGTGGTCGGGGCCTCAACGGAGGCCTCGCGCTCAAGGCGGGCGGTACGAAGCGTTTTAGTCTTCGCATCGCGCAACGCCGCCTCGTCGTCAATGATGCCTTTGGCCACTCTTGCGGTGCTGTCCGCCTTGGTTTCGGCCTTTGACAAGCCGATCAGGGTTTCTTTGGTCGACAAGAGTGTGCTCCTTCATTGGGGTAAGAAAAGCGATAGTGCAGCTGCACACATCAATGTCCGTCCAACCACATCTCGGGAAACACATATCCGATCAGCAGCCAAGAAGACACTCTTTCCCGACAAACCGTGATGCTTGCTATTTTGGAATTGACGTAAAGACAAGCATAACATGGGTCCGCGCATGTGCCAAAGCAACAGCTAGGGTTTAAATGCCACCGTAAAGGACGGGTTTCACAGCCTGCTTTGCCCGGCGTTTTAAGCGGCGAAGCGACGGCAAACCGCGCCATTTCTCAAATAACGCGGATCACATCCTTGTCGATCGCAAGCATATAGCCGCGCCGCGCGATATTCTTGACCAAAAGCTCGCTTACAAGCTGATTTCCAAGCGTATCACGCAGGCGTTTGATCCGGGTGGCTCCGGCCGCCTCTTCGCAATCTGATGCGTTGCGCCCCGATATCACACCCTCGATTTCGGCCCCGGTCATGACATCGTCATCCATCCGGGCCTCGGCCAGAACCGACAGGGTTTCCATCGCCGCATCGGTAAGCTTGAAACCCATGTTATTGAGGTAAACGGTCTTTTCCTCGCGGCTGATCAAGAGCGAGCTTACCTGAATACCCGAGCGTTCGATCTGCGCCATCCGCCGGTTCAGCGTGATCAGCATCACCAGAAACACCAGAGCCGAGACCAAAAGAGCCGTGGCAAAGACCAGCAGAACGAAGATCACCATCCGGTAACTTGTCAGGGTTTCCGAGAACGCCGTACCCGAGAGGGCGAGAATTTCCAAAAGCTTGATATCGGTGCGCGCCGTGAGCGCATCGTTTTCAACAAATATCCGCTCGACACGCGCATTGAACGCGTTGGCGTCCGGCAGGCTGAGAAACAAGAACACCGCCGCAATCGTCAGGATGGCCACGATGGCCACCACACCAAGAACCACAACCCGGTTGCCCGAGCGCCGCGCATCGGCGGCGGTACTGGTCAATCCGCGCACGGGCAGCCCCCCTTTTTACCCAACCTACTTTTCCTTCTTCGACAGCACCTTGAGAAGCGTAAGCCCCCTGCCCGCCAATTGCTTGCGCAATGCCGCTTCTGCGGAAGAGCAGGGCGCATTGACGGTGGTGACATCATAGTAAAGCTCAAGCGGTTTGTCCCGCTTGGCCTTGTATTCAATCTGACAGGCGGCCTGCGCGCCACTGGCGGCAAGAGCAAGGCCAAGAGCCATAAGGGTGATGTGTGTGATCTGTTTCATGTGGGCAAGATGCGCCCAAGCCCACGGCTATTCAATAACTCGTGACACGAAATGACCCGAAAACCGGCTGTTATCTGATAACATCGGGGCGTTATTGCCTGTCCGGGCAGGTTGACCCCACCTTGAGTACATCGCGAACGGTCGTGCTGGCCGACGCTTTGACATCACTGTCGTGAAACCTGAAAGGAAAGAGATCATGCACCGCAAGTTTATCGCAATCGTACTGGGCGCGGCCCTCGCTGTTACCGGGCTTAGCTCTGCTCCTGTGCGCGCACAGGATCGCGGCGAAACTGCCGCCATCATCGCAGGCGTTGCCGCCCTCACCATCATCGGTGTCGCCGTGGCCAATGACCGCAAAAAGGGCCACCGCAAGGATTATGTTTCCCGTAACCACGGTCACAACTACAAGCACCAAAACCGCCATTACAAGCAAAAGCGCTATCACCGCCAGGAGCGTCGGCAACGGCATCACTCCAACAACCGCGTTTACCGCGCACAGCCGGCCTATAACAATCGTGGGCACCAGACGCGTCGCAACACGCAGCGTGGTGCTGAACGGTACTCGGCACAGTCCCGCCATCGCCGCGATCACAACGGCAAATAATCACCAGAGACCCACTCTGGCAAGCAAGGGAAGGGGTGCGCCCCTTCCCTTTATTTTTCCGTGTCCTTTATTTTCCGGGCCTTTTGCATTCGCAGGCGCATTATGCGATTTGGGGGCATGTCCGGCCCCGATTACACCCACGAAACGCTTGCCCTCGCGCAGGGCTATACCCTGATCGCCGGGGTGGATGAGGTTGGGCGCGGCCCGCTTGCCGGGCCGGTCACGGCGGCGGCGGTGATCCTTGACCCCACACACATTCCGCCCGGCCTTGACGATTCAAAGAAGCTCAGCGCGAAACGCCGCGAAGCGCTTTATGACGCGCTGTTGGCATGCGCCGATGTGTCTGTCGCTCATGCCACAGTCGAAGAGATCGACAAGATCAACATCCTGCGCGCCTCGCATCTGGCGATGGAACGTGCGGTTCAGGGTTTGCGCCAAAGCGCCGACATGGCGTTGATCGACGGCAACCTCATTCCGCGCGGTTTAATCATCCCGGCGCAGGCGATCATCAAGGGCGATGCGGCCTCGGTTTCGATTGCGGCGGCGTCCATTGTTGCAAAAATAACGCGCGATCGCATCATGGCGGACCTTGCGCAACAGTTTCCCGGCTATGGCTGGGAAACAAACGCCGGATACCCGTCAAAAAGCCACAAAGCGGCGCTTCTAAATCTCGGGGTGACCCCACACCATAGACGTTCATTCAAGCCAGTACACAACATCTTGTATCAAGAAAAATAACTAACCCTCTGATTCAAAAAAGAAATTGACGGCGAATCAGCTTTGACTCATCTTTGACCTCAACAACCAGAGCGCACCAAGCGCCGGGACAGAGGCAGAAAATGAAGACAATGACCAAAGCAAAAGGGGCGCCCGCGCTCCCTCTCAATACGATTATTGCCGGTGAATGCATCGAGGTTATGAACAGCCTTCCCGAGGCCAGTGTCGACCTGATCTTTGCCGACCCGCCCTACAATCTTCAGCTCAAGGGCGATCTTCATCGCCCCGACAATAGCCAGGTGGACGCGGTTGACGACGCCTGGGATCAATTTTCCTCATTCGCCGCCTACGACAGATTTACCCAAGACTGGCTCAAGGCGGCGCGCCGATTACTCAAACCCACTGGGGCTATTTGGGTAATCGGTTCTTATCACAACATCTTTCGGGTCGGGGCCGCCTTGCAGGACCAGGGCTTTTGGATCCTGAACGATGTGGTCTGGCGCAAATCCAACCCGATGCCGAACTTTCGCGGCAAGCGTTTGACCAATGCCCACGAAACGATGATCTGGGCCAGCAAGGAAGAAGGCGGCAAGTACACCTTCAACTATGAAGCACTGAAATCCCTCAATGATGGCATTCAGATGCGCAGCGACTGGGTTTTGCCGATCTGTACCGGGCACGAGCGTCTCAAGGACGAAAACGGCGACAAGGCCCATCCGACCCAGAAACCCGAAAGCCTTTTGCATCGCATTCTGGTCGGATCGACCAACCCCGGCGACGTCGTGCTTGACCCGTTCTTTGGCACCGGCACCACCGGTGCCGTGGCCAAGATGCTGGGCCGCGATTATATCGGGATCGAACGCGAGGCGGCCTATCGCAAGGTTGCCGAAAAGCGCCTGAGCAACACCCGCAAGTTTGATCGCGAGGCGCTTCGGGTCACGACCTCGAAACGCGCCGAGCCGCGCGTGCCCTTTGGCCAATTGGTCGAGCGCGGCATGCTGCGCCCCGGTGAGGAATTGCTAAGCATGAATGGCCGCCACAAGGCCAAGGTGCGTGCCGATGGCACGCTGATCGGCGATGACGTCAAAGGGTCGATCCATCAGGTCGGCGCCCATCTTGAAGGCGCGCCGTCCTGCAACGGCTGGACATATTGGTGCTTCAAGCGCGATGGCAAGACCGTGCCGATCGACCTTTTGCGCCAACAGATCCGCGCCGAAATGTCAGAGCGCCCAAACTAGGTTTCACAGAACACCGCTGGTGCCTGAGACCTGACTGATCAGGCACTCTCTACCTGCCCCGCCACACTGGCGGGGCCTTTTTCGTTTCATGGCCAGGGCAGACAGGCGCGCTCAGGCGATGCGCCACAATCCCCGCTTGCCCAGCCGTTCTTCTGCTGTTACCTCTTTTGCAAATCCGTTGGGGTGCCTGCTTGCCAGGCTGAGAGGCGACGTGCCAACCCATCGAACCTGATCCGGTTCATACCGGCGTAGGGAACGGAAATGCCATGGCCCACCGATGCCAGACAAGGCCCTTTCCGTTTCCAAGATGACTGGAAGGAGAGGCCATGACCACGCCAACAGCACTCACAATCGCCGGATCCGATAGCGGTGGCGGCGCGGGCATTCAGGCCGACCTCAAGACCTTTTCCGCGCTTGGCGTCTTTGGTACCAGCGTGATCACCGCCGTCACCGCGCAGAATACCTGTGACGTCACCGATGTGTTCGCCATCCCCAACGCCGTGGTCGCGGCCCAGATCAAGGCCGTTTTGGGCGATATCAGGGTCGATGTGGTCAAGATCGGGATGCTTGGCGATGCCACCCTGATCGAGTCCGTCGCCGAGGCTTTGCGCGGGTTCACCGGGCCGGTGGTGCTTGACCCGGTGATGGTTGCAAAATCCGGCGCGCGCCTGTTGCCCGATGCCGCCCGCAGCGCCTTGATGACGCATCTTCTGCCGCGGGCCGACCTTCTGACCCCGAACTTGCCAGAGGCGGCAAGCCTTTTGGGCCTGCCAGAGGCGGTCACAGACCGGGACATGCAGGATCAGGGCAATCGCCTGCGCGACTTGGGCGCCAAGGCGGTTTTGATGAAGGGTGGGCATGGTAAGGGCGATATCTGCACCGATTGGTTAATGGCCGATGAGGTGGTCCAACTTGACGCGCCCCGCATTGCCACTCGCAACACCCACGGCACCGGCTGTACGATGTCATCGGCCATTGCCGCCGGCCTTGCCAAGGGGATGCCTTTGGAAAAGGCGGTCGAGTGTGCGCATCACTGGCTTCATCGGGCGATTATTGCCGCCGACAGCCTTGAGATCGGCCATGGCCACGGCCCGGTGCACCATTTCCACGAGGTCTGGAAATGACCGATGCTGTGATCATACGTGGCGCCGGGGTTGTCGGGCTTTGCGTCGCCTCGGAGCTCTGCGCGCGGGGCGTGCGTGTCACCCTGCGTGATCCGGCCCCCGGTCCCGGCCCGCAAGCCTGTTCATGGTGGGCCGGCGGCATGCTTGCGCCCTTCTGCGAAGGCTATACCGCCGAAGAACCGGTTGTGCGTTTGGGTCAGGAAGCCGCCGATTGGTGGCAGCACCACGGCGCGACCGTGCATCGCAACGGATCGCTTGTTGTCACCCTTGCGCGCGACCGCGCCGAACTCTCGCAATTCGCCCGCCGCACCATCGGGCATGAAGCGGTAAAAGGCGCTGATTTAGCCGGGTTAGAGCCGCTTTTGGCTGATCACTTTGACCGTGCCCTATTCTTTCCCGGCGAGGCGCATATAAATCCGCGCCTGTCGCTGAACACCCTGCGCGACCGGCTGATCAAGGAGGGTGTCAGGTTTGAACAGACCGATGCAACACCGACCGCGCAAACCGTGATCGACTGTCGCGGGTTGGCGGCGCGTGACGCTCTCAAGGACCTGCGCGGCGTCAAGGGCGAG
>JAVVFB010000115.1:0-10449 GCA_032251095.1 Roseovarius sp. | reverse complement strand
GGGGGTCTTCGGGGGCCTCATGCGCCATGGCAACGGCACGCTCTGCCAGGGTTCTGATCGTTTCGGGCTTGGTATCAGAGGCCGAAACATTGGCCTGTCGCCCGCCGATCAAGACGCGCAAGCCGATCTCGACACCTTCGGCGCGCTCGGCCTGTTCAAGGGTGCCGCCGCGCATGTCGATGGTGACGGAACTGCCCCGGACAGCGATGGCATCCGCCGCCCCGGCGCCCGCCTTGAGGGCGGCGTCAATCAGGGCCTCGGTCAGATCATTCAGGGGCTGGGGCATGGCACTCTCCTTGTTGCGGCTCAGAGGTAGACCGCGCCGCCCGGTCGCGCAAGGGTTGGGCCTGTGAAAAGGCCGCAAGCGATGCCTGCGGCCCAAACGCTGTGCAAGGCTGACGGGGTTATCTCAGCCGCTGACCATTGGCCAGAACATGGCCCTGATCATTGACCTCGATCCTGGAATTCAGCGTATCCTCGCCCTCGCCGACAACCGCGAACATGCCAACCATCATGCGCGCGACCATGGCCTGTTCCTGGGGCACAAACCCCATGGCGATAAGCCGATCCAACAGGCCATTGCCCCCCACAAGTTTCAGATCAACCGCCCCTTCAGGGGCCGGGACGCCATCAAAGCTTGTCAGGTCGGAATTATCAAAGGTGAACGCGCCATCCCCGGTCAGGGTGGCCCCCGCCGCCGCAATCGTCAGGCTGTTGAGGCTGAGCGATTCAAGCTCGCCGGGAGTATCGCCGTTGGTGCCAAGGTCTTCCATCTGCTCGGCATCCAGCAGATCAACAAAAAGCCGCCCCTTGCCGCTCATGTCAAAGGCAATCGTCGCCGGATCACGCGGCAATTGCCCCGCCGGATCAAACAGCCCCCAGATCATATCAGAGAGGGTGAAATCGCCAAATTCCATTGAGAGGGCGAAATCCTGAACCTCTTCGCCCTGCACCACCGGCATTTGCATGCGAAAGCCGCTGCGCGCCATGCCAAAGGTCACCGGAAACGGCAGCTCATTCCCCTTGACGGAAATGCTGATGTCGCGTCCCTCGGCCTCATAGGCAAGCCCATCGGGGCCGAAAGTCGATCTCAGGTCTCCGCTTGCCGAGGCGCTTGTGCCCTCAAGCGTGTCACCATCGCCCTTGATCCTGTAGGCGACACTGGCATTCTCATAGGCCATGCCGCTGTCAAAGCGAAACCCGGCCTCAAGGCTGGCGACCATGTCGGTGCTGTCGATCATTGGCGGCAGGCCAACCTCACCATCAAACGCCACAGCGGTCATTGCGCCGTTCATTGCCAGACGGCCACCCTCGGTCGGGTCGGTGAAATCCAGCTCATAGGTCACGGGGCCAGCCGTCATCTCCTGGCGGATATCACGGGTTCCGCCCGCGTCAACGCTTTGGCTGCTGCCTTTGATATTCGCCAGCGTGATGCGTGCCGCGCCAATTTCAATCGTCTCACCATCGACATCCAAATCGTTCATGCCAAGCGAAATCTCTTTGGCATCATAGACATATTGCATCGCATCCGGGGTACCCGAGACCGTCATGACCAAACCGCTTTGCGCGATTTCCATGGTGGCCGTCGCGGTCTTGCCCGGCTCAACCTCGGTGACAAGGGCCGCCGGGGTGGTGGCGGGCAGAACGATCGACACCGTGCCATCGCCGTTCTCGATCAGATCAATCCGGTTCATGCGCAGGCTGGCAAATTCGGGGCTATCAGGCGCGATGACCGTCATCGCGATATTGCTGATAGCAAGCGTATTGCCTGATTTCTGCTCGGCGCCAGTGACCTCATATCCAAAGCTGGTAAGATAAGCCTTCCAGTCCTGCCAGACCTGATCAGCCGTGACATCGGCCAGGGCCGCCGTGCCGGACAGCGCGAAGGAAGCAAGTGTCGCCGAGGAGAAGACGGAGCGAAGAGCGGCCATGATGACACCTTTCAAGTTCAAATTCGGCCATAGCTTCGGCTGTAGGGCCGGGCGGGTCAAGTGGCGATCTGGCTGGAACTTGGGCCGGGTGCGCATTAGGTTGCGGAGAGCCAAAAGAAGGGAGAAGCAAGAGCATGCAGGGTAAATGCGTTCTGATCACCGGCGCCAGCAAGGGAATCGGCGCCTCCACTGCGCGGGTTTTCGCCGCCGCCGGGGCCAATGTCGCGCTCGTGGCGCGCAATGGCGATGCAGTGGCAAAGCTTGCCGGCGACATTGGCGCGCGCGCCATCGCCATTCCCTGTGATGTCAGCCGCTATTGGGAAGTCGAGGCGGCGGTGGCGGCCTGCCATACCGCCTTTGGACGGCTGGATGTGCTGATCGGCAATGCTGGCGTGATTGATCCGATCACCTCACTCAGCACCGCCGACCCCGAGAGCTGGGGCCATGCCATTGATGTGAACCTGAAGGGCGTTTTCAACGGCATGCGCGCCGCCCTTCCGGGCATGATCGCCCAAGGGTCGGGCACGATCATCACGGTCAGTTCCGGCGCCGCTCACAATCCGCTGGACGGCTGGAGCGCCTATTGCGCCTCCAAGGCGGGGGCGGCGATGCTGACCAAAAGCGCCGATCTGGAGAACCGCGATCACGGTATCCGGGTGATGGGCCTGTCGCCGGGCACCGTAGCGACCGATATGCAGCGCGAAATCAAGAAAAGCGGCATCAATGCGGTCAGTCGGCTTGACTGGTCCGAGCACATCCCGCCCGAATGGCCCGCAAAGGCGCTTTTGTGGATGTGCTCGGCGGCTTCGGATGAGTTTGTCGGGCAGGAAATCTCGCTGCGCGACGAGGGTATTCGCAAACGCGTGGGGTTGACATGAGCAACTCAGACCGGGTCACGCTCACGCGCGACGGTGGTCTCTGGACCGCAACGCTGAACCGGCCCGACAAGGCCAATGCCCTGACCGAACCGATGCTGGCAGAGCTGGCCAATATCGCCGAAGCTGCGCAAGAGGCGCGGGTTTTTGTACTGACCGGCGCGGGCAAGGTGTTTTCCGCCGGGGCAGACCTTGCGGCCGCGCGGGCAGGTCTTGCCACCAGCCCCGAATGGGAAAGGCTGTCAGGCGCGATTGCAGCTCTGCCAGGGCTAAGCATCGCCGCGCTCAATGGCACGGTTGCCGGGGGCGCGATGGGCATGGTTCTGGCCTGTGACATCCGCGTCGCGGTTGAGGGCGCAGGCGCGTTTTATCCGGTGATGAAGCTTGGATTTTTACCACAGCCCAGTGACCCCGCGCGCCTTGCCGCGCTGATCGGGCCGGCGCGGGCACGGATGATCCTTTTGGCGGGGGCAAAGATCAAGACCGAAGAGGCGCTTGATTGGGGCCTGTTCGACAGGGTCGTGACGCGCGATGCCCTGATAGGGGCGGCGCATGAATTGGCGGCGGATGCGCTGGCCGCCAGTCCCGATCACGCGGCGGCGATCAAACACCTTTGTCTCGGCAAGCCGTGACAGTGCGGGCGGGCGGCCATTTTCTTTGAAAGAAAATGGATCAGAAAATTCTATCAATTTTCTGGGCTCTGCTTGGCTGGCGTTTGCGCCGACCGCCGGGTGTTTTCGAGTGGAACTCGGATGGGCGCTTTGCCACCCAGGCGATGAATTTAGCAAGGCGCGGATGCGCACGCAGCGCGGCAATCGTGCTAAAGTCGCGCGCCAGCTCGGCCTCGGTCAGGGTGGCGTGGATTTCATTGTGGCAGATCTGATGCAATAAGACGGTGGCCCCGCCTTTGCCGCGCTTAAGTTTCGGCACAAGGTGGTGCAGGCTTTGCCGCGTACCCGGCAGAATGACACGGCCGCAAAGCGGGCAGATCGGTAATTCTGACGCTATGACTTGATCCTTTCACCCACTGCGGGCAAGAGGATGGCGCGCGAGTGTCAAAAGACAAGAGGTATGTGATGGACGGGCAGCCAGAAATTATCACCCAGGCGATGGATTATGCCCGGCAAGGCTGGGAGATGGCTCAGGGTTGGCTGCTGAGCCCCGCCGCCTGGTCGCAATTCGCGCTTTTGGTTGCCGCCTATCTTTTGGCGGTTCTGACAAGCAGGCGCCTCAGACCTGCCATGACCCGGCTTTTGACGCCCCCCTCTGGTCAAGAGAACATCATCGCCTCGGCGCGCCGTTTTGTGTTGGTCTTTCTGCCGCTTCTTATGCCGCTTCTGGCCTATGCCCTCACCGGGATCGGTGAAACAGTGACCCGCTCGATCTTTGGCTCGGGCGAGGTGATCGCCTTTGGCAAGCGGTTGTTCCTCTTTCTGGCGGCGCGGCTTTTTGTCCGAGAGATCCTGACCGACCCGTTCCTGCGCGTGCTGGGGCGTTTCATTCTCATGCCGGTCGCGGCACTTTATCTTTTCGGCCTGCTTGACGTTGCCAATGCCAAGCTTGCGGCGATTTCGGTCAACCTTGGCAATATCAGTTTTTCGGTCCTTGCACTGATCCGCGGCGCGGTCTCTGGCGCGCTTTTGTTCTGGCTTGGCCGCTGGTCGCACACCCAATCCGAGGATTATATCAAGCGTCAGGACGAGCTGCGCCCCGCCACGCGAGAGCTGGCGATGAAGGCCAGCCAGATCGTGATTTTCGGCGCCGCGTTCCTCTTGCTGATGTCGATCATGGGCATCGACCTGACGGCGATCGCCGTCCTGGGTGGTGCGCTTGGTGTTGGTATCGGGCTTGGCCTGCAACAGATCGCGGCGAATTTCGTCTCGGGTGTCATCCTCTTGCTTGAGGGGCAAACGACGGTTGGCGATTACGTCGTTCTGGACAATGGTGAAGAAGGCACCATTTTCAAAATGACCGCACGCGCCGCCATTCTTGAAACCATCGACGGGCGCTGGATCGTGGTTCCGAACGAGGATTTCATCACCAGCCGGGTGGTCAATTATTCCGATGCCGGCACGCGCCACCGCTATGAAGCGGCGTTTTCCGTCAGCTACGAGACCGATATCAACCTGATCCCCAACATGGTCGAGGCCGCCGTGCGCAAGCTTCCCTTTGTTCTGCAAGACCCCGAAGGGCCGGAATGCGAGCTTAAGGCCTTTGCCGACAGCGGTGTCGAATTCAGCGTCGAATATTGGGTCGAGGGGATCGAGGATCTGACCCGGAAATACCGCTCTGATGTGCTTTTTGCCATCTGGAATGTGCTCAAGGAAAACGACATCGAAATCCCCTATCCGCAACGCGTCGTGCATCACAAGGGGCTGAACCCGGTCACATGACACAGGCGCTGGTCATCGGGGCCGGGCCTGCGGGGCTGATGGCGGCGCAGGAATTGGCGCAGGCCGGGTTGCGCGTTGTCGTGGCCGAGGCCAAGCCGTCGGTCGGGCGCAAGTTTCTGATGGCGGGCAAATCGGGGCTGAACCTGACCAAGGCCGAAGCGTTTGACGATTTTCTCGCCGCCTATGGCGAGGCCGCCCCTTATCTGCGCCCGATGCTGGCCGAGTTTGGGCCGGACGCGGTGCAGGACTGGGCGCGCGGCCTTGGGCAGGATCTTTTTACCGGCTCCACGGGGCGGGTTTTTCCGCGCGCAATGAAAGCCTCGCCGCTCATGCGCGCCTGGCTCAATCAACTGCGCGCTGCCGGGGTGGAAATCCGCACCCGCTGGTCCTGGCAGGGCTGGGATGAGGGCGCTGTTTTCGACACACCCGAGGGGGTTCGGCACCTCACCCCGGATGTGACCGTTCTGGCCTGTGGCGGTGCAAGCTGGGCGCGGCTGGGATCAGACGGGGCCTGGGCGCAATACCTGCCCGCCAAGGATATCGCCACGTTTCAACCTGCGAACATCGGCGTTCTGGTCAATTGGTCCGCGCATATGACCCGCCATTTCGGCCAGCCCGTCAAAGGCGTGGCGCTTGCGGCCGGGGCGTTTGGGTCGCGCGGCGAGTTTGTTATCTCAACCAGCGGGCTTGAGGGCGGCGGTATCTATGAGGTCAGCGCCGCGCTGCGGACCGGCGCGCCGCTTGTGCTTGATCTTCTGCCCGACATGACAGAGGCGCAGATTGCCAGAAAGCTGACCAAGACACGCGGCCATGACAGCCTTCAAAACCGGCTGCGCAAGGCGCTCAACCTTGATCCCGTAAAACAGGCGCTGTTGATGGAATTTGGCCGCCCCCTGCCTGATGATCCGGCAAAGCTGCTGAAAGCCTTGCCCATTCGTCTTGCCGGCATGCGCCCGATGGATGAGGCGATTTCAACCGCCGGGGGGCTGCGGTTCGCGGCCTTGGATCATGGCCTCATGATCCGCAATCGCCCCGGCGTTTTTGCCGCCGGAGAGATGCTTGACTGGGAAGCGCCGACAGGCGGCTATCTGTTGACCGCCTGTCTTGCAACCGGCCGTTGGGCCGGGCGCCACGCCGCCGCCTATCAGGGCAGTGCCGCCGCCTTTTGAAACGCCGGGCGCTCCATGATCGACGCCGCATAGGCGTTCAGCTTGTCACCGGCATCCGGGAATTCCGCCTTTTTCGCCCAACCGATGCAATGGGTCAAAAGCATATCGGGCACGGTCATTTCCTCGCCCATGAGGAACGGCCCTTCAAGCGCGTCCGAGATGCGCGCGATGTTGCGGGCATATTCCCATTTCAGCGAGTCCTTGACGGCCGGCACGCGCTGCTCTTCTGGCAGGATGAAGCTGTGGCGCGCGGCGGCCCAGAGAACGCCGTCGATGTCATCAAGGATCTGGTGGGTAAAGGCATCCTGCCGCGCGCGCGCGACGGTGCCCGGCGCATTGGTCAGCGCGCGGTGCTTGTCGGCCAGAAAGGTCATGATCGCGGCGGAATCGGTCAGAACCGCATCGCCATCGCGCAGCGCCGGGATCTTGCCCGACGGGTTGGCGGCAAGCGCCTCGGGCGAGCGGGGCGCGACCGGGTTGTGGGTATAGTCCTGGCCAAGTTCTTCCAGCATCCAAAGCACGCGAAAGGCGCGGCTGGCGCGGGTGCCGATGACGTCATACATACGAAATATCCTTGTTTTTGAGTGGTTGGCGCAGCTTTGCCCAAAAGCATGGGCGGGCGCAATGCCATAGCGCCTAACGCATCGCGGCGAGCATCGCCAGACGGATCAGGGCGCGCTCGACAAGGGCCATGCCCGGCGCGCGTTGCCCGGCAGAGCGCAATTGCAGATCGGTATCGGTCAGGATCGTCAGCGCCTGTTCAAGCTTGGGCGCACCCCAGCCCTGTGCCTGACGCAGCATGCGGTCCCGGCGCGGGCCAAAGATCGGCGGGCGCATGCGGCCAATGCCCTGCGCCGCGCCGCCGGGATCAGAGGCCGCCGTATAAAGCGCGCGAAAATGCCGGGTGGCGCCGATGCAAAGCGTCACCGGCTGGGTGCCCTGTGCCTTGAGCCGCCGCATCACCGGGCCGATTTCGGGCGAACGGCCTTCGGCCACGATATTAAGCACATCATCAAGATCGGCCTCGGTCGAGGCGGGCGCACAGGCGGTGATATCCTCGGCGGTCACCGGGGTGTCATCGTCGATCTTGTAGAGCGCGAGCTTTTCCATGGTCTGGCGGAAATCGCCGGGGTCAAGATCCTGCGCAAGCGCCGTCAGATCGGTCATCGCGCCAGAGCCGACATTGCGCAAGCCAACCTTGCCCAGAGAGGCCTCGATATCCGCGCGCGAGGGCGGATCGTCGTAAATCCCGACGGCATAGGCGTTGGGATGGGCCTCGAACCCCTTGCGCAGTTTTGAGGTCGCCTTGAGTTGGTTGGCGGTCACGATGATCTGGGCGTCGCCCTCGGCCCAATCGGCAAGGGCGGCCAGGATCGGGGCCGAGAGCACCTCTGTCGCCTCCTCGACAAAGGCGACGCGGGGACCGGGGAAGAACCCCTGCGCCTTGATCGCATCAAGCAACAGGGCCGGGTCCTTGCGCAGATCGCCCGCCGACATGCGGGTCAGGCGCATTTCCTCTTCGCCGGTGGGGCCAATCAGGGCGGCAATCACCTCTTGCCGCTTGAGGGCGATGCGCATGGCATCGGGGCCATAGATCAACAGGCCGGCGCGCCCCGGTTCGGGCCGCGAGAAATACCGCGGCGCATCACGGGGCGAAAGCTTCATTGCGTCGGGGTTGGCGCGGCGGCCAGAAGGCGGGTGCTGATCTGTTCGCTGAGGATGGTCATCAGCCGCGTTTCAGCGTCGCGTTCGGCGGCCTGTGTGGCAACCGGCGTGCCCGAGGCGGAATAGCTGGTGAAGCTGTCAACCTTGCCCGTGGTCACCACCGCGCCGGTTTCAAGATCACGCAGGGCATAGGTGACATTGCCCAGAATATTAAAGCGGGTGGCCACGTTGCTGGCGCTGATCGCGATAGAATCCTGCTGGATATCAATGCCATAGCTAAGCCCGTACCGCGCCACAGAGCTCCGCCCAAAGCGGTTTTCAAGCGCGCGGGTCAAAAGATACCCGGCGCGGGTATTGGGCGCGTCGATCTCGATCTGGCCCTGAAGGGCATTGCCCGCCCCGCCCGGCGCATAGGCCGGGGTAAACCCGCAGGCCCCAAGAGCAGCGGCCCCCAGCAAAAGCAGATGGCGGCGGTTAAATGACAACATTCACGATCCGTCCGGGGACGACGATGACCTTTTTGGGCTGGGCCCCATCCAGCGCCTTGAGCACAGCATCGTGGGCCAGCGCGATTTTTTCAACCTCTGACTTTGGCATATCATGCGGAACGCTGATTTCCGCGCGCCGTTTGCCGTTGATCTGGATCGGCAGGGTTACGTTTTCATCGACCAGCATTGCCGGGTCGGCCACCGGCCAGGGCGCGGTGGCGACAAGGCCCTCGCCGCCCAGCATCGCCCAGATATCTTCGGCCAGATGCGGCGTCATCGGCGACATCAGCTGAGCCATTGTGAGGGTGGCGCGGGTCTTGGCCGCCTTGCCCGCCTGCGATTTGGCGAGCGTGTTGGTGAAGGCGTAAAGCCGGGCGATGGCAGCGTTGAAGCCAAAGGATTCGACGCCCTTGGTGACCTCGTCCACAGCCTTGTGCATCTCGCGCAGGAGGGCCTCGTCGGCCTCTGGCGTGGCCGCCTCGGGGGCGTTGGCGACCTCGGAGGCGATACGCCAGACCCGCGCAAGGTGTTTCGAGGCCGCCTCGGCGCCCGAGGCGGTCCATTCCACGTCACGTTCGGGGGGGCTATCGCTCAACACGAACCAACGCGCGGTATCGGCGCCATAGGCGGAAATGATGCTGGCAGGATCGACTACGTTCTTCTTGGATTTCGACATTTTCGCCGAGGGGATGATCTCGACCGGGGTGCCGTCGGCCAATTTGCCATCGCTGACGTCTTCGGGCAGGTGATAGACGGGTCGGCCCGCCGCATCGCGGGTCTGATAAATCTCATGGGTCACCATGCCTTGCGTGAACAGCGCGTCAAACGGCTCGATCGCCTTTTCCGGCAAATGCCCGGTGATATGCATCGCGCGGGCAAAGAAGCGTGAATACAAGAGGTGCAGGATCGCGTGCTCTATGCCGCCGATATATTGATCGACGTTCATCCAATACTCGGCCTCGGCCATATCGGTGGGCGTCTCGGCATGCGGCGCGGTGAAGCGGGCATAATACCAGGAGCTATCGACAAAGGTGTCCATCGTATCGGTTTCGCGGGTCGCGGGCGCGCCACAGCTCGGGCAGGTGCAATCGCGCCATGTGGGGTGGCGATCAAGCGGATTGCCGGGAACCGAGAAATCAATCGGCGTGCCGTCCTCGTCATAGGGCAATTGGACGGGAAGGTTTTCCTTGGCCTCGGGCACAACGCCACACGCCTCGCAATGCACCACCGGGATCGGACAGCCCCAATAGCGTTGACGGCTAAGGCCCCAATCGCGCAGGCGGAATTTGGTCACGCCCTGCCCCACGCCATTGGCTTCGCAGAACTCGATCGCGGCATGCACCGCCTCGTCGCCGGTCTGCACCTCGGCGCCGGCAAAGCCGCGCACAAAGCGGATCTTGTCGGATTTCATCGGCACGAAGGCCTCGGCCAGCGGCTCGGGACCGCCGTCGAGTGGCTCGAACACCGGGATGATCGGCAACGCGTATTTGGTGGCAAATTCAAAGTCGCGCTGATCATGCGCCGGACAGCCGAAAATCGCGCCGGTGCCATAATCCATCAGGATGAAATTGGCGATATAGACCGGCAATTCACAGGATGTGTCGAACGGATGACGCGCCCGCAGCCCAGTGTCAAAGCCCATCTTCTCGGCCTTTTCGATGGCCTCGGCGGTGGTGCCGCCCTTGCGGGCCTCGGCGCAAAAGGCGGCCACATCCTCGCGGTCGCGCTCAAGCGTCTTGGCAAGCGGATGATCCGGCGAAATGCCCACGAAAGACGCGCCCATAAGCGTGTCGGGGCGGGTGGTGTAAACCTCGACCCGGTCATGCCCGTCGGGGCCGTCATTGAGGCCAAAGGCGAATTGCAGCCCGCGCGACTTGCCGATCCAGTTTTCCTGCATCAGGCGCACCTTGGCGGGCCAGTTTTCAAGC
>JAVVFB010000114.1:0-10459 GCA_032251095.1 Roseovarius sp. | reverse complement strand
ATGTTGCTCAAAAGTGGGAACCGGTTTTGAGCGCTCCGAACATGCGACATCAATTGGTTAGAGTGTGTCGCGCGAATGCGAATGAACGCGACATGCTTTAGTGCCCGTCGAAAGCGCAGAGGCTGTGAATCTCGAAGCCCATGGTTTCAAGCCGCGCGCGTCCGCCAAGATCGGGCAGGTCGACGATGAAGGCGCAGCCGAGGATTTCCCCGCCGAGCCGTTCGATCAGGCGGATGCCGGCGGCGGCGGTGCCGCCCGTGGCCAACAGATCGTCGACCACGAGGATTTTCTCACCCGGTTGAATGGCGTCGTCATGCAGTTCGACGGTCGCCGCGCCATATTCAAGGGAGTAGTCCTCGGAAATCACCTTGCCGGGTAATTTGCCTTTTTTGCGGATCGGAACGAAGCCGACCGAGAGTTGATGCGCGATGGCGCCGCCAAGGATGAAGCCGCGCGCCTCGAGGCGGACGACCTTGTCGATGCGCCGTCCGGCATAGGGGTGCAGCAGCTGGTCAATGGCGATGCGGAATCCGCGCGCGTCGGCGAACAGTGTGGTCACATCGCGGAACATGATCCCCTTCTGGGGAAAATCCTTGATCGTGCGGATGTAGTCCTTGACGGTCTTGGTGTTGGGCATTGGCGGGGCTTTCGGGGGTGTGGCATTGCCGACCGGGTGTAGGCGCAAGGCAGGGACGAGCGCAAGGGATCAGGTGGCGCGACGGTACTCTGCGATGGCATGGGTCAGGGTGCCGACGCCCCAGAGCACGAGCGCGAAGATCACCACGCAGACCATGAAGTTGAGGGCGGTTTGCAACAGGCGCTGACCGCGTGTCGCGGGATTGGCAAGAAACGGAATTTCCGGGCGCAGCAGGAAGCGCGAGGCGAGATAGGCAAACAGAAGTGCGGCGAGAAACCAATAGGTCACGTCGAAAATCAACGGATCATGGGTTTGCGCCAGATAGCTTGCGAAGCCGACCAGCAAAATCCAGCGGATGACCTGAAACACCTCGTCGGTGAAGGCCTCGAAGCGGCGGCCCATAGCATAGCGCCATGATTTATCGGTGATCCGTGTCATGCCTTTTGTTGTGACGCCCAAGCCTGTCCGCGTCCAGTCTTGGCAGGTCCGCGCGCGAAGAGTTTACCAGAGCGCGGGTTTTGTGACCATCAGCCAGAACACCGCAATCAGTGCACCAAAGGCGGGCCAGTCAAGGGCAAGCCACAGGCGATGGGCGCGCCGGGCGGCACCGGGCAGGGGCTCTGCGCGGGCAAGGGCCTCTGCTGCGAGGTTGCGGATGCGGATTTGCAGGTGAACCACCGGAGCACAGCAGGCAAAGCCGACAAGGTAAGGCAGATAGGTGGTGATCAGCCATGGCTCGGCCAGGGCATAGCCCTGAGGGTGGATCAACCACAGCCCCGTCATCGGCTGAACGAGGCCGGCTGGCGTGGTGAATATCCAATCGGCCCAAACCACGCCGGCCGCGACGGAATGGATCGTTTCAACATTGCCGATGCGCATCGCCCAGACCATCTGAAAGGCAGTCCCGATGCCGGTGCCAAACAGGAGTGTCGAGCTCAGGATATACAGGGTTTTGGCGATGAGATAGGTGTCGGGCATTAGCGTTCCTCTTCGAGGATGGCCGCAATGGCGATCAGCGTAAGGATCGGGATGTTCTTGAGAAGCCCCCCCAGATGCAGCGCCCACAGCGCCGGTGCCAGCCATGTGAACGCGGCGGTGTAGCCCAGCACCATGCCCGCCTGTAGCCCGGCCAACAGGCGTGGCCGCCAGCCACGCAGCAACCCCACGCCGAGCGCCAGATCAACCAATCCCCCGGCGCGCGCCAGCACGATCAGAAGGGTGTCAGAAAGGTCTGCGTTCGACACGAGTGGCAGAAACCCCTTTGGCGGGCAGGGTCAGCCCGAGGATGCGGGATGCCACCCATAAGGCCGCAAGCACAAGTCTGAGAACCGAACGCAGGAGATAAAGCCGCGCATGCCACAAATCCTGCGTGGCCGCGGGGCGGGCGGCACGAAATTGGCGGACCCCACGGGGCTTTACGGCACGGGCGGTGATGGCGGCGTCGGGTCTGGACATCTCGCCCGCCTCAAGTTGCGCGACAGCGGTGGCGGAGATCGGGCCAAGGCGCATGGCATTTCCGATCCGCCATAAGAGCACCAGTCCTGCGCGCAGAATGGTCACGTTCCGGCGTTTGGCCAGGGCCTCGGTGGCAAGGCGGCATAAAGCGCCTCGGCGGCGGTGACGTGAACCGCCTCATAGATGGCGGGGGCCGCGTTCAGCACGCCAGCGGCGTTGATGACATGGCTGACCCCGCCAAGATGGGGTCACCAGAATGCGGGGTCGGCGGCCACGAAGGTCAGCCAGAGGTCAAGCGGCATGTCAGTGTCCTTTTCGGTCAGAGAACGCGGCCCGCGACCGCATCAAGCCGGGCTATGAGCGCCGGATCGCGGGCCTCGGGGGCGGTCAGGATGGCGAATTCAAGCGCCCGGTCACAGCCATGCGGACAGGGCGCGCGATCGGCCCCCAAAAGCGCGGGCAGGCGGCGCACCATGTCGCGGCCCTTGTCGGCATTGCCCATCAGCGTGGCGATGATGGCGGTCACATCGACCTCGCCGTGATCGGGGTGCCAGCTGTCGTAATCGGTGATCATCGCGACCGAGGCATAGCAAAGCTCGGCCTCGCGAGCGAGCTTTGCCTCGGGCATATTGGTCATGCCGATCACGTCACAGCCCCAGACCTCGCGGTACATCTTCGATTCCGCCAGGGTGGAAAATTGCGGGCCTTCCATGGCGAGGTATGTGCCGCCCTTGTGCACGGTGACGCCTGCCGCACGCGCCGCCGCGTCGCAGGCCGCACCAAGGCGCGGACAGGTCGGATGCGCGACGCTCACATGCGCCACGCATCCGCTGCCGAAAAAGGATTTCTCGCGCGCGAAGGTGCGGTCGATGAACTGATCGACGATGACGAAATCACCCGGCGCCATGTCTTCGCGAAACGAGCCACAGGCCGACACGCTTATCACATCGGTGACGCCAAGCCGTTTGAGCGCGTCGATATTGGCGCGATAGGGTACGGTGGTCGGTGAATGCACATGACCGCGCCCGTGACGCGGCAAAAACGCCATTTTGACGCCCTCAAGCGTGCCGGTCAGGATCTGATCCGAGGGCGCGCCCCAAGGGGTTTCAACCGCCTGCCATGTGGCATCCGCCAGCCCGTCAATCTCGTATAGGCCAGAGCCGCCGATTACGCCGATCATGGTCTCAGTCATGTGAAATCCTTGTCAAATGAAGTGTTTGGCAAAGTGTTACGACGGTTTGCGGGAAAAGAAAATGCCTGCGCCCGTGGTGGGTGCAGGCAAGGCGCGCGCCGCCCTCATCCCCGAAGACGGGCGCGCCGGGCCGGACCCAGCAGGGGTCAGCCCAGCTTTTCGACGACCTCATCCGTGCTCCAGAGCGCGTTGGCCATATAGCGAAAGTTGGTGAGCGCGGCGAGATATCCGTCACCCTCGGGCAACATCGCGGCGGCGGTGCCATCAGAGACCACGGCCACCTCGAAGCCCTGTTCGAGCAGCTCGCGCATATGGCTTTCGGTGCACAGGTTGGCCGACATGCCCGCAAGGATCACCTGATCAATGCCGCGCTTGCGCAGTTGCAGGACAAGATCGTTGGTCTCGGGGCCATACACCTTGTGCGGCGAACAGATGATGGTTTTACCGTCATGAATATACTCTTTATATTCAGGCATATAGTCGGCGCCTGACCCCTCGAACCCGTCGAGCGACAGCGGCCCCGCGCGATCGAACATGCCGATCTTGTGCATCAGCTTTTCAAGCGCGCCTTCGAATTTCCAGCCGTGATCGGTGGGATAATAATAATGCGGCGAGATAGCCACGGGGATGCCCTTGGCCTTGGCCGCGCGAAACAGGCGACCAATGTTTTCAACCGTATTGTTGCGCGTCACGCTGGCACCGACCACGCCCCATGTCACGCCATCGGGCGACAGGAAATCAATCTGCGGGTCGGTAACCACAAGTGCCGTGCGCGACAGGTCAAGCACCATGTCACTTGGCGGCAGGGCCGGTTCGGCGGGGGGCGCGTAGGGGTCCGTGGTCTGCGCCTCGGCGGTGCCTGTGGCGAGGGTGGCGGCGGTGGCCGCGCCAAGCGCGGCGGTGCCGGTCAGGGCCTGACGACGGGTGAACCTGGGGTCATTTCCATGATCGTGGTCGTTGCAATTGCACATCGTGGCATCCTTTTGATCGGTGGTTTCAAATGTCTTAAGTTGGCAGGTTCGATGTGCCTTTTCGTCCTGAAAACGTGGCTTCACGATTAGTTTTGGTGCCAGTTCTGCCAAGCCATGGCAAAGTGGCACAATGCACATGACCGATCCGAAACCTGACCCGCATGATCGTGTTCTGACCGAATTGGACATTGAGGCCGACCCCTTTGCCATTTGCGCGCTGGAAGGGGCTTGCTCGCTCGGCCTTGGGCGTGTGCCGGGGGCGACCTTGCATTATGTCCTTGGCGGGCAGGGACGGCTAAGCTTTCAATCCCTGGCGCCGATTGACTTGGCTCCGGGGCGGTTGGTGCTTGTGCCCTCTTGCCTGCATCATTCGCTTTGCAATCATGGCGGGGGGCAGGTGGGATTGCCGGTCTGCCAGCCTGCGGGCTTTGATCTGGAACAGCATGTTGCGCGCGGCGAGGGTGGCGGCAACATGGTGGTGCTCTGCTCGACGGTTCGCCTTGGCCTGCGCGACACGCATGGGCTTGTCGATCTGATGCGGGTGCCGCTTACCCTTGATCTGGGCGATGCGCCGGGGGCGGCGCAGGCGATCAACACCCTTGTTGGCGAGGTGACGCAACCACGCACCGGGCGGCGGGCGATGATCCGGGTGCTGTTGCTGCAATGCGTGATCGAGATGCTGCGCCAGCGGCTGGATGCGGGCGATCCTGCGGTTCTCTGGCTTGGTGCGCTGGGCGATCCCGGCCTGTGGCGCAGCCTGCGCGCGATGCTGGATGATCCCGGCGCGGCGCATTCTCTGGAAGGGCTTGCCGAGGTCGCGGGCATGAGTAGATCGCGCTTTGCCGAGCGGTTTCAGCTGTCTTACGGTCGTGCGCCGATGGGATTTTTGCGCGCACTGCGCCTTGCGCGCGCGGCGCAGTTGCTGATGGAACGGCGCGAGCCGGTGAAACGCATTGCACAGAGGGTGGGATTTACCAGCCGCAGCGCCTTTACTCGCGCCTTCATCGACGAGTGGGGGCAGTCGCCGCGCGCCTTTCGTCAGGAGAACGCCGGTTGATTGCCCGCCTCAGGCGGCCGAGCGGGCGCAAAACGTCACCTTGTTGCGCCCTTGGGCCTTGGCCACGTAAAGCGCGCGGTCGGCCTCATCAAGAAGGCGGTCCACGCTTGGCGCGGGAAAGCTCGATTCGGGCTGCACCATGGTCACGCCGATGCTGATGGTGACATGCAAAGCATCACTTTTGCCGGCAAGGGGGATCGGCGTCTTGGCAATCACGGCACACAGGCGGTCGGCGGTGCGTTCTGCCTGTCTGCGGGTGGTGGTGGGGGTTACGATCAGAAACTCTTCTCCGCCAATCCGCGCGAGCATGTCGCCCTCGCGTAGATGCGCGCGAAGCTGATTGGTCACAGCGCAAAGAACACTGTCGCCCGCAGCATGGCCATAACGGTCATTCACCTGTTTGAAGAAATCCAGATCTGCCACCATGACTGCAAAGGGCTCTTGGGTTTTGCGCGTCTCCTCGATCAGCTGGCCGAGGAAAGGCAGGGCATAGCGCCGATTATAGGCGCCGGTCAGCGGATCGGCCACGGCCGCCTGAAGCCCTGACAAAAGCTGTGCGCGCAGCCGCTCGCTGCTGCGCTTGTGGCGCAACTGGTTGGCCATGCGAAGCGCAAGCTCCTGGCGATCCGCCAGCCCGATGATCACATCATCCGCCCCCATATCCAAAAGCGTCACGGCAAGCGGGCTTGTGTCACCATCCAGAAGCGCTATCACAGGGCAGGCATGGGTGCGCTGCGCCGCCTTGAGTTCGGCCAGAAGACGCAACCCGTCTTCGGCATCCGCCATCCCGATCCGCACCAGATAAACATCCGGAATCGGCTGGGTCGCGCTGACCGGCATGGCCTGTTCCGTGCCATAGGCGGAAAACTGATGTTCGGTGTCTTGCGACAGCACGCCCTGAAGCGCCAGCGCCTCGGCCTTGGTGCGGGCGACGACGGCAATACGCCCGGGTTCTTGAAACTCGCGCTGGGCCTCGGCAAAACCAAAGGCCAAGGTTGCGCCCGATTGCATTTTCAAATCATGACTCGTGTGGTGCTGGCGCAAAAGATTACGCAACCGCGCCAGCAAAAGCGGCTCTTGCACGGGTTTGGTCAGGATATCATTGGCCCCGGCGCACAAGACGGCGTGCCGTTCGTGCGCGCAGGAATTGGTTTGCAACAAGATGATCGGCGTGCTGGCCAGCGCCTTGATCTGGCGCAAGG
Organism: Roseovarius sp.; assembly: GCA_032251095.1. GTDB lineage: Bacteria > Pseudomonadota > Alphaproteobacteria > Rhodobacterales > Rhodobacteraceae > Roseovarius. Next base: position 3,945 of record JAVVFB010000114.1, on the reverse strand, counting down.
CGGTCACGAACGCAGCTGCGCCAATCCCTGAAAGCTGGGCATTGGCCAGAATAAGGTCTGGCCGCATGCTGGCGGCCGTCGCCAACGCTTCGGTTGCCGAGCTGGCCTGAACCACTTCGTAATGGGCCGCCGACAGTTTGACCTTTAGGACAATCCTGTTGGTGGCCAGATCATCGACAATCAGAATTTTATCTGACATGGCACGGCGCCTTTCTGACTTGCCCTTTTTGCTGGCTCTACTATCCATGTCAGAAGTTAAGAAAACCTTTCACGGAATTAACCTGTTTGAACATGAAGCAAGAATCCGCCGAGACGATCGCATTGCAGGCTTTGGCCTGGCTGGCCGGGCATGATGACCTTTTGCCCGTGTTTCTAGGCGCAAGCGGCGCCTCCGAGGCCGATTTGCGCGCGCGCGCTACCGAGCCGGAATTCCTTGGCGCGGTTTTAGACTTCTTAATGATGGATGACGCCTGGGTTGTGGAATTCTGCGATACGCAGGGGCTGAGCTATGAAACCCCGATGATGGCGCGCGTGGCCTTGCCCGGCGCCGAACAGATCAACTGGACATGAACACGGCTGTGCAGAACCGTCGCGTCGATGGCCTCCTGTTTGACAAGGATGGCACGCTGTTTGATTTTCATGCCACCTGGAGTGTCTGGGCCCATGGCGCGATCCTTGACCTTGCCGAGGGCGACGCCACACTGATGCAGCGGCTCGCGGATGCGGCGGATTACGACCTTGCCCTGCGCCGGTTTCGCCCAAGCAGCCCGATCATCGCAGGCACCAACCGCGAGGCGGCGGAATGTCTGGCGCGTGCCTTGCCATTACGCGCGGTGGAGGAGATCGAGACCTATCTGATGCAAAGCGCGGCCTTTGCGCCGCTTGCGCCCGCCGTGCCGCTTGCCCCCTTTCTTGACGGGCTGGCACGTTCGGGGCTGCGCCTTGGTGTGATGACCAATGACACCGAGCACGGCGCGCGCGCGCATCTTGGAGAGGCAGGCGTGGCCGGGCATTTCCATTTCATCGCCGGGTTTGATTCCGGGCATGGTGCAAAACCCTCGCCCGCGCCGCTTTTGGCCTTTGCCACCGCGATGGCGCTTGATCCGGCCCGGATTGTCATGGTGGGCGACAGCACGCATGATTTGATCGCAGGGCGCGCCGCGGGCATGCAGACCATCGGCGTGCTGACCGGCCCGGCACAAGAGGCCGATCTTGCGCCGCTGGCGGATGCGGTTTTTCCCGATATCGGACATATCCCCGGCTGGCTTGAGGCATGACGCGCCATCCGCTGTTTGGCCTGGCTCTGGCCAGCTTTGGCGCGCTGACCCTGACGCCGGATGCCTTGTTCATGCGATTGTCAGAGATGGGCGGCTATCAGATGGTCGCCTGGCGCGGTCTTTTGATGGGCACGGTGATGCTTTTGCTTTGGGCGCTGACAAGCCGGACACGGCGGCGCGATCTTTTGGTGCTGGCCAGCGGCTATGGCGTGCTGATCCTTGTCTGCCAGTATTTCAATGCGACCCTGTTCAGCCTTGGCATCGCCCATGCGCCGGTCTCGGTCGTGCTCTTTGCGGTGGCGACGGTGCCGGTCTTTGCCGCGCTTTTTGCCCGGCTGATCATCAAGGAACCGACGCGCCCGGCCACATGGGTCACGATTGCGGTGGTGATGGCGGGCATTGCTCTGGCGGTGTTTGGCGGCGAGGGTGCGCGTGTCGGCCTTGATCGCGCAGCGCTTTGGGGGGCTTTGGCGGGCTTGGGCGTGGCGATGGTTCTGGCGCTCAACTTTGTCATCCTGCGCGCCCAGCCACAGATACCGATCCTTCTGGTCATCGGGCTTGGGGCGCTGATCGCCGGCGCCACGGGGGCAACGATCACCGGAAGCGGCGCGATGATGCAGGGCAATATCTGGGCGATTGCGATCTGCGGTCTGGTGATCCTGCCGGTGTCGTTCTTTTCGCTCTCGCTGGCCTCGCGCTATACCCATGCCTCGAATGTCAGCCTTTTGTTGCTGCTTGAAACCGTTCTCGGCCCGCTTTGGGTCTGGCTCGGGATCGGCGAGGCGCCGACGCCGTTGATGCTTTTGGGCGGCGCGGTGGTGGTGGTGAGCCTTGCCATTTACCTCTGGTTCACCGGGCGGCGGGTGAGCGCGAAGGCGACGGCGTGACCGGCAGGGGATCGCGAAAATCAAAAACGACAGGATAAGTCGCAAAGCGGCATGTTGCCCCGGCTAGGGCGGTGTTTCGTTACATCAGACGAGCACGCGGAGAGCATGACATGACGCAAGATCTCAAGCGCAGAACACGCAGCGGCGGGCGCGCGGGCAGTGTGGCCCGGCGCGGCAGCGCGGTGATCGAACAGATGCCCTGGAACCCGCCAATCAATACCGACCGCCCCACAGAGCCACTGAACGAGGCGGGAGTGCTGGCCATCCATGACGGCGCGATGCGGATTCTCGAAGAGATCGGCATCACCTTCCTCAACCCCGAAGCGGTCGAGATACTGCGCGCCTCTGGCGGCTGCACCATCGAGGGTGAAAACGTCCGCATGGGGCGCGATTTCGTGATGGAGATGATCGCAAATGCCCCCGAGCAATGGACGATCACGCCGCGCAATCGCGATCACACCCTGACGATCGGCGGGCGGCACCTCAACTTTGGCAACGTGTCGTCACCGCCAAGCTATTGGGACATGAAGATCGGGCGCAAGGTGACCGGCACCCGCGAGATGTGTCAGCACCTTCTGATGCTGAGCCAGTATTTCAACTGTGTGCATTTCATTGGCGGCTATCCGGTCGAGCCGCAGGATATCCATGCCAGCATCCGCCATCTTGACGTGCTTTATGACAAGCTGACGCTGACCGACAAGGTGGCGCATGCCTATTGCCTTGGCAAGGAACGGGTCGAGGATGTGATGGAAATGGTGCGCATTGCGGGCGGGCTCAGCCATGAGGAGTTTGAGGAAAAGCCGCGGATGTACACCAACATCAACTCGACCTCGCCGCTCAAGCATGACTTTCCGATGCTCGATGGCTGGATGCGGATGGCGCGGCGGGGTCAGGGGCTTGTGGTGACGCCCTTTACCCTTGCCGGCGCGATGGCTCCGGTCACCATGGCAGGCGCGGTTGCGCAATCGCTGGCCGAGGCGCTTTGTGCGGTTGTGCTGGCGCAACTGATCCGCCCGGGCGCGGCCTGTGCGATCGGGACGTTTACCAGCAACGTCGACATGAAATCAGGCGCACCCGCCTTTGGCACCCCGGAATATATGCGCGCCACCCAGATGACCGGGCAAATGGCGCGGTTTTACAGGCTGCCGATGCGCGCAAGCGGTGTTTGCGCTGCCAATGTGCCCGACGGTCAGGCGATATGGGAGACTTCGAACAGCCTGTGGTCGGCGGTGCAATCGGGGGCGCATATGGTCTATCACGCGGCTGGCTGGCTTGAGGGCGGGTTGATCGCCAGCCCCGAGAAATTCGTGATGGATTGCGAGATATTGCAGCATATCCAGCGCTATATGGACCCGATGCTGACCGCGACCACGCCGGATGACATTGCGATTGATGCGATTCGAGAGGTCGGTGATCAGGGGCATTTCTTTGGCATTCAGCACACTCAGGATCGGTACACGACGGCGTTTTATCAGCCCTTCCTGAGCGATTGGCGCAACTATGAGGCCTGGGAGGCGGCAGGGGCGGTCTGGACGCCCGCGCGGGCGCATCAGATCTATCTCGATATCATCGAGAGCTTTGAGGCCCCGCCCATGGATGAAAGCATCCGCGAGGAACTTGCGGCCTTTGTTGAGCGGCGCAAGGCCGAAGGCGGCGCGTTGTTCGTTGATGAGACGGAAGATTTCGGCGGGGAATCCGGCGACGTCGGCGGGCAAGGCCGGCGCTGTCACCGGAGTGGCTACCGGCACATCCGTCGGAGCAGGCGGCGCATCCGTAGGAAC
>JAVVFB010000113.1:0-10477 GCA_032251095.1 Roseovarius sp. | reverse complement strand
GATTGTGAATCGCTGGCGCGATGCAACCGGCTCTGATTAGGCCTCAGAGCCGGGCATCCCCTGTGTCAATCGGCGGCTTTCGGGCCGGTTTTGTCCGTTCGGACCGCATCGTTTGGGGACATGTCCGTGTCTTTGAGAAGGTGCGGCACGAGCCGTTCGACATAGGCGACAAGATCGGCCTTGCGCAACGGCTTGCCCAGAAATCCATCCATCCCCGCCAGATGCGCCGCTTGCTTGTGTTGCTCAAGTACATTGGCCGTTACCGCCACCACATGCGCGGGCACGAGCCCCTTGGTGGCTTCGCGGGTACGGATCAAGCCGGTGGCCTGATACCCGTCCATCCCCGGCATCGACACATCCATCAGGATCAGATCGGCAGCTGCCTCGGCATATTTCACGATAGCGTCCTGCCCGTCGACGGCCAGCCGAAATTCTGCGCCCGAACTGCTGAAATACCGCTCAAGCAAAAGCCGGTTGGTGGCGTTGTCATCCACCGCCAAGACCCGGATGCCCTTGGCCCAGCCGGTTTTCGCCGATGCCACCCTCGATCTCGGCGTTGGCAGGGAGATCACCTTGGCGCTGCCGCGTGTGGTGCCGCTCAGGACACCGCGAACGGTTTCGATCAAGAGGGATTCGCGCAGGGGTTTACGCAGCTGAACAGCCTCGGCGCTGGCATATGTGCTGGCCGCGTCCGACATCAGGATATGGGGAATGCCTTGGGGCAATTCAGCGGCGGCCAGGGCGCAGTCGAGCAGGATCAGGTCGGGACGCGTCGGCAAAACGGCCTTGGGATCGGCCCCGTCATGGACCACGCACCCTTGATGTCGCAGGCTTGCCGCCAATCCGGTGCGCCGCTCGGCAAGCGGATCCAGCACCCAGATAACCGGCAGCGACGCCCCATTTGAAATAAGTGACGGCGCGCGCGACCCACGCGCTTCTGTCTCCTGAGGAATAAGCGGAAGGGTGATTTCAAAACAGGTGCCGTGCCCTTCGCGTGATGTCACCGAAAGGGTGCCGCCCATAAGCGCGGTCAATTGCCGACTGACCGCAAGGCCGAGACCGGTGCCGCCAAAGCTTCGCGTGGCGGTGTTGTCGACCTGTTCAAAGGCGGCGAAGATGGTCTCGATCTGGTCTTGCGGAATGCCCACGCCGGTATCTGTGACCGAGACCACGAATTGACCTGTCTTGCCGTGGCTAACGCGCAGGGCAACATGCCCCTCAAGGGTGAATTTCAACGCATTCCCGGCGATATTGACCAGGATTTGACGTAAACGGCCGGAATCGCCGAGCATCAGATCCGGCAGGTGCGGCGCAACATCAGAGAAAAATTCAAGCCCCTTGCGCGCGGCCAGTGGTGCCAGCAATTGCGTGACATCCTCGACAAGCTCGCGCAGGCGGAACGGCTCTTGCGCAAGGGTCAGCTTGCCGGCCTCGATTTTCGAGAAATCAAGAATGTCGTTGATGATCGTCAAAAGCGCATCCCCCGAGCGCACCATCGTGGTGACATAACTTTTCTGTTCGCGTGTCAGCTCGGTTTCGTCAAGCATATCGGCCATGCCGATGATGCCATTCATCGGCGTACGGATCTCGTGGCTCATCTTGGCGAGGAAGGCCGATTTCGCCTGATTGGCGGCAACGGCCACCTGACGGGCATCCTCAAGCCGGGCGATCAATGCGCGCAAGGGGCGGCCGACGATGACGCGAAAGGATATCCAGTTGGCCAAAGTGGCGATCAGGATGCCACCGGCCAGCAAAAGCAGCGTGAAATCGCGCTGATAGCGTTTGACGGTGGCGATTTCGCGCTCGTCAAACCGGGTTACCATTTGCGTGATCGGCCAGGAATAAACCTCGTAGGGAAGAGACAGCGCCGTGTCGCTACCCTGACAGCCAAGCCCTTGTGGCACGACCGCAAGCACCTTGCCGGTTTCGGGATCGGTCAGCTCGACACAGCGGATCGCCGGATCGCCCAGCATGGTCTGCATGAGGTCTGTCACGAATGGGCTTGACCAGTCGACCGGCCCGTCGCTTTGGTCACTGAAGCGTTCCAGGGCCCCGCCGACGCGCGCGGTGGCATTGCCAATGCGCATCGCCATCGCCTCTTCACTGCGCAGCAGGTTCTTTTCGCTGATCCACAAGAGCCCCCCCGCCGCAAAAAGCAGAAAAGTGGGCACCATCACCGCAGTCAGCTTGAGATAAAGCCCGAGGGTCGGCGTGTGCAAAGTAGCGCTCTCTGACGTGGCCATCCGATTACTCCAGCCGGACCGCCTTGCCCGCCTTGATTAGGGCCTTGATTGGCGCGCGATTGCCGATTTCGGTGCGAATAACCCCATAGCTGCCGCGATTTTGCGCCATGTAGTAATCAACGGTCGTTTCCTTGCCGTCGTCCGTCGCCAGTGTTGCGCACATGACGTAAAGGTCATTCATCCGCAGGATCACCTCGTGGTTCTCGGTCGGGTAAAAGCGGGTCACTTCGCCGCTTTGAAGATCAAGATACGGCAGCGCGCCGTCGATCATCGTGCGGCTCAGGTTGCGTTGTAGGGCGGCTTGAAGCGTGGTCCTGACCTCGGTCAGGGATTGCGCCTGTGCGCCGGTGCCGAGCAGCATGGCAAAGGCCATAAGCGCGGGCAGAATAATGCGGGTCATAAAGGGGCCTCCTTGGATGGGCGGGTCACACATCGCAGGATGAAAGCCCCTCAAGGTTACCAAACCATCGAACGCGCCGATCATTTTACCGACAATGCAACGCAACCGCCGGTCGGGCACGCGCTTGTGACTTGCTTTTCAGCACGCCCAAAGCACAGTAATACGGCACCCAGAAGGAGATTTCTCATGCGATTACCGGCCTTTTTCCTCGGTGCCTTGCTGCTTGTCGCGCCAAGCCTGACCAAGGCCTGCGGGGCGGATACGGATTGTCGGCTTGGGGATCGTCATTACCGGATTGCCTTGCCGGAGGGCCATGCGAATAACGCGCCCATGGGGGCAGTGGTCTTTGCCCATGGCTATCGCGGCTCTGCGGCGGCTGTGATGAAAAACAAGGGCTTACGGCGCGTTCTTTCGGATATGGGATTGGCGCTGATCGCGCTCAAGTCGGCCGATGAGGATTGGGTCATTCCCTATGCGCCGCGCCATATGGAGGCCGACGGCTCAGAAGAGTTCACCTATGTCGAAGCCGTGTTGCAGGACGTGACGGAGCGGTTTGCGATTGATGACAGGCGCATCATGGCGGCCGGGTTTTCCGCAGGCGGAATGATGGTCTGGAATCTGGCCTGTACCATGCCCGAGCGCTTTGCCGGCTTTGCCGCCATTTCCGGCACATTCTGGATGGAGCCGCCGGATAATTGCGCCACGCCTGCGGCCAGTCTTGTGCATATTCATGGCGATTCGGACCCGACCGTGCCGCTTGCCGGGCGCGCGATCCTTGAGACACATCAGGGCGACGTGGCCGAAGCCCTTGAAATGTATCAAAACCTTGGCGGGTTCAGCCCGACCGGCAAGATGAACGCCAAGGGGTTGAGCTGTGAATTGAAACGCAATGCCAAGGGGGACATCCTTGATTTTTGCCTGCATCCGGGCGGGCATTCCTTTCGCAGCGACTATTTGAAATTTGCGTGGGAACGGCTTGAGGCGGCGGGAAAACTCTGACGCCGGATCGCAACAAGAATGCTCGCCATGATTTATTTTGCGAGCATTCTTGTTTTATAACAACTGCTTGATGTGCAATGCTAATGCATTGCATTAAGATCAGAGCATGAGTTGATAGCTGCTTGGCACATAGGTAAACGCGCCATCCCTGGACTCGACATAGCCGACCGCAGGCCAGGGCATGTGATAGCCGATGAACGGAATCTTGTCGCTGGCCAGCATGCCGAGAATGCGGCGCCGGGTTGCGGCGGCGGTGGATTTGTCCATGTCGAATTTCACTTCCCAGTCGGGATTGGCCAGCGACCAGACATAGTGGTTGGCAAAATCGGCCGCCAGCAAAAGCGACTTGCCGCCGCTTTCGATCATATAGGTCATATGCCCCGGTGTGTGGCCGAAGGCGGCCATGGCGGTGATGCCTGGGGCGATAGTTGCGCCATCGCCGATCATCGTGGTCTTTTCGGCCAGCGGGCGCATGTTGGCGTCAAAACGTTCGTTCCCGGCCGCCGCCCAATGATCAAACTCGGTGCTGCCGGTGACATAGCGCGCATTCGCAAATGTCGCCTCGCCCCCCTCGCGCATCAGCCCGCCGATGTGATCGCCATGCATATGGGTCAGCACCACAACATCGACCTGATCGGGGGTATAGCCGGCCTCATTCAGCGCGCTTGTGATCGCATCGGGGTTCAGCCCGGTGTCGAACAGGATCAATTCAGAACCGGTATTCACCACGGTCGGGGTGAAAAAGAACTGGGCCGCATCGGTGGGGATATTGGCGGCGGCAGAGACCTCGTTGAACGCATCGGCACTGACGTTCAGGCCGAAAATCGAATGCGGATCAGGGCGCGGCGCGGTCGCGGCCAAAAGCGCGGTCACTTCGCAATCGCCAAGCACAAAGCGGTTATGACGCGTGGTTGACGCCCCCATCATCGGGGCGGCCGCGCTTGCGGGGCTAAAACTTGCGGCCAAAGGCGCGGCGGCGGCGGCGGTCAAAAGGCTGCGGCGGGTGAGGGTCGTTCTGGTCATGTGATTCCTCCTGTTGTTGAAACACAGGATAGGGCATTTTGCGCATACGCCTAGCGGCTCACGCTTTTTTGAGGCGCCGAGGTCTGATATTTAACGGCGACAGCGCAAAAGCGGGGATTTCTGGACAATGACGCGCGCCTGTGACACATCCACCGCGAAGCAGGAGAAGCCCATGACCACCACCCGATTTGCCCCGTCGCCCACCGGATATATCCATGTCGGCAATTTGCGCACCGCGCTGATGAATTACATGATCGCCGCCAAGGCGGGAGGCAGTTTCATCTTGCGGATCGACGACACCGATCCCGAGCGCTCCAAGCAGGAATATGTCGACGCGATCAAATACGATCTGGAATGGCTCGGCCTGCATTGGGACCGCACAGAGCGCCAGTCAGAGCGGCTTGACCGCTATCACGAGGCGGCGGATCAACTGCGTGGGATGGGGCGGTTTTACGAGGCTTTCGAGACCCCGACCGAACTTGATCTCAAGCGCAAGAAACAGCTCAACATGGGGCGCCCGCCGGTTTATGACCGCGCAGCCCTTGCCCTGAGCGAGACCGAAAAAGACGCGATGCGCGCCGAGCGTGGCAATGGCGTGTGGCGTTTCAAGCTTGATCAGGAGCGCATCAATTGGAACGACGGCATTCTCGGCGATATCTCGATTGACGCCGCTTCGGTCAGCGACCCGGTGCTTATCCGCGGCGACGGCCAGGTGCTTTATACGCTGGCCTCGGTGGTGGATGACGTGGAAATGGGCGTGACCAATGTGGTGCGCGGCTCGGATCATGTGACCAATACGGCGACGCAAATTCAGATCATCAATGCGCTCGGCGGCACCCCGCCGGCATTCGCGCATCATTCGCTTTTGACCGGGCCGCAGGGCGAGGCGCTTTCAAAGCGCCTTGGCGTGCTGTCCTTGCGCGATCTGCGCGAGCAGGGCGTCGAGCCGATGGCACTGCTGAGCTTGATGGCGCGGCTTGGCTCGTCCGACCCGATCGAGCTTCGCACCGATATGGCCGAGTTGATCGAGGGCTTTGATATCGAGCGCTTTGGCGCGGCCCCGACCAAGTTTGACGAACAGGACCTGTTCCCGCTGACCGCGCGCTATCTTGCGGCGCTGCCGCTTGACGCGATGGCCGATACCATTGCCGAGGTTGGCGTGCCCGCCGAGCAGGCCGAACAATTCTGGCAGGTGACGCGCGAAAACATCACCACGCGCAAGGATCTTGCAACGTGGTGGGCGTTGTTCCGCGATGGCGCAGAGCCGGTGATCGAGGACGAGGACCGCGCCTTTATCGCCGAGGCGATGGCGCTTTTGCCCGAAGGCCCGCATGACACCGAAACATGGGGCAAGTGGACCGCCGCCGTGAAAGAGGCGACCGGGCGCAAGGGGCGCGGTCTTTTCATGCCGCTGCGCAAGGCACTGACCGGGCAGGCGCACGGCCCCGACATGTCACAGGTTCTGCCGCTGTTGCAGGTGATCAAGGCCAAGGGCTAGGGGGGTCACTCCGGTCGCGCAGCCGCTGTTTTTCGCTTTCCAGCGGCAAGGCCAGATCGGCATAGTCAAGCGCGCGCGCGGCCAGATCGCGCGCCGCATCGGCAAGTTCGGGCTCGGGCACCTCTGACAATCGGCGCAGCGCGTCCTGAAGCCGCTGTGCCACTTCGATCATCCCGGCCCCGTCGCGGGCGGTGCTGGCAAAGGCGTTTTCAATCAGTGCGCGGCGCGACACATCTGGCAGAAACAACCGGGGAAACAGCGGCATATCGCTATCGGGTGTGCCATGCGCCCAGTCCAGCAACAGCTTTTCCTGCCGACAGATCACCGCAATCGCTGTGCCCGGATCGTTGATGCCCGGCGACAGGGCGCGTGATGCGGTTTCCGACAGCACCAGCAAGCCGTAAGAAGCATCCTGTTCAAAGGTGCGATGGCGCCCGATGGTCAGGCTTTTGGTGATCAGGGTTTCCGCCATCTCACCAAGCCCGCTGGTATGGCCGATCACCTGGCCTTTGATCACATAGTCGCCGGGGCGCACGTAAAGATAGACCCGGATCTGATCGCGGGTCAGCTTGGCGCTGATGGCGCGCAGGTCGATGAATTGCACATAGCCGGTGGCGCGCGACGCGAGCGGCTCTGCGTCACTTGGCAAAACCGTGTCGCGCGTCAACCGCTGCGCGCCAAGCGAGGGCAGGCGGCGGGTGCGCATAAGACAGGTGCGGGTGATCTCTTCGGTCGAGGCCAGCGTGGCATCCATGCTTCCGAGATTGCTGAGGTGATGAATCCAGCGCAACAGCGCCAGAATGACAAGCACCACCACCGCCACGGTAAAGCCCAGCACAAGAACGCTGGCGCCGTCGGGATAAAATCCGGCCTTGAACAGGATGATCGCGCTGAGCGAATAGACAAAAGCGCCGATAAAGGTGGCCAGAACCGTATGCGTGGTGGTGTCGGCCAGCAAAATGCGATGCACCCGCGGCGTCGCCTGACCGGCGGCCGCATTATGCGCCGTGACCATGACGTTGAGCGAAAACGTGCTGACCGCGAGCATGCCAGAGGCAAGGATCGTCAGGATCGGCAGCACCGCATCGGCGGCAAAACGGTCCTGAAGGCCGATGGGAATATAGCCCTCAAACAGGATCGCGATGGCCGAGGCCAGCACCGCCAGAAACGCCATGAGCGCGACCCTTATCCAGAGCTTTCGGCTCATCCGCAAAAGGGTCATGCCGGTGGTTGAAAGAAGCTGAAGTTTCACGCGGATGACGCCCTTTTGGCACCAGTGTGGCGCGGGGCGGGGCCCGTGTCCATATGCCTATATGCCCTCGCGGATCAGGCGGGCGTTCACGCGCTCAAGGTGGTCGTCGGCAAGCGCGCGCTCGGCCGCGTTCACGGTTTGGTGGCGCGGATAGCGCGGCGCGGCGCGATCATCAAGGATCGGCGCCTCCCAGCCATGGGTGGTATCGAAAAACCGCGCCACGCCCTCGGGGCCGAATTCGCGCAGGTACCCCTGAACGACCACATCAATATAGCTCAACAGGATCGGGTGCGCGGTGCTTGGCGTGCCATGCGCGCCCTCGGGGATGCTATAGACGGCGATATCGGGGCGATGGGGCAGGGGGTGAGTGACCTGATCCTGTGCGGGTACGCGGGCATAGGCCGCCTCGCGCAGATCAAGCGCGGACCAATCCGCCCCCGGCACCGCCGCGATCAGCCCGTCGATGGTGCTGGCAGGGTCGGGCACCACCGTCAAAAAGGCCACCGGGCGCAGTTCTGTGTGCCGCCAGACCCGCCGCCAGCCGCAAAGCTGTGCGGGATGGGCCGCGTCAAACACATGCGTGGCGCGGTTCACAAGGCTGCCATAGCCAAAGAAATATGCATCGATAAGTGAGGTTATAACGCGGCCTTTTGATCTGAATCATGGTCGCGGAGGAGTTTGCAGGCAAAGTTGGCAACATTCAAGCAAGGGGGCGGTTTCGCCATGCGGGTCACCAAACGTGCAAATATCGCCATCAGGCTTTTGATGTTCTGTGGTTCCAATCCGGGCCGGATGGTCACCAAGGCCGAGATTGCCGAGCGCTGCAATACCTCGGAAAGTCATCTGGCGCAGGTCATCAACAAGCTGGCTCAGCTTGGGTTTTTGCATACTCAGCGCGGGCGGCACGGCGGGGTCATGCTTGGCCGCGCGATGAGTGCGATCACCGTCGGCGAGGTGTTTCGCGCGATTGAGGCCAAGACGCCGGTGGCGGAATGTTTTGCCGATGCCGACAATACCTGCCCGCTGGTCGATGCCTGTCGGTTGCGTCTGGCGCTGTCCGACGCGGTCGAGGCATTCTATGCCCATCTTGACGAAATCACGCTGGATGCTCTGGTCTGCGGCAACGCGGCGCTGTTTGAGATATTTTCCGCACCGGCCTGTATGAATCGGGCTTGAAGCAGCGCGGGCCGTATACTAGCGTACACCCAGATCGGATAGGGAGAACTGGCCCGAGCCAGTGCCGAAGGAGCAACCGCCCCGGAATCTCTCAGGCGCAAGGACCTGTCCGACATCAAGACACTCTGAAGAGACCCCGGATATGTGCCGGGGCGCCGAAGGGATAGCGATCTCAGGCACAAGGACAGAGGGGGCATCGTGACGCGGCTTTCAGGGCCAATGCGTCGTAACGGTGCCGGTGTGATCATCTGATTATCCGGGCCCAAAGGTAAGGGAGGATGCAGATGGCTGATTTGCTGACAACGCCACTGAATGCACTGCACAGGGAACTGGGCGCCAAGATGGTGCCCTTTGCCGGGTATGACATGCCGGTGCAATATCCGGCGGGTGTGATGAAGGAACATTTGCATTGCCGCGCCAAGGCCGGGCTTTTCGATGTAAGCCATATGGGGCAGGTGATCCTGCGCGCGCCCGGCGGCTATGCGCAGGTCGCGACCGAAATGGAAGCGCTTGTGCCGGTCGATCTTATGGGCCTTGGCGAGATGCGCCAGCGTTATGGGTTCTTCACCAATGACGAGGGCGGCATTCTGGATGATCTGATGCTGGCCAATCGCGGAGATCACATGTTCGTCGTGGTAAACGCCGCCTGCAAGGCGGGCGATATCGCCCACATGCGCACGCGCTTGCCCGGCTGCGAGGTCGAGGAAATCACCGATCGCGCGCTTTTGGCGTTGCAAGGGCCGGTCGCCGAGGCGGTGCTTGAGGGCATGGTGCCCGGCGTCGCGGCGATGCGGTTCATGGATGTGGGCATTTTCGCCTCGGAATTTGGCGCGCTGTGGGTTTCCCGCTCGGGCTATACCGGCGAGGACGGCTATGAAATTTCGGTGAACGAGGCACAGGCCGAACCCCTTGCGCGCGCCTTGTTGGCGCATGACGAGGTCGAGCCCATCGGCCTTGGCGCGCGCGACAGCCTGCGCCTTGAGGCGGGGCTTTGTCTTTATGGCCATGACATTGACGAGGCCACGACCCCGGTCGAGGCGAGCCTGGTCTGGGGCATCCAGAAAGTGCGTCGCGCGGGTGGCGCGCGCGAGGGCGGCTTTCCCGGTGCCGAGCGTATCCTTGGCGAGATGGTCAATGGCGCGGCGCGCGCCCGCGTCGGATTGCGCCCCGAAGGGCGCGCGCCGATGCGCGAGGGCACGCCGCTGTTCGAGAATGCCGAGGGCGGCGAGCCGGTGGGTCAGGTCACCTCGGGCGCTTACGGGCCAACAATCGAGGCGCCGATGTCGATGGGATATCTGCCCAGGCCCTTGGCAACCGAGGGCACAGTCATTTACGGAGAAGTGCGCGGCAAGCGCATGCCGGTCAAGGTGGCGAAACTGCCGTTTACACCTGCCAATTTCAAACGCTGAACATCATCAGGGAGAAGAGCATGAAATTTACCGAAGAACACGAATGGCTGCGCGTTGAAGACGACCTTGTGGTGGTCGGAATCACCGAACATGCCAGCGAACAGCTTGGCGATGTCGTCTTTGTCGAGATGCCCGAAATTGGCACCCTTGTTACCAAGGATGACGAAGTTGTCGTGATCGAAAGCGTCAAGGCCGCAAGCGATATCATGGCCCCGATTGATGGCGAGATCGTCGAGGTCAACGACGTGCTCGCAGACACGCCGGGCAAGGTGAATGATGACCCGCTGGGGGATGGCTGGTTCTTCAAGATCAAGCCAAGCGATCTGGCGCAGATGGACGAGTACATGGATGAGACCGCCTATCAGGATTACATCAGCTAGAGCATGTTGCTCAAAAGTGGGAACCGGTTTTGAGCAATCCGAACATGCGACATCAATTGGTTAGAGTGTGTCGCGCGAATTTGAGTGAACGCGACAT
>JAVVFB010000112.1:0-10644 GCA_032251095.1 Roseovarius sp. | reverse complement strand
GCATAGTCCATGAAACTTGCCGTGAGCAGTTGGCCGTCACCGTCATGCACCACATGCTCCCAAAGCGCCTGACCGATGCCCTGCGCCACCCCGCCATGCACCTGACCTTCGGCCAGCAAGGGGTTGATAAGGTTTCCGAAATCATCAACCACCGTGTAGCGTTCGACGCTGATCCCGCCGGTCTCAGGGTCAACCTCGACCTCGGCCACATGCGCGCCATTGGGATAGGAGCGCCCCGGCAGGGTGGCAGTTTGCTCATGCACCAAAAGGTCGCTGCGCCCCTCGGCCCGCGCCATCTCTGCCGCCTCGATCAGCGTCGGCGTCAGGTTCGATCCCGACGCGCGAAACCGCTCGTCGTCAAAGCTGACATCGCCCGCCGCCACGCCCATCTTATCCGCCAGATAAGGCGTGAAGGCCTCGATCATCCGCGCCACGGTGGCCAGCGTCGCGTTGCTCTGCGTGGTGACAGAGCGCGACCCGCCGGTGCCGCCGCCATTGGCAATCAGGTCGCTGTCGCCCTGAATGACGCGGATCATCTCCATCGGGATGCCGGTCTGATCGGCAAGGAAACGGGCATAGACCGTCTCATGCCCCTGTCCGTTGCTTTGAGTGCCCACATAAATCGACACGCGCCCATCCTTGTGAAATTCAACCTTCGCCGTTTCACTAGGATTACCCAAAATGCTTTCTATATAGTAACACAATCCCATCCCGCGCAGCCGCCCGCGCGCGCGGCTCTCGGCGCGGCGCAAGGCAAAGCCTGCGCGGTCGGCAAAGTCCTCGGCGCGGGTCAGCACCCGGTCAAAATCGCCCACGTCATAGGTTTCGCCGGTGGAGGACAGATATGGAAACTGTTCTGGCCGGATGAAATTGCGGCGGTGCAACTCCCACGTATCAACCCCAAGTTCACGCGCGGCGCGGTCCATGATCCTCTCAAGCGCATAGATCGCCTCGGGGCGCCCGGCCCCGCGATAGGCATCGACTTGCGTGGTATTGGTATAAAACCCTTCCACATGCAGATAGGTCGCCTGCACATCATAGGCGCCCATCAGGACCTTGGCAAAAAGATCGGTCTGAATCGCCTGTCCCATGGTGCTATTGTACGCCCCCAGATCACAGCGCGTATCAACGCGGTATCCGGTGATGCGCAGATCACGGTCAAAGCTCATCACCAGATCATGTTCCAATGCGCGCGCGCCATTGTCGCTCAGCATCGCCTCGCCACGCTCTGACATCCAGCGCACCGGGCGGCCAAGCCTGCGCGCCGCATGGGCGGTCAGAAACGTCTCAGGGTAATCCATCGCCTTGGTGCCAAAACCACCGCCCACATCGGGGTTGGTGACGCGGATCGCCTCTGGCTTCATCCCCAGAATGCGCGCCAGATTGCGCTTGGTGCCCCAGACCCCCTGGGCGTTGACCGAGAGATGAAGCCGCCCATCCTGCATTTCGGCAAAACAGCCGCGCGGCTCCATCGAATTGGAAATGACCCGGTTGTCGGCCACGCTAAGGCGCACCACATGCGCCGCCTCTGCAATGGACGCCTCAACGGCGGTGCTGTCGCCCATCTCCCAGTCAAAAGCGCAGTTTGTCGGTGCCTCGGGGTGCAAGGCTTCGCCCCCCTCCGCAAGCGCCATTTGCGCAGGAAGATCATCACAATCGAACGCGATCAATTCGGCCGCGTCGCGCGCCTGATCAAGCGTTTCGGCCACGATAAAGGCCACCGGCTCGCCGACAAAGCGCACCCGCCCCTCGGCCAGAAGCGGGCGGCGCGGGGCCGCGCCCTTGGTGCCGTCGCGATTGGTGACAAGATTAAAGGCAAGCCCCTCGGTGATGCAGGCCTTGGCCAGATCATCGGCGCCCAGCACCAGATGCACGCCCGGCGCGGCGCGCGCGGCGTCAAGATCAAGGCCGGTGATCACGCCATGCGCCAGGTTCGAGCGAAAGACATGGCCGCGCAAGGCCCCATCGGGCGCGATATCATCGACATAACGGCCCCGCCCGGTCAGAAACCGCACGTCTTCGACCCTTGTGACCGGCTGGCTTTTCCCGAATTTTTCCATCGCCTGTCCCCTATCCGATTTGATAGGAACACTAACCCGACAACCGCCCGAGTCCAGAGGCCGCGCGCCTAAGCCGTGGCCACGTTCACCACATCGCTCAAACCATAGCCATTAAAGCCGGTGCTCAGGCTTTGGCTATAGGCGCCCATGCCCGAAATCAGCAGATAGTCCCCCTCTTGCAGATCACCGGGCAAGGCCAGCGGATCAGGCAGGCGGTCAATGCTGTCACAGGTTGGGCCAAAGATGACGCGGGCACGCGGCGCTTTGGTGCGCGGTGTGCCGTCGGGCGCCATCACCACGATCCGATCAGGCGCGCCGATATCGCGCATCTCGGTAAGCCCGCCATACACACCGTCATTCAGAAAGACCGCGCCACAGTCGCGCAACGCCTTGATGCGCACCGCCAGGGTAAAGGCCTCAGCCACCATCGCGCGGCCCGGCTCGCAGATCAATTCCGGCGCGGCATTCCCGAAAGCGCGGCCCACCTCGGCCCGGATATGGGCGAAAATGGCCTCAAGATCGGGGGCCGAGCCGACACGATGCGCGGCAAAGCCCCCCCCCACGTTAAGCCGGGCAAGGCGCACACCCGCCACCTTGGCCACCTCGGCCACAACGCCGATATAGGCGCCCCAAGCTGCCGGATCGGCGCATTGGGTGCCGGGATGAAAGGTCATCGAGGGGGTAAAGCCGCGCTTTACCACCTCTTGCAAAAGCTCTGCCGCGCGCGCGGGTCCGGCACCGAATTTCGCGCCAAAATCATAGGCTGCCCCGCGCACCGGCAAGGCAAGGCGCACGCTTATCTCACTATCCGACGCAACATGACCGGTCAGCTTGTCCAGCTCGCCAAGGCAATCAATCGAAAATGACCGCACCCCCATCTCGACAGCCACAGCAACCTCTGCAGGCGAGCGGACCGGATTGTTATAGTGCAAAACCGCCGTCGGGCAGACCCGCCGCACCGCACGCATTTCCGCAGGGCTGGCCACGTCAAATGCGCCGATCCCCGCCGCCACCAGATTGGCGAGCACCTCCTCGCAGGGGTTGGCCTTGACCGCATAAGTCACCAGCCCGGAAAATCCTGCCTGAAACCGCCGCGCCGTGGCCTGAAGCATGTCTGGGCTGAAATAAAGCACGGCTTTATCCGGCGCATGGCGCAGGATATGGGTGTGGGGGTCGGGCCAATTGGGGGAATTGCGCATGGGGAAACCTCGTGCTGCTCTTTTCCTTTAAGTGTGCCCTGAATTTTCGTCGATTCATCGCGGTACATCGTTTAAGGTGACGTAGTTTTTCGGCAAAATGCAGGCAGATACATGCAAACTGACGAAACAGATCGCGATCTTCTGGCCCACCTGGCGGAAAATGCCCGCCTGCCCGTGGCCACATTGGCGCGCAAGCTTGGCCTTGCGCGCACCACCGTTCAGGCCCGGATTGACCGGCTCGAGGCAAGTGGCGTGATACAGGGCTATGGCCTGCGCCTTGGGCAAAAGGCCCGCCCGGCCCTGCGCGCCACCGCCCTTGTCAGCATCGAGCCGCGCTCTGGTCCGGCCGTTCTGGCGCGGCTCAAATCCCTGCCGCAGGTGCGCCGCGTGCATACCACTTCGGGGCGGTTTGACCTGATTGTCACGCTAGAGGCCACGACCACCCAAGAGCTTGACGAAACGCTTGACCGTATCGGCGAGGCCAAGGGCGTGCGCAGCTCGGAAAGCCTCATTCATCTGTCTACCAAACTGGATCGCGGCGCCTGATCCGCCGCCACCCAAGAAAATTCGCCGAATTTTCTTGGCCAAAGATTTTTCGCAGAAAAATCTTGTCTACCGCCGCCCCAAAAGACCCGCCCGCCAGAACACCAGCATCAGGACGAGCCCGATTGAGACCAGACCGGCGCAGACAATCCAGAACGCATTCGGATTATCCGCCCCCGGCATCCCGCCCACGTTGATCCCCAACAGCCCGGTCAAAAGCCCAAGCGGCAGGAAAATCGCCGCCACCACCGAGAGCAACAACATCTGCCTGTTCATCGCCTCGGCGCGGGCATCCATGATCTGATCATGCACCACCTGCGCGCGGTCACGGATCGCATCAAGCTCTTCGGCCAGCCGCGTCATCCGCTCTGTCGCCTCGCGTAACCGGCTGCGGTCATGGGGGCGCAGCCATGCCATATCCTCGATTTCAAACGTGCTCAGCGCATCACGCTGCGGCGCCATATGGCGGCGCAGCACAATGGCCACGCGGCGGATATCACCCAGATCCCGTCGGCTCAGCGCGCTCAGCCCCTCGATCACCTGATCCTCTAGCAGATCGACCTTTTCATTTAGCCCCGCCACCACCGGCTCGACCCGATCCGCCAACCGCAGCGCAAGCCGTGCGACCAATTCACCCGCGCCATCGGGGCCCTGCCCGCGCTCGACACCATCCTGCACATCGCTCACCGCCATCAGGCGGCGCAGTTGAACCGTCACCACAAGGCTTTCGCTGACCCACATGCGCAGCGACACCATATCCTCGACCTCATCGCCGGGATTAAGGTTCACGCCGCGCAGGTTGAGCAACACCCCCTCGCCATGGGGGGTGCACCGTGGCCGCGTTTCAGGCGCCAGAAGCGCGCGCAGGATCAGCGGCTCTAGCGGCGCGCCCTCAAGCCAGTCGCGCGCCCCCGGCTGGGCGCAATTCACATGCACCCAAGTGAACCCGCCCTCCCGCGCCTGCGCAAATGTGCCGCTCTCGGTCTTGACACTCTCTGCCGCTCTCCCCGGCGCGATGCACCATTGCCGTATCCCGTCCATGCCCTGCCCTTTATCTGTTCTGGCCTCACTTTGCCCGCGAATGCCGCCTGTGTCACCCACCCAAAGCCCAACAAACTGCCGCTCTGGTCTTTCACTCGGGCGCTGCATTCGCTAGACGTCAGGCAAACCGCAAATGCGCAGGAAACAACGTCATGGCGATGGAAAAGACATTCAACGCGACCGAGGCCGAAAACCGCCTCTATGAAGCATGGGAAAGGGCCGGAGCGTTCAAGGCCGGGGCCAATGCCAAACCCGGTGCCGAACCCTTCAGCATCATGATCCCGCCGCCCAACGTGACCGGCAGCCTTCATATGGGGCACGCCTTCAACAACACGCTTCAGGATATCCTTGTGCGCTGGCACCGGATGCGCGGCCATGACACGCTCTGGCAGCCGGGCACCGATCACGCGGGCATCGCCACGCAAATGGTGACCGAACGCGACATGGCCGCCAATGGCGAACCCACCCGCGTTGAAATGGGCCGCGAGGCGTTTGAAAAGCGCGTCTGGCAGCAAAAGATCAAATCGCGCGGCACCATCATCGGACAGCTCAAGCGCCTTGGGGCCTCCTGCGACTGGTCGCGCGAGGCCTTTACCATGTCAGGCGCCGACAGCGCGCCTGCGGGCGAAGAGGGCAACTTTCACAACGCGGTGATCAAGGTCTTCGTGGATATGTACAATAAGGGCCTGATCTATCGCGGCAAGCGGCTGGTCAACTGGGACCCGGTCACGCAGACCGCGATTTCCGATCTGGAGGTCGAGAATATCGAGGTGCCGGGCCATATGTGGCACTTCAAATACCCGCTGTCTGGCGGTGAGACATATGAGTATCTGGAGAAAGATGAAGACGGCAACGTGATCTTGCGCGAAGAGCGCGATTACATCTCTATCGCGACAACCCGCCCCGAAACCATGCTTGGCGACGGCGCGGTGGCCGTTCACCCATCGGATGAGCGTTATGCCGCAATCGTCGGAAAACTTTGTGAAATTCCGGTTGGCCCCAAAGAGCACCGCCGCTTGATCCCGATCATCACCGACGAATACCCCGATCCCACCTTTGGGTCAGGCGCGGTCAAGATCACCGGCGCGCATGACTTCAACGACTATGAGGTCGCCAAGCGCAACAACATCCCGATGTACCGCCTGATGGATACCAAGGGCCATATGCGCGACGACGGTGCCGATTACGCCACCTGCGCCGCCCGCGCGCAAGAGATCGCGGATGGCGCCGCCTTCGACGGCGCCGAGGTTGACACGCTCAACCTGATCCCCGACCACCTGCGCGGGCTGGACCGGTTCGAGGCGCGTGCCAAGGTCGTTGACGAGATCACCCATGAGGGCCTTGCCGTCATGGTGCCCGAAAACGATCCGCGCCTTGGCAAGGCCGCGCATACCCCGGTGGCCCCCGAAGAGGGCGGCGATCCGCGCGAGGCCTCGCTTGTGCCGCTGGTCGAGCCGAAACCGATCATGCAGCCCTTTGGCGACCGCTCCAAGGTGGTGATCGAACCGATGCTGACCGATCAGTGGTTCGTTGACACCGCCAAGATCGTGCAGCCCGCAATTGACGCCGTGCGCTCGGGCGAGGTCACGATCATGCCCGAGAGTGATCGCAAGGTCTATTTCCATTGGCTGGAGAATATCGAGCCCTGGTGCATTTCCCGCCAACTCTGGTGGGGGCATCAGATTCCGGTTTGGTATGACGACCAGGGCAAGCAGTATTGCGCCGCCACCGAGACCGAAGCCCGCAAGATGGCAGGCGGCAGGCCTCTGAGCCGCGACCCCGACGTTCTTGACACCTGGTTCTCGTCCGGCCTCTGGCCGATCGGCACGCTTGGCTGGCCCGAACAGACCGAGGAGTTGAATAAATATTTCCCAACCTCGGTGCTGATCACCGGCTTTGACATCATCTTTTTCTGGGTCGCCCGAATGATGATGATGCAATACGCCGTGGTCGGGCAAAAGCCGTTCTCCCACGTCTATGTCCACGCCCTTGTCCGCGACGAGACCGGCAAGAAAATGTCGAAATCGCTTGGCAATGTGATCGACCCGCTTGACCTTATCGACGAATATGGCGCCGATGCGGTGCGCTTTACACTCACGGCGATGGCCGCCATGGGCCGCGATCTCAAGCTCTCGACACAGCGCGTGGCGGGCTATCGCAACTTTGGCACCAAGCTCTGGAATGCGGCGCGCTTTGCCGAGATGAACGAGGCCGTCGGCAGTGACGGACAGGTGCCGACCCCCGAGGCCACCGTCAACCGCTGGATCGTGGGCGAGGTCGCCAAGGCCCGGCTTGCGGTGGACGACGCGTTGGAAAACTTTCGCTTCAACGACGCCGCCAACGCGCTTTATGCCTTTGTCTGGGGCACGGTCTGTGACTGGTATGTGGAGTTTTCCAAGCCGCTCTTGATGGATGGCGATGCCGCCACCAAGGCCGAAACACAGGCGACGATGGCCTGGGTGATTGATCAATGCCTGATCCTCTTGCACCCGATCATGCCGTTTGTAACCGAAGAGCTTTGGGACACACTGGCGCAGAAACGCGACGCGATGCTGGTGCATGCCGATTGGCCGACCTATGGCAACGAATTGGTCGCCCCCGAAGCCGACCGCGAGATGAACTGGGTGATCGGGTTGATCGAACAGGTCCGCTCTGCGCGCGCGCAGATGCATGTGCCGGCCGGACTTTACATCCCCGTGCTGGTAACCGAGCTTTCAGAGGCCGGGCGCATGGCATGGGAGCGCAACGAGGCGATGATCAAACGCCTGGCGCGCATCGACAGCCTGAGCGATGCCGACGCCTTCCCCAAGGGCTGTGTCACCATCGCGGTCGAGGGCGGCAGCTTTGGCCTGCCGCTGGCCGACATCATCGACGTGGGCGAGGAAAAGGCGCGACTTGAAAAGACGCTTGGCAAGCTTGAAAAAGAACTGGGCGGTCTACGCGGTCGCCTCAACAACCCCAAATTCGTCGCCTCCGCGCCCGATCAGGTCGTCGATGAGGCACGCGAAAACCTTGCCCTGCGCGAGGAAGAGACGGGCAAGTTGCGCGCCGCCCTCGCCCGCCTGGCCGAGCTTGGCTAAAACCTGCGCGCCCTTCCCTTACCCGGAAGGGCGCGTGTTCACGCAAGGTCAGTCCAAAAGAGTTTCGGGCCTCCGGCGGGGATATTTAAAGCCAGAAGAAACACACCGGCTTTCATCGTTCTTTAAATACTCAAATTCTGATCGGCTGACGGCAGAGGTCAGAATGGCACATCGTCGGTGCCTGTGATGAAGCGAGCGACGACCTTTTTGGTGCCCGCTTTTTCAAATTTGATTTCCAGTTTGTCGCCCTCGATACCGATGATCGCGCCATAGCCGAACTTCTGATGAAAGACACGCTCGCCCATGGAATGCGCGCTGACCGCTTGTAGGTCGATCACCGTATTGGCGGCCTCGCGCGGCTGGTGGGTGGGGCGCTCGGCGCTGCGGGTCTGAAGGCGGCGCCAGCCGGGCGAGTTATAGACATTGGCCTCGGCGACGCGGGTCTCAAGCGTGCTGTTCATGCCCGCCGCGCCATAGCCGCCGCCATAAAGGCCCGGCGGGGTGAGAACCTCGACATGATCCTCTGGCAGTTCGTCGGTAAAGCGTGAGGGCATCTGGCTTTGCCATTGGCCATAGACCCGGCGATTGCCCGCAAAGGAGATCGTACAGACCTCTTCGGCGCGGGTGATGCCCACATAGGCAAGCCGACGCTCTTCCTCGACGCCGCGCAGTCCGCTTTCATCCATCGAGCGTTGCGAGGGGAAAAGCCCGTCTTCCCAACCCGGCAGGAAGACGACCGGAAATTCAAGGCCCTTGGCGGCGTGCAGGGTCATGATCGAAATCTTTTCGCCGTCTTCGCCCGCCTCATTGTCCATGATCAGGCTGACATGTTCGAGAAAGCCCTGAAGGTTCTCGAATTGCTCAAGCGCCTTGACCAGTTCCTTGAGGTTCTCAAGGCGTCCTGGCGCTTCGGGGGTTTTGTCGTTCTGCCACATCCCGGTATAGCCGGATTCGTCAAGGATGATCTCGGCCAGTTCAATGTGGGTCATCTCGGGCGGCCCGTATTCCACCCGCTCGAATTCACCGCCATCATCCACAACGCTATCGGCATCAAGCGCCACCCGGCGCAATTCGCCTTGGGTCAGTTTCGACCAGCGATCGAGCCCGTCGATCAGTTTGCCAAGTTCAACCGCGCCCTTGCCGCCAAGCCCCTTTTCGGCGAGCAAGATCCGCGCGCCCTCGATAAGTGGCACGCCGTTGGCGCGCGCGGTCATCTGGATTTTCTGCTGGGCCTTGTCGCCAAGGCCGCGCTTGGGGGTGTTCACGATCCGCTCGAAGGCCAGATCATCGGCGGGCGAGGTCACAAGCCGGAAATAGGCCATGGCATCGCGGATTTCCATGCGCTCGTAAAAGCGCGGGCCGCCGATCACGCGATAGGGCATGCCGATGGTCAAAAACCGATCCTCAAACGCGCGCATCTGATGGGACGCGCGCACGAGTATGGCCATGTCATCAAGCGAAAAGCCGCGCAATCCACGGGTGCCGCCCTGCATCGCGTCGACCTCTTCGCCGATCCAGCGGGCCTCTTCCTCGCCGTCCCAATGGCCGATCAGGCGGACCTTTTCGCCGGTCTCGGCCTCGGTCCAAAGCTCTTTGCCCAAACGCCCCTGATTGCCGGCAATCACGCTTGAGGCGGCGGCAAGGATATGCGGGGTCGAGCGGTAATTCTGTTCCAGACGGATCACCGCCGCGCCGGGAAAGTCCTTTTCAAACCGCAGGATATTGCCCACTTCGGCACCGCGCCAGCCATAGATCGACTGATCGTCATCGCCAACGCAGCAGATGTTCTTGTGCCCTGCCGCAAGCAGCCGCAACCAGAGGTATTGGGCGACGTTGGTATCTTGATATTCGTCCACCATGATAAAGCGGAACCAGCGTTGGTATTGCGCCAGCACGTCGTCGTGGGTCTGAAAAATGCTGACCACATGCAACAGAAGATCGCCGAAATCGACGGCGTTCAACTCGATCAAACGGGCCTGATACTGACGATAGAGCGCGGGGCCCTTGCCGTCATAGGCGCCCGCCTCGGCGGCGGGCAGGTTGTCAGGCGTCCAGGCGCGGTTTTTCCAGTTGTCGATGACCCCGGCAAGCGCGCGCGCGGGCCAGCGTTTGTCGTCAATCCCCGCCGCCTGCACCAGCTGTTTCAAAAGCCGAAGCTGATCGTCGGTGTCCAGAATGGTAAAGTTCGACGTGAGGCCCGCAAGCTCTGCGTGGCGGCGCAGAAGTTTCACACAGATCGAATGAAAGGTGCCAAGCCAGGGCATGCCCTCGGCGGGTTGGCCCAAAAGGTGCCCCACCCGGTTTTTCATCTCGCGCGCGGCCTTGTTGGTAAAGGTCACCGCCAGAATTTCATTGGGCCGCGCCTTGCCGGTGTTGAGCATATGCACGATCCGCGTGGTCAGCGCCTTGGTCTTGCCGGTGCCCGCCCCGGCCAGCATCAAAACCGGGCCGTCGATGGTTTCGACCGCCTTTCGCTGTTCGGGGTTGAGCCCGTCAAGATAGGGAGAGGGGCGCGCCGCCATGGCGCGGGCCGCAAGAGAGGCGCCTTCAAAGGCGTCGGATTCGTCATAGGTACTCATGGCCGCCACAATAGCGCGGGCTTGCGCCAAGATAAAGAGATGTTCGGGGATTGTTCCCGTGGTTTTGCGCAGCTTTACGATGCGCTGGACAAGCCCCTGAAAACCCGCACAAATGCGCGCTATGGACCTGCATTCAAAATAC
>JAVVFB010000111.1:0-10644 GCA_032251095.1 Roseovarius sp. | reverse complement strand
TTTTCCAGCGGGCCCGCGACGGATTGAAATCGGTTGAAAACCAGTTCTCCATGCCTCTCGGCAGGGTGCCGGCCAACATGCCCTGGAGCCATTTGTCACGCTCCTCCAACGCGGCCTGTTTGGCCTTTTCCACATTGGCCAGCTCCCAGGCGAGATTGACCGCAAGCGTCGTTGCCCCGGTGCCTCCGGCAAGCCCCTGCACCGCCAACAGAACGCCAGCGCCTTCGGTCGCCTTCTCGACATGCGCCGATGTGGTGGTCGCGGCGGGCGTCGGCTTTTGCAGACGCTCGATAGCGGATTTCAATTCGTTTTCCGGCAAGGGGTAGGGCACAAACTCGTCCGCCCCCTGACGCAACAGTTGATGCAGGGCGGCGGGGCTTACATCCTCGGCGATCAGGATGACCTTGATCCCCTTGCCGCTTGCCAGTTTGATGATCTCGCCGAGCATGACAAGATCGTCCTCGTCGGTTTCATCAATTGCAACCGCCACGAATTCAAGCGAGTCGGCCTCGGGCTGATTGAGAAAAGCCAAAGCCTCGGCGAAGCCAAGGTCGCCCCAGTTTTCACCAAGGGCTGTTTCCATATCCTCGATCAACAGGTCAAAGTTTTGCACATCGCGGCTTATGGTGCAGGCCACGATCGGGCTTGGTTCGGGTTGCTTTAGCACAATACTGCTCATTTATTCGGTCCTGTTACTGCCATTGCCATCCAGGGCGCGGACTCGACCACGAGACATGGAAAAGTCATTTGCTCTGCATGGCGTCCCATTGATCGGGATGCGCTTATTACTGAGTGAACATGGCGGGTAATGTTGGCGACATTTAGGCCAAAAGATCGTAATTGTGCGGTCTTTAGACACAAAAAACCCGCCCAATTGGGGCGGGTTTGAGTTGGCTCGACCGTGGCCGAACAGGGAGAAACCTATTGCGCGCTACTGTGTGGCGTCGCCGCTCGCCACCATTTGCAGGCTAGAGGCGGGCACGGCACTATTGATATATTCGCGGTAAACGATCTCGGCATATTGCCCGTTCATGACAATCGGGTTCGATTTGACAAAGCCCGATACTTCGGTGACGGTGCGCCGATTGCGGCGTTCACGCCCTTGCGTCACGATAAGAGGCTGGGTTTCGCCGAAAGAGGCAACCGCCTCGAGCCGCGAACGGCTGATTCCCTGTGATGAGAGATAAGAGACAACCGCCTGCGCACGGCGCATGCCGAGGGTCTTGTTATAGCTGTTTGGTCCAACCGCATCGGTATGGCCATAGACCCGGAAGCGTACCTCGGGGAATTGACGGATCCAGTTGGCCTGTTCGCGCAAGGTATCGCGCGCGCCACTGTCAAGTTGCGCCGAGTTGAAGGCGAAGTTGACGGTGCTCATGACTTCGTTGGAAAAGCGGTTTGACAGGTCATAGACATAGCTTTTCTCGCCGGTCATGACCAAATGGTTGTTCATGACCGCTTCGCCGAAGTTGCCATTATCCACCAGGGCCCCGGCCTCGCCGAAATAAGAGCGATAAACGTCGTCCTGTGGCGCACAGGCAGAGGCAGCGATCAGACCTGCGATTGCGATATAGTGTTTCATTGCCCCAGCCTTTCGATCAATCCATGACATAGCCGTAAGAGCCGCTGAAATCCTGCTTGGCGACTTCGCCAACCGATCCTGTTGATTTCACGCCCTTGGCGACACGGCCATTCAGGAACAAGTCTTTTTCGGTCGGAATCTTGACCCGGTCAGTGGGCAGGGCCAGAGCCTCGCCACGTGTGGGGGAAACAAGATGCGCCGATACGATGATCACAAGCTCGGTCTGCGAGCGCTGGTAATCCGCGCTTCGGAACAGCGTGCCCAGAATTGGGATGTCGCCCAGCCATGGCACCTGACCGTTGGTGTCGCGGAAATCATCCTGCAACAGACCGGCGATTGCAAAGCTGTCGCCATCACGCAGCACCACGGTGGTCGAGGTGTCACGGCGTCGGAAGGCCGGGATGGTCAGACCATTGGCAACAAGGCCGTTGGCGGTATCAAGCGATGACACTGCGGCGGCGAGTTCAAGGTTTATGATTCCTTCTTCGACGACGCGCGGTGTAAAGTTCAGCTCGACGCCGAAGGGTTTGTATTCGATGGTGGTAGTGTCGGAATCCTGAGGCACCGGCACGGGAAACTCGCCGCCAGCCAGAAACTTGGCTTCCTGGCCGGACAATGCTGTGAGGTTCGGTTCGGCGAGGGTGCGCACCATGCCTTTGGTTTCAAGCGCTTCCAGCAGGATGCCCACCTCGACCGAGCCAACGTCAAAGCCAAAAGCGAATGCTCCGTTATTGTTGTTGACGAAGGGCACCGCACCGGTGAGCGTATTCAGAATACTGCCTTGTGTATTGGTGCGGTTGGTGCCGCCGATCACGCCAAGGCCGCCACCGCGCCCGTCAATCGAGAGGGAAGTGGAAAGCGCCTTGGACACGCTGCGCTGCATCTCGGCAAAGCGCACTTTGAGCATGACTTGCTGCTTGCCCGATACCGACATCAGGTTCGATACCCGCTCGGGGGCATAGCGTTCGGCAAGATCAAGCGCGCGCTGCATGCGTGACGCGCTTGAAACCGTGCCCGACATGACGATGCCGTCATTTGCCGTGCGCACTTCGATTGCCTCGCCCGGCAAAATCTGGCGCAGACGCTCTTTGAATTCGGAAACATCTGCGCTGACGTGAACGTCGATATTGGTGATAAGCCGCCCGGTCGCATCCAAAAGCGTTAATGTCGTGCGGCCGGGGGATTTTCCCAGCACATAGATTGTGCGGTCTGACAATGTCGAGATATCGGCAATTGCCGGGTTCGCGACGCTTAGTTCAGCGAAGGGCACGTCGCTTTCCACGACGATAGCCCTGTTCATCGGCACACTCAGATTGCTGGCAGTTCCGTTGCGAACCACTCGAATAGACTCGGCTTGCGCCATGGGCGCGAACGGGCTCACGGCTACGCAAAGCCCGGCCAGAGCCGCCCAGAAATAGCTACGAATTTTCATGTGACCTGCCTTTCCGATCACGCCTCATTTATCGGGTCTTTTCGCCCGTACTTGGCTCTACTGTGAGGGAGTTCGATTTTTTTTTCAAGAATCAATGCGTTTTTATGCATATTTATCTGTGATGTGACGAAATGGTCGCGACATGGCAAAGGGCACCCCCGAAGGGATGCCCTGAAAATCTGCCTGACCCTGACGTTAGTTGGTGCAGGGGATCGGCGTCACGATCACTTCGGCGCCGCGGCGGGTGCGGATAGAGCAGGTTTCTGCGGTGCCCCGCTCTTCCTTGGTTTCTGCCGTAATGCCAAGCAGGCGGCGCTGGTCAACCTCGACTGCCTCGGCGACGGTGTCATCCAATGAACCGACAAGCGACAGGGAAAGACGACCGCTTGATTGTGCCTGTGCAAGGGCGGCAACCTGCTGTGGGCGAACAGACACAGTGACGGTGCGCGCAATCACCGCTTCGGTCATGTCAGTGTCGGAAACCTGGTCAATCGCGATAAGCTTGACCCCGGTTTCGATCAATTTGGTGACGGCCCCGGTTGAATTCTCGGCGGTGCGCAGATTGGCCGCCCCGATATCACCGGTCCAATAGATGTCAACAGTGTCGCCGGGGCGCAGGAAACCGGACACGCCGCTTGTCACATCCACTCTGATGGCAAAGGCACGCATGCCTCTTTCAAGCTGTGACGTGATGCCGGCATCTTCACCGGGCGCGGTGACCTTGACCGCCAGAACCGGCTCGTTCAACTCCATCCGGCGCAAGACACTACGCGGTATGTTTTCGCCCTTTGGGAAAATCTCTTCGGGCTTGGTGAACACACCTTCCGGCAGCGACGCCGCCGGGAAAGCGGTCAGGCGCACCGCTGTCTTGTCCAGCGGCTCGCCGTATTTCAACGCGCGGGCGGCCACGTAAATATCCACCGTTTCGATATTGGGCGCGCGTTGCTGGCGTTCCAGCGCCAGCTGTGCCTGATAACTGTTGATATAGGTTTTGGCCATGTATACGGCAATGCCCGCAAGCCCAAGGCCCAGCATAAGTACAAGTCCGAATACCAAACGCATGGTGTTTCCTTTCCGTCGAAAACTGTTCTTCGGTGATGTTACGAAATCAAAACCCGAAATATCCGGGGATTGTGTCAAAAACAGGGACTCAGCGCGGCGATCTCGCGCTCTTCGGTCCGGGGCGCATCGTGGGGACATCAGACGCGCCAATGGCCACGGATTTGCATCCGTGGCCATTGGTATCGAGGGGGCGGTCCGGACGGGCCGGACCTAGATCAGATTATTGACCCAATGAGCCAGCGCCGAGATCTTTGATGGTGGTGCCCGACAGTTCGGTGCTGATCGAACCGGCAAGACCGGTGATACCGGTGTTGACCGAAGCCACACCAGCAACGCCCAGACCAACAACGGCTGCGGTCAGAACGACCCAGTCAACTGTTACGGCGCCGTCTTCGTCTTTTGTGAAGTTTTTGATAAAAGTCATCATTGTGTGTCCCTCCAAAGGATCAGTTTGCTCAGTTTAAACAACCGCTTCGGTTTAGGGCCCGTCGAGTTTTAATGGCCGGCTGCCGTCGTGGTATGACCTAATATAGCCAGTGAAATCGGGCGGGATTTGGGCAGCATTAAAGCGATTTTTGTATAGATTAATAAATGCGAAAGATTTCTTGTAAGGTTCTGAAAATAAACAAATTAAAAATTCAAAAAAATGAAAAAACTACTTTTGCGGTCTTTCTTTTTCTGAAAATCGTGCATCTGGGGCACTGTTAACCAAGACAATACTGGCTAAAAATCCGTACTTTTGCGATACTGTGATCAATCAATCAGAGGCAGAGCAGAGCCCGCAATGAAAATCTTGATAATTTTAGCCGTGGCTGCGACTCTTTGCTGGCCCATGTCGGCGCTTGCCGGTGATCCGCCGCCTTTTCCCGAATTCACCTTCAAACGGCAAAAGCCGCCTGCGGCCGGGGTCAAGCGTCGAATCAATGTGCAGATCGATCCGCAGAGCGCCGCGCCCACAAGCCCGGCCCCAACCAAGGACGACGCCAAGGACGCCCCCGCGCCGCGCGTCGCAACCTATAGCTGGTTCTGGGATCTGGTGCCGCCCGCGCTTGACGCCGACGCCGCCGCGCGCCTGAGCGCCGCCACCAAACAGCTCACCAATCCCCCCGCCGGGCGCCGCATAAGCGCACCGCGTCTTCAGCTGCTTCAGGATATCGCCATGGCCGAGGGGCGCCATATCCTGCGCGAAACCATCGGCACGCGGGTGTCGCCCGCCCTGGTGCTTGCGGTGATCGCGGTTGAATCGGGTGGGCGCGCGGGCGCGATAAGTGGCGCCGGGGCGCAGGGCCTGATGCAGTTGATGCCCGCCACCGCCAGCCGCTTTGGCGTGGTTGACGCCCTGTTGCCCGAACAGAACATCAAGGGCGGGGTGGCCTATCTTGACTGGTTGCTCGGCGAATTCGAGGGGGACGCCCTGATGGCTCTGGCCGGCTATAACGCTGGTGAGAACGCGGTCAAAACCCACAAGGGCGTGCCGCCCTATGCCGAGACCCGCGATTATGTGCCCAAGGTTCTGGCAGCTTACGAGGTGGCACGCGGCCTGTGCAAAACACGGCCCGAACTGATCAGCGATGGCTGCGCTCTTAATCTGGCGATGAAGTAGAGCGGTCCCGTCGCCATAA
Source organism: Roseovarius sp. (assembly GCA_032251095.1). GTDB lineage: Bacteria > Pseudomonadota > Alphaproteobacteria > Rhodobacterales > Rhodobacteraceae > Roseovarius. The sequence goes on along the minus strand of JAVVFB010000111.1, from coordinate 4,946 downwards.
AAAGGCCGGGCCGGGGAAAATCCCGGCCCGGCCAAAGGCGCCTGAGAGGCCCCTATATATAATGTGTCAGATCAAACGATGGTCGCCTCGGTTGCGGCGCGCAATTCGTCTTCGGTGACGCCCTCGGCGGTTTCGATGATTTTGAGGCCGCCCGGCACCACATCCAGCACGCCGAGGTTGGTGATGATCCGGTCCACGACCCCGGTGCCGGTCAGCGGCAGGGTGCAGGCCTTGAGCAGTTTGCTGTCGCCATGTTTGGAGGTGTGATCCATCACAACCACCACGCGGCCGACGCCGGCCACAAGATCCATCGCGCCGCCCATGCCTTTGACAAGCTTGCCGGGGATCATCCAATTCGCCAGATCGCCGTTCTCGGCCACTTCCATGGCGCCAAGGATCGCCATGGCGATCTTGCCACCACGGATCATGCCAAAGCTTGTCGAGCTGTCGAAATAGGCGGTCTGGGGCAGTTCGGTAATCGTCTGCTTGCCCGCATTGATAAGGTCGGGGTCTGCCTCGCCTGCGTAAGGAAACGGGCCCATGCCAAGCATGCCGTTTTCCGATTGAAGCGTAACCTCGACGCCCTCGGGGATATAGTTGCTCACCAGCGTCGGAATGCCGATGCCGAGATTGACATAGGTGCCATCCTCAAGCTCTTGCGCCGCGCGGGCGGCCATTTGATCGCGGTTCCAAGGCATTATGCGGCTCCCTTCTGGCGGGTTGTGACTTGTTCGATGCGTTTTTCGTGCTCGCCCTGAATGATCCGGTGCACATAGATGCCCGGCAGGTGAATGTGATCGGGGTCAAGCGATCCGGTCGGCACGATTTCCTCGACCTCGACAACGCAGACCTTGCCGCACATGGCGGCCGGCGGGTTGAAGTTGCGCGCGGTCTTGCGAAACACCAGATTGCCGGTTTCATCGGCCTTCCACGCCTTGACGATCGAAAGGTCGGCAAAGATGCCTTCCTCAAGAATATAGGTCTCGCCGTTGAACTCCTTGTGCTCCTTGCCCTCGGCGATCACCGTGCCAACGCCGGTCTTGGTGTAAAAGCCGGGGATGCCACAACCGCCGGCGCGCATGCGCTCGGCCAGGGTGCCTTGCGGGTTGAACTCAAGCTCAAGCTCGCCGCTCAGGTATTGGCGCATGAATTCGGCGTTTTCGCCCACGTAAGAGCTTAGCATTTTCTTGACCTGCTTGGTTTGCAGCAGAATGCCGATGCCGAAATCATCCACGCCCGCGTTGTTGCTGGCAAAGGTCAGGTCCTTGGTCCCGTCCTCTTTGATCGCCTGCAACAGAAGTTCGGGAATGCCGCAAAGGCCAAACCCGCCCGCCGCGATTGTCATCCCCTCGAATAGCAGCCCATCCAGCGCTTCGGCCGCCGAGCCATAGACCTTTTTCATGAGTAGCCCTCCTGACTTTCAGTTGCCACGGGTATGCGGCGCTTCATGCGCCCGTGTCAACGCGGGCGCCGCGGCATCGCAGGAAAATAAGGGTTACTACGTATCACGACAGATCATTCAGCAGGGCAGGGCGGGCAGGCTAGAGCATGTTGCGTTCACTCAAATTCACGCAACACGCTCCAACCTATTGATGTCGCATGTTCGGATCGCTCAAAACCGGGTCCCACTTTTGAGCAACATGCTCTATTCTCCCGCCGCTGTCTTTTTGGCCGCCGCTGTCTTGGCAGGGGCCTTTCTCGCGGCGGGTTTCTTGGCAGCGGTCTTTTTGGCGGCGGGTTTTTTCGCCGCCGTCTTGCGGCCCTTGCCCGATTTGCCGGCTTTCGCGGCAATCAATTCCACCGCCGTATCCATGGTGACATCGGCGGGTTCGGTGCCCTTGGGCAGGGTCGCGTTCACCTTGTCCCATTTGATATAGGGGCCATAACGCCCTTCCATCACATTGACCGCACCGCCGCTTGCGGGATGTTCGCCAAGTTCGCGCAGCGCCTTGGCCGCCGTGCGCCCGCGCCCGCCGGGATTGGCCCGCTTGGCGGCCAAAAGCTCGACCGCGCGGTTCATGCCAACCTCGAACACATCCGCCGGATCCTTGAGGTTGGCGTAAACGCCCTTCGCCTCATCCGGGGCCTTGTGATGAATATAGGGGCCAAAGCGCCCGAAATTGGTGGTGATCATGCCGCCCTCGGGATGCTCGCCCACTTCGCGCGGCAGGCTCAGCAGGGTGAGCGCCTTTTCAAGGTCCATCGCATCCGCCTGCCAGCCCTTGGGCAGGGAGGCGCGGGGCGGCTTCTTGTTATCTTCGCTGGCTTCGCCGCGCTGAACGTAGGGGCCAAAGCGACCCGAGCGCAGGCTGATCTCATCGCCGCCATCCTCGCCCAAAACGCGGTCACCGCCATCGGCACCATCACCGCCAATCGGGCGGGTATAACGGCACTCGGGGTAATTGCCACAGCCGACAAAGCCGCCGGTCTTGGAGGTTTTCAAATGCAACTGGCCAGTGCCGCAAAGCGGGCATTGGCGCGGATCGCTGCCATCTTCGCGTGGCGGATAGAGTGTGGGCGCAAGCGCGGCGTCGAGCACATCAAGCACCTCGGTGATCCGCAGATCAGAGGTTTCGGCAATCGCCACCGAGAAATCGCGCCAGAACCGGGTGAGCACATCCTTATAGTCGGCCTTGCCTGCGCTGACCTCGTCAAGCTCTTCTTCCAGGTTGGCGGTGAACTCATAGCCGACATACTGGCGAAAGAAATTCAGCAGGAAGATCGTGACGATCCGGCCTTTATCCTCGGGGATCAGGCGGTTTTGTTCCTTGCGGACATATTCGCGATCCTGAATCGTGGTGATCACGCTGGCATAGGTCGAGGGGCGCCCGATGCCAAGCTCTTCCATCTTCTTGACCAGCGTCGCCTCGGTATAACGCGGCGGCGGTTGGGTGAAATGCTGAAGCGCAAGCACGGCCTCATTGGCGGCCAGAACCGCCGCATCGCTGCGCGTCATGGCGCCGCCCGCGACCTCGATCACATCGTCACCCTGATCGCTGGCCTTGGCGAATTGCCCGCGCAGCGAGGATTTGGCAAAGGCGGCTTTTTCCCCTTCGGTGATCTGGGGCAGGCGGCGATCATCATCGTCATCGCCCGACACATCATCGCGGCCCTCTTCATAGACCCGCAAAAATCCGTCAAACATCATCACCTGACCGGTGGCGCGCAATTCGACCTGTTCGTCGTCGCTGGCGATATCAACCGTGGTGCGTTCAAGCCGCGCCGCCGCCATCTGACAGGCCAGCGTGCGCTTCCAGATCATATCGTAAAGCTTGCGCTGATCGGCGTCACTGGTCTTGATCTTGCCGGCATCGCGGGTCATTTCGGTGGGGCGGATACATTCGTGGGCCTCTTGCGCGTTCTTGGCCTTGTTCTTGTACATACGCGGGCTTTTGGGAGGTAATCTTCGCCGAACCGATCCTTGATCGCATCGCGCGCGGCCATCACCGCCTCGGGGGCCATGTCGATGCCGTCGGTCCGCATATAGGTGATATAGCCCGCCTCATAAAGCCGCTGCGCCGCGTTCATGCATTGCCGCGCGCCCATGCCAAACTTGCGGCTGGCCTCTTGTTGCAGGGTCGATGTCATGAAGGGCGCCGAGGGGTTGCGGGTGCCGGGCTTGGCCTCGACCGACTTGACCGTCAGGGCGCGCGATGTGACCGCCTGAACCGCAAGCTCGGCCTGCGTGGCATTGCTCAGGTCGAACTTGTCAAGCTTCTTGCCTGCCAGAACCGTCAGGCGCGCCTCGTACTCCTGGCCGCGCGCCGTGGTAAACAAGGCCTTGAGCGACCAGTATTCGCGCGGGTTGAACGCCTCTATTTCCATCTCGCGCTCGACAATGAGACGCAGACAGACCGATTGCACCCGGCCCGCCGATTTGGCGCCCGGCAATTTGCGCCAGAGCACCGGCGAGAGGTTGAACCCCACCAGATAATCCAGAGCCCGGCGCGCCAGATAGGCCTCGACCAGCGGCGCATCAACCTGGCGCGGGTTCTTCATCGCCTCGGTGACGGCGGTCTTGGTGATCGCGTTGAACACCACGCGGCTGACCGGGGTGTCCTTCTTGATGACCTTGCGCTTGCGAAGGGTATCTTCCAGGTGCCAGCTGATCGCCTCGCCCTCGCGATCCGGGTCGGTCGCGAGGATCAATGCGTTGTCGTCTTTCAGGGCGTCGGCGATGGCCTTGACGTGTTTGCGGCTGTCGGCGCCGATCTCCCATGTCATCTCAAAGCCGTTTTCTGTATCGACCGAGCCATCCTTGGGCGGCAGGTCGCGCACGTGGCCATAGCTTGCCAGAACGGTGTATCCGGGGCCCAGATATTTGTTGATCGTCTTGGCCTTGGCGGGGGATTCGACAACGACAACGGGCATGGACACTCCTTTTCAACTCTGGACGAGGCTTATGGCGGCGGACCATGTGGGCTGGCAAGGGGAATTGTCAATGCGGTGTGTTTTTGGTGGTGCCGCGGTGCGCCCTAGCGGGCAAGCGACAGCAAACCGCCGGGTTGGCGGGTGATATGTCCGTCAAGCTCGAGGTCGAGAAGGACAGGCGCAACCGAGCGGGCCGGGGCGGCAAGATCGCGAATAAGCTGATCCTCGGCGAGCGGCGAGGGGCCAAGACGGCGCAGGATCTGGTCATGCAGGGCCGCCGTTTCCCGCAGGCTTCGGGTGGGCGGCTGCGGTGCCTCCGGAAGATCAAGTGGAAGCGTGACCTGCGGCTTTTCGATCACGGGAAGCGCGTCAATGATATCGGCGGCATTGCGCACCAGATGGGCGCCGTCGCGGATCAGCATATTGCACCCGCTGGCGCGCGCATCAAACGGATGGCCGGGCACGGCCATAACCTCGCGGCCCTGATCAAGCGCATTGCGCGCCGTGATAAGCGAGCCTGATTTCGCCGCCGCCTCGACCACCACGACGGCCTGCGCCATGCCACTGATAAGACG
>JAVVFB010000110.1:0-10740 GCA_032251095.1 Roseovarius sp. | reverse complement strand
CCCCCGCATCGCTCCAGAACTGCCCGGCCGAAAACCTCGGTGCCATGGCGATCGAGCCGCCCGACACAAGCGCCCCCATGAGTGACACACAAAGCCCGTTGATGTGATAGATCGGCAAAACGCAAAGGCCCCGGTCCTCGGGGCGCAAGCCATGCGCAATCGTCGTGGTCCAGCCGCCCGCCAACAGGCTGGCATGGGTATGCACCACGCCCTTGGGCCGCCCCGTGGTGCCCGAGGTATACATCAAAAGCGCGTGGTCCTTTGGCGTAATATCGTGCAGCACCCACGCCGCCGGGATAGCGCCCGCTACAAAACGGGTCATCGACGCGGGCCTCGCGGCGGCGAATATCTCGGCGACGCTCTCGTGCACAAACGCCGTGCGCGCGTCGCTGTGCTCAAGCGCATAGGCGATGGCATCGCGCCCGGCGGCAAGGTTGATCATCGTGGCGCGGAACCCGCCATAAAGCGCGCCGTAAACTGCGATGACGCCTGCGCGCCCATTGGGGTGCAGGATGGCGATGCTTTCGCCCTTGGCATGGCCCGCCATCGTCAACTGTGACGCAACTTGCCCCGCCTCGGCGCGAAGCTCGGACCAGCGCAGCGTCGTGCCATCCTCGGTAAAGATGAAGGCGACGCCATCCTCGCCCGCCCGATGATCAAGCCACTCGCGCACCGTGCCTTTTGGCGGGCTGTCCAGGTCCAGGATCATCGCCCCGCCACCTGCCAATAGGCGGCGAAAATATCCTCGACCTTGGGTTCGCGCGGGGGGATTTCACGGATCACCTTGGTGGTCTGCATGAAGTGCTTCCAATGCAGGTTATCATCAATCGAATTGCCGCCCCAGCTTCCGCAGCCCATCGAGAGCGAAAACGGCATGCCGTTGTTGAACGCCCCGCCGGTGGCAAAGCAATGCGCCTGATTGACGATCACCCGACAGGTCGGAATGCTTTGACCAAGCGCAATCGCGCGCGTGGCGTCGGTGGAATGCAGCCCAACGGAATGCCCTGCCCCCTGATGGGCCAGAATGCGGGCGGTGATCGCCATGGCATCCTCGAAATCGCGCGCGCGGTACAAGGCCGCCACCCGCGACAGCTTTTCGCCGGAAAGCGGATGTTCGGGGCCGATGCCGGTGGTCTCGACCGCAAGGAATTTGGTATTGGCGGGCACCTCGCCCACCAGGCCAAGCGCCGCCAGCATCTTGTCGGCATCCTGCGCGATCACCGCGCGGTTGAGGTGCCCATCGGGCCAGAGGCGCGCCACGATCCGCGCCTCATCCGTCACATGCGCGCCGCCAACCTTGGCAAGCTCGGCCATGAACGGCTCAAAGATCGCATCGACCACCACGATGGCGTTTTCCGAGCTGCAAGAGGTTGCGTTGTCAAAAGTCTTGGAGGCGGTGATTTTCTCGGCGGCGGCGCGCAGATCAGCGGTTTCATCGACAATCACGGTGACATTGCCGGCCCCGACCGCAAGCGCCGGCGTGCCCGATGTATAGGCGCGCTTGACGTTGTTTTGCGAGCCGGTGACGACGATCAGATCGCTGATCTCAAGCAGGCGCTGTGTCTTGTCCTTGGAACCCGGCGCCGGCACCATCTGGACAAGGTCATGATCCTCGCCGATCTTGTCAAACTCGGCGTGGATATAGCCCAGCAAAACCTCGCAGGCGGGCACCCCCTTGGGCGAGGGCGACAGCACGATGGCATTGCCGCATTTGAGCGCGTTGATGATGTTGTTGGCCGGCGTCGCCGCCGGGTTGGTCGAGGGCACCACCGCGCCGATCACCCCCATCGGGCGGGCGATGGTGGTGATGCCGCTCTCGTCGTACTCGGAAATCACGCCATAGGTCTTGGCCTGCGCGATGTCGCGCATCAGCCCAAGCGTCTTGCGGTGGTTCTTGGTGATCTTGTCGGCCACATTGCCAAGGCCGGTGGTTTCAACCGAAAGTTCGGCCAAATGGCGGTTGCGGGCGGGGTCCATGATGGCCCAGGCGGCGGCCTGTGCGGCGCGATCATAGCGCGCCTGCGAGCCATGCGCCTCATAGGCCTTTTGGGCCGCGCGGGCACGGGCGACGATGGCATCGACTTGGGCAAGGGCGTCTGGTGCGGTCATGGTCTTTGGTCCTTGGTCGGAAATGGCCCCACACCATTGCGGGGTGGGGATCAGCGGTTTCAAAGGCCTGCAAGCAGCTCTTTAAGGGTCGCCGCGCGGTCGGCCCACATCTGTTTGACCTCATCGCGGGTCATCACCTTCATCGGCGAGCCGCCCGCTTTCATCTTGTCGGCAACCCGGTTGTTTTCGAACATCGCGGGCACCGTCGCGGCCAACTTTTTGATCACGCCTTCTGGGGTACCCTTGGGCACCATGATGCCGCGAAAATTCACCGAGGCGTTGTCGATGTCATAGCCCTGTTCCTTGAGCGTCGGCACGTCGGGCAGGAACGCGTTGCGTTCAAGATCGAACACGCCGAGGATCTTGACGTTGCCCGCCTGCTCGGCGCGGAAGGCATCCGACAGGTTGTTGACACCGCCCATGACCTCGCCCGCGATCACCTCCTTCATGGCGCCGGCGCCGCCCTTGTTGTTGGGGATATAGGCCATCTTGACGTCTGCCGCCTTCTCAAGCTGAAGCGCCGCGATGTGGTGACCGACAAAAAGCCCCGCGCCCGAGAATGTCAGCTTGCCGGGGTTTTCCTTGGCAAAGGCGACCACGTCCTGCATCGAGGTGAACGGGCTGTCGGCCCCGACCACGAACACCGCCGGATCGGCGCCCCAATTGGCAATCGGCTCAAAGCTGTCGATGGAATACTCGACCCCGCCCTTGATCGACTGTGCGATGAAATGCGGCACGTTATAGGCGCCAAGCGTATAGCCATCGGCGTCGGCCTGCGTGGCAAGCCAGTTCCAGCCGACACGCCCGCCGGCCCCCGGCTTGTTGAGAATGGCAATCGGCATGCCAAGCGCATCCTCATTTCCGGCCGTCATGGTGACGATGCGCGCCTGAAAGTCGGTGGCGCCGCCAGCGCCATAGCTGACCATCATCATGACCGGACGTTCGGGGTAATTGGCGTGACCGTCGGCAAATGCCGATGCGCTCAGGCCCATAAGGGCGATTGCAGCCCCTGCCAGTAGTTTTTTCATTGGTTGGTTCCTCCCTGGGATGATGAGTTCTGCCGCTGTTACGGTTCAGAAGAATATCTCTCGCGGTGTGTACACTTTTAAAAGTTTCGCGAAGAGACCGTAGATGACGGCCACGAAACAGGCCGTTATGAAAAACCGCCTGAGCCATGATTTCACCTCGCGGTGCGAGGCCGGGTCATAAAGGCTCAGCAGGATGAAAAAGGCGATGGCGGTGGCTGTGTAAAACCCAAGCCCCTTGGCCGCCCAAAAGATATAGATCAGCGTCACGATGAGGCCCGGCGTCAGATTGGCCATCTGGCTTATCGAAATGCCATTGCCAACCTTGGTCCAGCCGAGACAGGCCTTGGCAAAGGTCCAGAGCGCCAGCACCACGAACACCGTGGCGATCAGGCGCGGAAACAGGAACGCCTCGGCGGGTTGCCGGGTATAGCTGACATAGGCGACCGAAAGACCAACGGCGGCCACGAGGCCCGAGCCGATGATATGCTGAAGACGCGGCAAGGATGGGGTCATGCCATGATCTCCTCTTTGCTGGTATAGCGGCGGGTGCGCAGCTCCATGTAACCCGAGTAGAGAACCGACAGGATCACCACCGCAATCAGGAAGATATTGAGCGGCCCGACAAGGAAATAGGGGCCAAGGCCATCCGTGGCGCGCGCAATCATCGCGCCCTGGATAAAGTTGGCCTCGGCAATCGGCCCGAGGATCAGCCCAAGCACCAGAGGGGCGGCGGAAAAGCCAAAGCGTTCGAGGAAATACATCATCACCCCAAGGGCCGCCATGACATAGACATCGCCCATGCTCGATTGCACCGAATAGCTTCCGAAGACGGCCAGCCCAAGCACCACCGCCGCCATCACCGATTGCGGCACCTGCGCGACCCGCGCCGCCATGCCCGCGATATAAAGCCCGAAAACGCACATCAGGATCTGTCCGATCAGCATCGAGTTGATAAAGGTCCAGGCCACATCGGGGTGATTATTAAACAGGTCGGTGCCGGGGAAAATCCCGTGGATCAACAGCCCGCCAAGCAAGACGGCGGCGGTCGGCGAGCCGGGAATGGACAGCGTCAGAAGCGGCACGAGGCTTGGCCCCACCATGGCGTTATTGGCCGCCTCGGCGGCGATAACCCCCTCGGGGTGGCCGGTGCCGAATTTATCGCGATGCGGGCTGAACTTTTTGGCCTGATCATAGGCGACAAGGCCCGCGATTTGGCCGCCAACACCGGGAATGAGGCCGATGATCGAGCCGGTGATCGTGCCGATCCCCATCGCACGCTTGTTGCGCATCAGCTCTTTCATCGCATCAAGGATCGAGTGTTTCTGCACCGTGATCACCTCGGCCCCGTCATTGCGACGGCCCTTGGCGAACATGGCAATCACCTGCGGGATCGCGAAAAGCCCGATCAGCGCCGCGATGATATTGATGCCCCCGCCAAGCGAGGGGTGAAAGATAAAGCGTTGCGCGCCCATGATATCGTCAAACCCGATGGTCGACAGCCAAAGCCCGATACAGCCCGACAACAACCCCTTGACCACCGAGCGGCTATCGAGCGTGCCGATCACCGTCACGCCAAGGATCGCCAACCAAAACAGATGGCTCGGCCCAAAGGCCAGCGCCCATTGCGCCAGCACCGGCGTCAGGAAGATCAGCAACAACACACCAAATACACCGCCAACCGCAGAGGCCAGAAAGCTGAGCTGAAGCGCCTTGGCCCCCTCGCCCTTTTGCGCCATCGCGTGCCCGTCAAGCGTGGTGGCGATATTGGCCGGCGCGCCGGGGATCTTGAGAAGGATCGCCGACACCGCCCCCCCGGCGACGGTCGAGGTATAGGCCGCCCCCAGCAGGATCAGCCCCTGCGCCGCCTCAAGCTGAAAGGTGAACGGGATCAAAAGCGCCACCGCCATGGTCGGCGACAGGCCGGGCGTCGCCCCAAGAACAAGCCCCCCGATGGTGCCAAGCATCAACAGCGCGAAATTGATCGGCGTGAACACGTCACCAAAATAATAGAGGAATTCCATCAAGGCCTCCCAACCCGTTTGGACTTTTGTTGACTTCTTAGGCTAGGGGATGAAAATAGTTTTGCAAACGTTTTCATAAACGTCGCAACCATGGGCGGTAAATGTCTGATACAAAGCCTAAAATTTCCGACATCGTCGCCGTGGCAAAGGCCGCGAAGGTGTCAATCTCGACGGTCTCGCGCGCCTATAACCATCCCGAGTTGGTGAACCCGGCGACTCGCAAGAGGATCGACGCCGCCGTACGCCGCCTTGGCTATATCCGCAACCGCGCCGCCCAGACGATCCACGGCATTCGCAGCGGCACCATCGGCCTTGTGGTGCCGACGATTGATCACGCCATCTTTGCCGAGGTGATTCAGGCCTTTTCGGATGCGGTCGAGCCTTATGGTTTTACCCTTTTGGTGGCCTCGCACGGCTATGACCTTGAGCGCGAATATGGCGTGTTGCGCAAGTTTCTCGAACACCGCGTCGACGGGGTTGCCCTGATCGGGCTTGACCATTCGGTCGAAAGTTACAACCTGATCCAGCGTCAGGAGATTCCGGCGATCTCGATCTGGAACTATGACAAGGCCTCGATCCTGCCCTGCGTCGGGGCCGACAACCGCCATGCCGGCGAATTGGCGGCGCGTCACCTTGTTGACCTTGGGCATCGCGATATCGGTCTGGTTTTTCCGCCAATCACGGATAATGACCGCGCCCGCGATCGCAAAGAGGGCGCGATGTCGGTGCTGGACACCTTGGCGCGCGCGGTCCCTCAAAACTGGATCGTCGAAACCCCCTATAGCATCGCCGACACCAAAGAGGCGGTCACCCGGATGCTTGCTCAATCCCCGCTTCCGACGGCACTATTGTGCGGCAATGATGTTCTGGCGGTCGGGGCGATCTATGCGGCGATGCGCTCTGGCCTCAAGGTGCCGGAGGATATTTCCATCATCGGGATCGGCGATTTCAAAGGCTCGCGCGAGATGGAGCCGGGATTGACCACCGTGCGCCTGCCCGCGCGCACCATCGGTGATCTGGCCGGGCGCGAGCTTGCCCGGCTGGTGACCAAGGAGAGCACGGAAATTCAACACAACAGCTGTGACATCTCTGTGGTCGTGCGCAACACCTGTCGCAGAATGCAGGGCTTTTAAGGTTGGGTCCGCTGCCAGCGGTGCATCACGTCGCCGCCCACGTCGCGGGTCTCGATCAGGGTGAAACGCCCCGCCTCTTCCAGCCGCGCCAGCCCCATCGCCCCCACCCCTCGCAGGCCCTCGGCGCCGATCGCAAGCCCGGCGGTAAATCCGACCAATTCATCCACAAGCCCCGCCGACAACAGCGATGCGGCAAGCGATCCGCCGCCTTCGCAAAACACCCGCGTCAGCCCATGCGTGCCGAGTTCGCGCAACACCGAAGCCATATCCATCTGTCCAGCGCGCAGGCCACAGGGCAAACGCCGCGCGCCGATCCCGTCCCAGGCATCGCAGAGCGCCGCATCCGCGTCGGGAGCATGACACAGCCAGAGTGGCACCTCCTTGGCGGTGCGCGCAAGATTGGACATCAGCGGCAGATCAAGGTGGCGCGAGACCACCACGCGCACCGGCTGGCGCCGCGCGCCCATGTCGCGCACGGTCAATGTCGGGTCATCGGCGCGCGCCGTGCCCGCCCCCACCATGACCGCATCGTGACGCGCCCGAAGGCCATGCACCGCGCGCCGCGCCGCCGGGCCGGTGATCCATTGGCTATGGCCGGTGGCGGTGGCAATCCGCCCGTCAAAAGAGGTGGCAAGCTTGAGTGTGAGCCAGGGCCGGCCCAATTCGTTGCGCATGATAAAGCCGGCCAGATCATGCGCCGCCTCGCGCGCCATCACCCCGGTGGTGACTTGGATGCCCGCCGCGCGCAACATCGCAAAACCGCGCCCCGAGACCCGCGCATCATTATCGTCAAACGGCGCCACAACGCGCGCGATGCCCGCCTTGATGAGCGCCTCGGCGCAGGGCGGCGTTTCGCCATGATGGGCGCAGGGTTCAAGCGTGACATAGGCCGTGGCGCCACGCGCCGCCACGCCCGCCTGCGCAAGCGCACGTGGCTCGGCATGCGGACGCCCGCCCGGCGCGGTCCAGCCGCGCCCGACGATCCGCCCCTCGCGCACGATCACACATCCCACGGCGGGATTGGGAAAACACTGGCCCTGCCCCCGCCGACCAAGCGACAGGGCCAAGGCCATAAAGCGCGCGTCAGACCCGCTCACGCGTCCGGTTTGGGGTTGGCGACCGCATCTTCGGGGCGCAACTCACTGACAAACTTGTCAAAATCATCCGCCGCCTGAAAGTTCTTATAGACGCTGGCAAAGCGCACATAGGCGACGGTATCAATCCGCGCCAGGCTTTCCATGACGATCTCGCCCACGGTTTTCGAGGGGATATCGGTCTCGCCCATGCTTTCCAGGCGCCGCACGATACCGCTGATCATCTGTTCGATACGATCAGGATCAATCGGGCGTTTCTGAAGTGCGATCCGGATCGAGCGTTCCAGCTTGTCCCGGTCGAAATCTTCGCGTCGGCCATTGGTTTTCACCACCACGAGATCGCGCAGCTGCACGCGCTCATAGGTCGTGAACCGCCCCCCACAGGCCGGGCAAAACCGCCTGCGCCGGATCGACACGTGATCTTCGGCGGGGCGTGAATCTTTTACCTGGGTATCAATGTTTCCGCAAAACGGGCAGCGCATCGGCCGTCCCCCTTTTCTGTCCTTGCCTCTGTGGTCATGGGTCTGTCGCCCACGTTTCCACAGCCACTATAGGACAGCCTCAAGGTTTTGGGTAGAGGGGATTTTCGCCCCCTACATCATGCGGCAGGATCGTTGTTTGGACGCCAAGGCCCTGACGGCGGGTCAGAATGTGAAGGCTGGTGTGCACGCCCCAAAGCTGCGTCGGTTTATGGGGAGACTCAAGACATTAAAAAAGCGGCAGTGCGGGTTTGGCTTTGGCCGGTGCGGCGTGGGTTTCACCCACCCTACGCATGCCGCGGATCAGCGGAAAATCCGCTCGCCCTGTTCGTCGATGACCTGTTTGGCCTTGCGCACCGAAAAGGCGGCGGCATCGTCAATGTTGAGGATCGCATCGGCGCGCAAAAGTTGATGCACCTTCACCTCGCCGCCGATCTCTTTTTCGATCCGCGCCCCGACGCGGTAACCGCCCTCACCGGGTTGCGGTTCGGGAAAGATCACAAACCCCTTGTAGGTTTCCGCCTCGGGCGCGGGCTTGGCATTGCTCTTGCCACTGCCGCCGAACAGTTTTGACCAAAGAGACATGCGCGCCCTATTGATCCAGGAACGAGCGGAGCTTGCGAGAGCGGCTTGGGTGCTTGAGCTTGCGCAGCGCCTTGGCCTCGATCTGGCGGATACGTTCGCGGGTCACGCTGAACTGTTGACCGACCTCTTCGAGGGTGTGATCGGTGTTCATGCCGATGCCAAAGCGCATCCGCAACACCCGCTCTTCGCGCGGGGTGAGCGAGGACAGAACCCGCGTCGTGGTTTCCTTGAGGTTATCCTGAATCGCCGAATCCAGCGGCAGGATCACGTTCTTGTCTTCGATGAAATCGCCAAGCTGGCTGTCTTCCTCGTCGCCAATCGGGGTCTCCAGCGAAATCGGCTCCTTGGCGATTTTCATCACCTTGCGGACCTTTTCGAGCGGCATCTGAAGCTTTTCGGCCAATTCCTCGGGCGTGGGTTCGCGGCCGATTTCATGCAACATCTGACGGCCTGTGCGCACCAGCTTGTTGATCGTCTCGATCATATGCACCGGAATGCGGATGGTGCGCGCCTGATCGGCGATGGAGCGGGTGATGGCCTGACGGATCCACCAGGTCGCGTAGGTCGAGAATTTATAGCCCCGGCGATATTCGAATTTATCCACCGCCTTCATCAGGCCGATATTGCCTTCCTGAATGAGATCAAGGAATTGCAGGCCACGGTTGGTGTATTTCTTGGCAATCGAGATCACCAGACGCAGGTTTGCCTCGACCATTTCCTTCTTGGCCTGACGCGCCTCTTTCTCGCCCTTCTGCACCTGCTGGACGATGCGGCGGAATTCCGAGATATCAAGGCCGACATATTGCCCGACCTGCGCCATGTCAGAGCGCAGCTCGGATACTTTTTCGGGTGAGCGCTCCATGAACATCTGCCAGCCGCGACCCGGCTTTTTCGCCATGTCATCAACCCAGTTGGGGTCAAGCTCGCGACCACGATAGGCCTCGACAAACTCGCTGCGGTTGATGCGGGCCTGATCGGCGAGCTTCACCATCGCGCTGTCGATCTGCATGATCCGGCGGTTGATACCGTAAAGCTGATCAATCAGCGCGTCGATGCGGTTGTTGTGCAGATGAAGCTCGTTCACCAGCTCGACAATCTCGGAGCGCAGCGTTTGGTAGGTCTCTTCCTGCCCCTTGCTGAACGATCCATCCTCGTTGAGGGTGGCCGAAATCCGGCTGTCCTGCATTTCCGACAGTTTGACGTAATCATCCGCGATCCGGTCCAGCGTCTCAAGCACACGCGGCTTGAGCGCGGCCTCCATCGCGGCCAGGCTCATGTTGGCCTGTTCGTCTTCGTCGTCATCGTCGTCATTGGCAATCGGGTTGCCATCGGCGTCAAGCTCTGGCTGATCGGCCACGCCAGAGGTCGCGGCGCTCGGCGCGGTGCCGACATTGGCGGCTTCGACGACGGGTTCGCCACCCTCTTCATCGCCAAGCTGATTGCCGAAAGTCGCCTCAAGGTCAATCACATCGCGCAGCAGAATGTCTTCGCCCAAAAGTTCGTCACGCCAGATCGTGATCGCCTGAAAGGTCAGCGGGCTTTCACACAGGCCCGCGATCATCGTGTTGCGCCCGGCCTCGATCCGCTTGGCGATGGCGATCTCGCCCTCGCGGCTAAGAAGTTCGACGCTGCCCATCTCGCGCAGGTACATGCGCACCGGATCGTCGGTCCGATCCAGCTTTTCCTCTTTGCCAGAGCCAAGCGTGATCTCACCGCGCTTGCCCACTTCGGCCAGGGCGGTGGTGCGTTCTTCGTCTTCCGCCTCTTCGGCCTCGATGATGTTGATGCCCATTTCGCTCAGCATCGACATGACATCTTCGATTTGCTCGGAAGAGACCTGATCGGGGGGCAGAACCTCGTTCAGCTGATCGTAGGTGATAAAGCCTTTTTCACGCGCCTCGGCGATCATTTTCTTGACCGCGGCCTGGCTCATATCAAGCGAGACTTCGGTTTCCGAATTGTCGGGCTTTTGGTCGTCGGTATCTTTGGCGGCCATGAAAGACTCCTGATTTATGAACGGGGCGGGTGATTCGGTAAAACGAATCATTAGCGCGATAAAGTGATTCGCACACCCGTTTACCCTGATTTCTTTACCGCTTCCTCACCAAAATCGGTTATCGCCCCGGTTTGGAAAAACTAATTTTACCAAGCAGTTCATCAAACTGCTCTTTCTCATCGCGTTTGATTCGAGCACCGTTTTCGCCCAGATCGTATTCGGCACGGTCTTCCTGTTCGCTTCGCACGGCCCGATTTCGGGCCTCTGCCGCCTGTCCAAGGCGCCATGTCATCGC
>JAVVFB010000010.1:0-28753 GCA_032251095.1 Roseovarius sp. | reverse complement strand
TTGGTCGGATGAAGAGGGTTTTGATGCGGCAACCGAGGCCAGCGGGATCACCGGCATTTGCGGCTCTGGCATCATCGAGGCGGTGGCCGAGTTGCGCATGGCCGGCTTGCTTGACGAAAGCGGGCTTATCGGTTCGGCCGAGGCCACGGGCACGGAGCGCATGATCGCCGAAGGGCGCACGCATGCCTATCTTATTTGTGACGCCACCGATCAGGGCGGGCCGCGCATCACCGTGACCCAGGGCGATATCCGCGCCATTCAGCTTGCGAAATCGGCGCTTTATGCGGGCGCGCGTCTTTTGATGGATGAACGCGGGGTCGACAAGGTCGATCGCGTGGTGCTGGCCGGGGCGTTTGGCGCCCATATCAGCAGCAAGCATGCGATGGTTCTTGGCATGATCCCCGACGTGCCGCTGGACAAGGTCACAAGTGCCGGCAATGCGGCGGGCACCGGGGCGCGGATTGCGCTTTGCAATGTCGCCGCACGTGCCGAGATCGAGCGGGTGGTCGGCCAGATCACCAAGGTCGAAACCGCGATCGAGCCGAAGTTTCAGGAACATTTCGTGGCCGCCAATGCTATCCCGCACAAGACCGATCCGTTCCCGGAACTGGCCAAGATCGTCACCCTGCCGACCCCGAGTTTCAATACCCGTGGCGAGGATGGCGAGGGCGACGGCGGGCGGCGCAGGCGGCGGCGCTCGTAACAGGCCCGGCGCTCGCCAGCCCTTATGGGCCGTCTCGTTTTGGGGTTGTGGCTGTGGATGCGCTGCGCGACAGTTGAGGCGAGACGGACGGAGGGCGACCCATGGCAGAGCTTGAAGCGCGGATTGCACAGGGGCGGGGCGATGCCCCGGCCGATCTTGTATTGCGCGGGGGCACGGTTTTTGACCTTGTAACCGGGGCGATGATCCCTGGCGATGTGGCGATCTGTGGCGATACCATCGTCGGCATCGGCGCGGATTACGAGGGCCGCGAGGTGATTGACGTGAGTGGTCTCACACTGGTGCCCGGCTTTATCGACACTCATTTGCATATCGAAAGCTCGCTTGTCACGCCGTTTGAATTTGACCGCTGTGTTACACCCCACGGGGTGACCACTGCGATCTGTGATCCGCATGAAATTGCCAATGTCATCGGCCTTGACGGCATCCGCTATTTTCAAGAGGCCAGCACCTGCACCGTCATGGATATCCGGGTGCAATTGTCGTCCTGCGTGCCCTCGACCGACATGGAAACCGCGGGCGCCGAGATTGATGCAGAGGCCCTGAAACAGGTGATGGCGCATCCCTCGGGCATCGGGCTTGCCGAGTTCATGAATTACCCCGGTGTCATTCACCGCGATCCCGGTGCGATGGCCAAGCTGGCGCTGTTTGAGGGCGGGCATATCGACGGGCATTGCCCGCAACTCTCTGGGCGTGACCTGAATGCCTATTGCGCGGCGGGCATCCGCACCGAGCATGAGGCAACCACCGCTGAGGAGGCGCGAGAGAAGCTTCAGAAAGGCATGCGCGTGTTGATCCGCGAAGGATCGGTGAGCAAGGATTTGATCGCGCTTCAGCCGGTTTTAACCGATATTACAGCGCCTTACATGTGCCTGTGTACCGATGATCGCAACCCGCTTGATATCGCGGAAGAGGGCCATCTTGATCACATGATCCGAACCCTGATTGCGCGCGGCACGCCGGTTCTGGCGGCTTATCGCGCCGCGTCTTTGTCGGGGGCCGAGGCATTCGGCCTTAAGGATCGCGGCGTGATCGCGCCTGGCAAGCGCGCCGATATTGTTGCTGTCGGCTCGCTTGAGGCTTGCGATGTGCAACGGGTTCTCTGCGCCGGGCAATTGGCCGATCCGGCGGCCTTCGAGGCGCGCGGCACGGTGGCCCCGGTGGCGCGCGGATCGGTCAAGGCGCCCAAGGTCACGGCGCAGGATTTTCGCAGCGCGGGCAACCGCGAGGAAACCCATGTCATCGGCATTATCGAAGGCAAGATCATCACCGAACACCTGCATGAAGATATCGCGATCAAGGACGGCGACAAGCGCCCCGATGTCGCGCGTGATCTGGCGCGAATTGCGGTGATCGAGAGGCATGGCAAGAACGGCAATATCGCCACCGGCTTTGTGCGCGGCTTTGGCATAACCGCTGGCGCGATTGCCTCGACCGTCTGTCACGATCACCACAATATCGCCTGTGTCGGGGTCGATTACGGCGATATGGCGCGCGCCGCCAATCGCCTTGGTGAGATCGAGGGCGGCTTTGTCGTGGTCCGCGATGGCGAGGTTCTGGCCGAACTGGCGCTGCCGGTGGCGGGGCTGATGAGCCTTGAGCGCTTTGAGGTGGTGGGCGACCGCCTGATTGATCTGCGCGCTGCGGCCAAATCGCTTGGCGTCGGATTGCAGGAACCGTTCTTGCAGCTGGCGTTCCTGGCGCTGCCGGTCATTCCGGCGCTCAAGATCACCGATCGCGGGCTGGTCGATGTGACCCGGTTCGAGATTATTAGCTAGAGCATGTTGCTCAAAAGTGGGAACCGGTTTTGAGCGATCCGAACACGCGACATACTTTAGGGCGACGCCGAGCCGTCGGGATTTTGAGTATTTTTGGAAAGATGAAAGTCAGGGTGGGGCGCAATCCATAAGGTTACCTGATGGGATCAAACAGCGCGTCTTTCAATGTGCAGTCGCGCACCACATCGCGCCCGCAGGGCAGCGGGCTGAGGTCTTTGGACAGGCAAAGCCGCGCTTCCTGAATGCGGGCTGATTTGCAGGTGATGGTCAGCATGTCGGGTTCGAGACCGGGATTGGCCTTGAGAAAGGCCTGTTCGACGACCGAGGCGGGCAGTTTCACCGGTTTGGTGAGTTTGCGAAACACCGGCGGGCGGGTGATGCTGTTATAGGCGCGGCGCGCAAGCGCGTAGTAATCGGCCCCCGACAGACCGGTGCAGGCGCCATGTTTTTTCCATTGATACCAGGCCAGTCCGGATGTGCCCATGATATCGGCCATGGCATTTGTCATCTGGCGCGAGGGCGGGCGCGCCGCAGTTTGGCAATGGGCGGGAAATCCGCGGTGATATTGCGGCCAGAGCCCGTGGAGGACCCATCCATGATCGCCCGCCTCATCGCATTGTGGCGAGCGGCGCGCGTCGCCTTCAAGCGCGCACCATGTCGGTGACCAACTGAGCGAGAGCACGTAATAGTCGAACTCTCCGGCGCGGTTCGACTGCGCCAGGGCGGGCGCGCTGAACAGGCTGAACAGGACAAGCAGAAACACCGACATTCTTTGGACTTTCATTTTGCGTCAGAGGCCACTATATACTCGGCAAGTTCCCCGACAATGGAAACCCGTTCCGGCCAGACCGGAACCGCCCCTCCAGGCGACGGGAAAGATTTGGGTGAAGGAGACCTGAGATGTCTAAACCAATCATGGCCAAGGCCACCGCTGTCTGGCTGGTGGATAATACGACGTTGAATTTCAAGCAGATCGCGGATTTCTGCGGGCTGCACGAGCTTGAAGTGCAGGGCATTGCCGATGGCGATGTGGCCGCAGGCGTCAAGGGGTTTGACCCTGTCGCCAATAACCAGTTGACCGAGGAAGAGATCGAAGCGGGGCAGAAAAACCCGCTGCACAAGCTCAAGCTCAAGTTCAACGCCGCCGCGCAGGGCGAGGAAAAGCGCCGCGGTCCGCGCTATACCCCGCTGTCCAAGCGCCAGGACCGGCCGGCGTCGATCCTGTGGCTGGTCAAGTTCCACCCCGAGTTGGCCGATAGCCAGATTTCGCGCCTTGTCGGCACCACCAAGCCGACCATTCAGGCGATTCGCGAGCGGACCCATTGGAACATCGCCAATATTCAGCCGATTGACCCGGTGGCGCTTGGGCTGTGCAAGCAATCCGAGCTTGATGCCGCCGTGCAAAAGGCCAGTGCCAAGAAGGCCCGCGAAGGCGCAGCAATGAGCGATGACGAGCGCCGCAAGCTGTTGAGCACCGAGCAGAGCCTTGGCATGGATTCAGAACCCAAGATCCCGACCGCGATCGAGGGTCTGGAAAGTTTCACGCTTGGCCAGGATTACCAGCCGGAAGAGCGCGAAAAGAAATACGATGCCGAAAGCCTCTTCAATCTGCCTGATGTGTCAGATGATGACGACGATGAGGACGAGGACGACCGCCGCTAAGCCGAGAGGCAAAGCGAGCGATACGATATCGCCCGGGCCTCGCAGCCCGGGCTTTTCTTTGCGCAGGAAACGGGTCGCGCGCCCTGCCGATAAAGGCAACTCTTGCTGTCAAAAGGAGAGTTGCGATGATCCCTGCCATTCTTGCCTTGCTGATCTTTCTGGCACCGCTGGCCTATAGCCCGGGGCCGGGCAACATGATCTTTGCCGCCATGGGCGCGCGGTTCGGTCTTGCGGCAACATGGCCTGCGAGCTTTGGCTATCATCTTGCAACATGGGCGGTGACGCTGGCGATTGGCTTGGGCTTTGGTGCCGCAAGCCAAGCCGCGCCGGGCGTGGCGCAAATGCTTCAGGTCATCGGCGCGGGCTATGTCATATGGCTTGCGCTCGGGCTCTGGCGCGCCGGGGCGATGCGGGATGGCGATGTAAGGGCCGCGCGGCCGATGGGGTTTGGCGGCGGCATGGTGCTTTTGCTGTTCAACCCCAAGGCCTATGTGATCATCGCGTTGATGTTTACCCAGTTCAGCGCGGTCCCCGGCCTCGGTGTGCCGGGGATTGCGACGGTGTTCACCCTCAACAACATGCTGGCCTTTGCCCTCTGGGCGGCGCTTGGCACGCGGCTTGCGCGGCTCTGGTCGCGCCCCGAACAGGCGGTTTTGCTCAACCGTGGGCTGGCGGCGATGCTTGGCGGCGTCGCGGTCTGGATGGTGTTGGCCTAGAACATGTTGCTCAAAAGTGGGCACCGGTTTTGAGCTTCTTGAACATGTGACAACAACAAGCCGGAACATGTTGCGCCGACAGTAAGTCTTGGCGCTGTTCAGATCGGGCTTGTCGCCTTCAACCAAAGGTTATGAATGCACCGATGAGAGCTGTGGCGCCGCCCATCACACGCAGGGGCATTGCCGCGCCGCCCTTTGTCTCGCGCGCGGCGGTGAACGCGACGGAAATGCCCGCAGCATGCAAGAGCGCGGTGGCAATGGCAAAGCCGACGCCGAATTGCACCGCCTGCGCCTGACCCAACTCGCTTCCGTGGGCGTGACCGTGAAAAAGCGCAAAGACGGCAACCGCGCCCATTGCAAGGGCCGGTGAGGGGCGCAGTGCAAGCGCCACGACAAGGCCAAGCACCATCGTCGAGGCCATGATCATCGTTTCGACAAACGGCAGGTTAAGCCCCGCAAGCGCCGCCAGAAACCCCATAACCATCGCCCCGACAAAGGCGGTCGGCACGGCCCAGAGTGCCCGCCCGCCGATCTGAGAGGCCCAAAGGCCTACTGCGATCATGGCCAGCACATGGTCGAGGCCGAAAAGCGGATGCGTGACACCGGAAAGGAAAGAGCCGTAGTCACCTTCGGGCAAATGTGCCGCCGCCGGGCTGGCGGCGAGCAGTGCGACAAGAATGGCAAGGGTGTGTTTCATATGGGGGTCCTTCATTGGTCAACCTGTCACCTCGACATGAGTCGTGACCCTCGGCACGCTATGCAGGGTCTCGGTTCGGGGCAAGGCGCAATTGGCAGTGAAAGCCGCGAAAAACCCGGCGCGGGCAAGGCGCGCCGGGTCAGATGGGTTAATCCGCCTCGCGATCAGCCGAACACGCGGGTCAGCGCCGCGTCGGTTGCCGAGACGATCTGATTGATATCGTCCTTGGTCGCGATCAGGGCGGGCGAATAGCACAGCGTGTTGTTGAAGCCGGGAACCGAGCGGTTGGTCGCGCCGATAATCACGCCTTGGGCCATGCAATCGGCCACCACCGCCTGAACCTGCTTTTCGGGGGCCGGTTCTTTGCTGCTGCGGTCACTGACAAGTTCGGCACCGAGGAACAGACCCTTGCCGCGCACCTCGCCGATCACCGCATGCCTGTCCTGAAGCGCGCGAAGCTGGTCGAGCATGTACTCGCCCATGGCCAGGGTATTGCCCAACAGATCCTCTTCCTCGATGATCGAGAGGTTTTCGAGCGCCGCCGCCGGGCCGGCCGTACAGCCGCCAAAGGTCGAGATATCGCGGAAATAGCTCATCGGGTCGCCGGTCTCGTCGCGGAACATATCGAACACCCGCTCGGAGGTGACACAGCAGGCGATGGCGGCATAGCCAGAGGCAACGCCCTTGGCCATGGTCACGAAATCGGGCTCGATGCCGTAATGCTGATAGCCGAACCATGTGCCGGTGCGCCCGACGCCACAGACGACCTCGTCGATATGCAGCAGGATGTCGTATTTGCGGCAGATTTCCTGCACGCGGGGCCAGTAGCCCTCGGGCGGCACGATCACGCCACCCCCGGCGGTGACCGGCTCGAGACAGAGCGCGCCGACGGTATCGGGGCCTTCGGCAAGGATCACCTCTTCGATCGCATTGGCGGCGGCGATGCCATAATCCTCGCCCTCCAGATCCCATTGCGCGCGGTATTCAAGGCAATGCGGAACGCGCACGAAACCGGGGGTATAGGGGCCGTATTCGGCGTTGCGCTCGTCCTGACCGCCGGCCGACAGACAGGCGATGGTGGTGCCGTGATAATCACGCTCGCGGTAAAGGATCTTGTGCTTTTTGCCGCCATGGCGCTTGTGCGCGATCTGGCGCACCATCTTGAAGGCCTTCTCGTTCGCCTCGGAGCCGGAGTTGGTATAATAAACCCGCGTCAGACCCGGCATTTTCGCAATCAGCCGCTCGGAAAACTGCGCGCCGGGGATAGAGCCGGCCGAGCCCGCGAAATAAGGCAGCTTGATCAGCTGATCGCGCACCGCATTGGCAATCCGTTCGCGGCCATAGCCGACATTGACGGTCCAGACCCCACCCGACACGCCGTCGAGATGTTCCTTGCCATTTTGGTCCCAGACGCGCATGCCGCGCCCCTCGACGATGATGCGCGGATCGCCCTTGGGCCCGCCTCGCCGGTCCAGGGGGCGTGCTGAATAAGGTGATGCCAGACATGGGCGCGGTCGGCCTCGACCACGCGAGAGATGTCATTGTCGAGAATTTTGCCGTCCATCGTGATGCTCCATCGGGTTAAGGCCCGGCGCAACGCGCGAGCCTGTGATCGTTGTCCATTTGGTTCTGAATAGCATATCAGCCGCAAATGTGAAAAGGCAGATAGGGCCAGATGCTTTCATTAATTAAGACCAGAAAACCGGATTACGATAAGGTTTGTCTGCTAAATCCATAGCATCCCTTGGTTTTCTTTCACAGCTTCGAGCTTGGCCCCGCCTCTGGCGCTATCCAAAAACCTCTTTTCGGAAATGCTGAAATGATCTTAGGTCTGCTATTATTGCGTTGATCGGGTCTGTTGGATCGGGTTCACTCTTTGGCGATGCCTGACGCCGAGTGTGCCGATCTGATCAAGGGCTGGACGCATCCAAATCCGCCGAAAAGTGCGGTATCAGGTATAAAAAGTGACGTAACCAACGGGAGATGAACGATATGAAATTGAAATCAAAGCTGATGACGGCCGTGGCCGGTGCTGCGTTCGCGGTGACCGCCGGGGCGGCGACAGCACAGGAAATCACCGTGGCGTATTTCCTCGAATGGCCGATGCCGTTCCAATACGCCAAGGAAAAGGGCACCTATGACGAAGAGATGGGCGTCAAGGTCAACTGGCGTGCGTTTGACACCGGCACCGCGATGAGCGCGGCCATGGCTAGCGGCGATGTGCACCTCTCGGTTAGCCAGGGCGTGCCGCCCTTCGTTGTGGCCGCAAGTGCCGGTCAGGATATTCAGGTGCTTGATGTGGCCGTGTCTTATGCCGAGAATGACAACTGTGTCGTCGCCGAAGCGCTTGAGATCGACAAGACCAACGCGGGCGAGCTTGCCGGCAAGAAAGTGGCCGTGCCGCTTGGCACCGCCGCGCATTACGGTTTCCTCAAGCAGATGAGCCATTTCGGCGTTGATATCGCCAGCATGGACGTGGTCAACATGGCCCCTCCCGAGGGCGCCGCTGCCATCGCACAGGGCGCGGTTGACATGTTCTGTGGCTGGGGTGGAAGCCTGCGTCGTGCCAAAGAGCATGGCAACGTGCTTTTGACCGGCGCGGAAAAGGAAGAATTGGGCATTCTGGTGTTCGACGTGACCAGTGCCCCGGCTGGCTTTGTCGCGGAAAGCCCCGATCTGGTTGCCAAGTTCCTTAAGGTGACCGCAGATGCAAACGCGATGTGGGCCGATGCGGCCAACCGCGACGAGATGCTGCCGGTGATCGCCAAGGATAGCGGCATGGATGTCGAGGCCACGGCCGCTACAATCGACACCTTTGTGTTCCCCGGCGTCGAAGAACAGCTTTCGGCCAAATGGCTGGGCGGCGGCGCGCAGGAGTTCATGAAAGGCGTGGCCGATGTCTTTGTCGAAGCCAAGAGCATCGACGCCGCCCTTGAGACCTATGAAAACAACGTCAACACCGGTCCGCTGGCCTCTGCCAAGGGGATGTAATCCCATCCGACATGATAGACAGGGGCCCGTTCCGCAGCACGGGCGGGCCCCTGCCCAATAAACCCAAGACAAACAGGGGGTGGGGATGTCTACACTTTCCATCGAAAATATCTCGATGCGGTTTGACCTGCCGAATGGCTCGCATGTGCAGGCACTGCAGGGTGTCTCGCTTGAGCTTAAAACCGGCGAATTGATGAGTGTGCTTGGCCCGTCGGGCTGTGGCAAAACCACGCTTTTGAATATTCTGGCCGGGTTTCTGGCCCCGACCGAAGGCCAGATCACCCTGAACGATCATCGTGTCACCGGCCCCGATGCCGAACGCGGCATGGTGTTTCAGCAAGGCGCGCTGTTCGAGTGGATGAGCGTGCGCGAGAACGTAAGTTTTGGCCCTCGCATGAAGGGCCAGCGCGAGGCGCAATTCGCCGGTAATGTCGATCATCTGCTTGAGGTTGTTGGCCTTAGGGATTTCAAGGAAAAGGCGGTTTACGAACTGTCTGGCGGCATGCAACAGCGCGTCGCGCTGGCGCGCTGTCTGGCCAATGACCCGGACGTGATCTTGATGGATGAACCGCTTGGCGCGCTTGACGCGCTGACCCGCGAAAAGATGCAGGGGCTGGTTCTCAAGCTCTGGAAAGAGACCGGCAAGACGATCGTGCTGATCACCCACTCGGTTGAAGAGGCGCTCTTGCTGGGTGAACGCTTGTTGGTGATGGCGCCGCGACCGGGGCGCATTCACAAGGAATACCGCCTGCCTTTCGCTGAAATGGGTGTCGGTCAGGACCTGCGCGAAGTGAAGAAACACCCTGATTTTGGCGCCAAGCGCGAAGAAATCCTGTCGATGATCTGGGATATGGAGGAAGAGATCATGGGCCGCACCGAGGAGGCAGAGGCATGACCATTCTGATCATCTATATTGCTATTTTCGTGGCTGCCTTTTTCGCCGTGCGCAAGGGCGTCAGCAAGTTCCGCCAGATGAACGATTACACCTCGCTCAAGACGGTGACCTTTGGCGATGAGAGCGCCGTGCGCCCGGATCGTTGGGCCAGCGTGATTTCGGTGCTGACGATCTTTTTGCTCTGGGGGGCCTTCACCGGAAGCAAATGGGTGCCGATCCATGCGCCGGGGCCGTTCATCGGCGATACCGAGTTCACCTATACGCTTGAGGCCCCCGACGGCACCCGCGATGATGCCACGGTTTACGCCCGCGTCTTCAAGGTTGGCGAAGAGGTGAGCGACCGCGAGATCGCGCCCGGCGATGGCATTGCCAAGAACGACATCATCACCGTCGGCGCCTGGCGCTCGTCGCTTTTGCTGATGGACAAGAACGATGAGGTGACCCGCCAGGAGGGCGCCAAGGTCGTGGCGATTGACGGCCAGCCCGTTGCGCCCGGCGACACCGCCAAGGTGGCCAATGGCACGGTTGTGATCACCGCCAAGGGCTCGATGAATTTTGCGCCCACGAAAGGCATGCAGATGGAGCCGATCTGGCTTCCGCCGCCGGAATCGGTGGTTGCGCGGGTCGCCGAGATTTCCGAGCAGGGCTATCAGAACTTTACCCTGTTCGAGCATCTTTACTGGTCACTGTTCCGGGTCATCGTTGGCTTTGCGCTTGGCGCATTGGTGGGGATTCCGCTTGGCTATGCCATGGGGCTAAGTGACTGGTTTCGGGGCTGGTTCGACCCGATTGTCGAATTCATGCGCCCGGTGCCGCCGCTTGCCCTGATCCCGCTGGTGATCATCTGGGCGGGGATTGGCGAAAGCGGCAAGATCATTCTGCTGTTTCTCGCGGCGCTCTGGATCATGACCATTTCGGCGCGCGCAGGCGTGTCCGGCGTGGCGATTTCCAAGGTCCATGCGGCCTATTCCCTTGGGGCGAGCAAATGGCAGTTGATGCGCCATGTGATCGTGCCCAACAGCCTGCCGGAGATATTCACTGGCGCGCGTGTCGCGATGGGGGTCTGTTGGGGGACGGTTGTGGCGGCCGAGCTTGTCGCGGCGGAAAAAGGGGCGGGCATGATGATCATGGTCGCGAGCCGCTTTCAGCTTACCGATATCGTGCTCATGGGGATCATTCTGATCGGGATCATCGGCTATGGCATCGACATCCTGATGCGCAAGGCTGAAAACTGGCTTGTGCCGTGGAAGGGGCGTGTTTGATTAAAGCGTGAGCCGGGGGCGCTGCCCCCGTCGCCGCAAGCGGCGACTCCCCCGGAGTATTTTGACCAAGAAGAATGGGATGAAGCAGGGTTTTGGCCGTGCTTCATCCTTTTTCGTTTGAGGCCTAATTGAGCAGGCCGGCGTGGCGCAGACCGGCATCGACCAGGGCCTTGGTCGGCTCGGTGAGCGGGGTCAGCGGCAAGCGCACCTCGGGGTCGCAAAGGCCAAGGCAGGACATGGCATATTTGACGCCGACAAGCCCCGGCTCGGTGAAAATGGCACGGTGCAGCGGCATCAGCCGGTCTTGCAGGTCAAGCGCGGTGGCGAAATCGCCGGCAAGCGTGGCCTCTTGGACCTGGGCCACCAGTTTGGGGGCGACATTGGCGGTGACCGAGATCACACCTTGCCCGCCTTGGGCGTTAAAGCCATGAGCGGTGCCGTCTTCGCCGGAAATCTGGGCGAAATCCTTGCCGCAGGTGATCCGCTGGGCGCAGACGCGCGCAAGATCGCCGGTGGCATCCTTGACGCCGACAATGCGCGGTAGTTTTGCGAGTTCGCCCATGGTCTCGGGGCTCATGTCCACGGCCGAGCGGCCGGGGATGTTGTAGATCACGATCGGCAGGTCGCAGCAGTCATGCAGCGCGGTGAAATGCGCGATTAGCCCGGCCTGTGTCGGTTTGTTGTAATAGGGCGTCACCACCAGCGCGGCATCGGCGCCGACCGAGAGGGCATGACGCATCAGGCGCATCGATTCGAGCGTGTTGTTGGACCCGGCACCGGCGATCACCGGAATGCGCCCGGCGGCGGCCTTGACCACCTCGGCGACGACGGTTTCATGCTCGGCATGGCTCAGCGTCGGGCTTTCGCCGGTGGTGCCAACCGGCACAAGGCCGTGGCTGCCCTCGCTGATATGCCAGTCGACGAGTTTCTTGAGCGTATCCAGATCCAGCTCGCCGTTCTTGAACGGCGTGACCAATGCAGGAAAAGATCCTTTGAACATGATACGCTCCTTTCGACTTAACGTGATGGCGGGCGGCGCCCGGTGTGATCAGGGTCGCCTGAGCGGTTCGGCGCGCATCGTCCGGGGATGTGAATGGACGCGGGCGCGCGTGACGCATAGGCTGGCGCTGTCTATCCTTCGCAATGGCGGGAAATGCAAGAGATGTTGCGCGTTTGCATACTTGTTCTGGGGCTTTTCGGGCCGGTTTTGGCGGCGTATGCCGCCGATTTGCCACGCATGGCTCCGCGCCCTCTGGCCAGTGCGCTTGAGGCGATGCAGGGCGGGCGATGGGAGGTGGCGGCGCAATTGGCGCGGCGCGACGGGCCTGCGGCGGGCGATCTGATCGAATGGTATCGCCTGCGCGCGGGGCTTGGGGAACCGGGCGAGGTTCTGGCCTTCCTGCGGCGAAACCACCATTGGCCGGGGTTGGAGTATTTGCGCCGCCAGAACGAAGAGGCCATGGCCGATGCGGCGATTGACGATGTTCTGGTGTTTTATGACGGTTACAGGCCGCAGACCGGCACCGGGGTTTTGAGCCTGGCCCGTGCACTTGTTGCGCGCGGACGGCTGGGCGAGGCCGAGGCCAGTGTCGTGCTTGGCTGGCGCACGCTTGATCTGTCGTCCGAGGAGCATGATGCCTTCATGGCCGAGCATGGCGCGTTATTGGCCCCGCATCACGCCGCGCGCCTTGAAATGGCGCTTTGGCGGGGGCTGCGCGATGTGGCCGATATGCTGCCGCTGGTCAGCGAGGCTGACCGCACCCTCGCCAAGCTGCGCGGGACGGTCGGGAACGCGGGCGGCGAGGGGCTGAGCGAGGCGCAGGCGCGCCACCCCGGTATCGCCTATGAGGTGTTCAACAGATACCTGAAGACCGATCCCGACAAGGCCATTGAGGTGATCCTGCGCCAGAGCGGGATCAAGGCGGGCCTTGGCGAGCCAGAGCGTTGGGCCAGTTGGCGGCGCGCGCTCGTGCGTCAGAAGATGCGCGAGGGCGAGGCGCAGCTGGCCTATGATCTGGCCTCGGTGCATCAGTTGGTCGAGGGATCGAATTACGCCGATCTTGAATGGCTGTCGGGCTATCTTGCGCTGCGGTATCTAAAGGCCCCGGAATTGGCGCTTGATCACTTCCAGCGGCTTCGCGCGGCGGTTGCAACGCCGATTTCGCTTGGGCGTGCGGGCTATTGGATCGGGCGCGCCCAAGACACGCTTGGGGATCCGGAGGCGGCGATGCTCGCCTACGCAGAGGGCGCCGCCTATCAGACAAGCTTTTACGGGTTGCTCGCGGCGGAAAAGGCGGGCTTGCCGGTTGATCCACTGTTGTCGGGCCAGGAAATGTTCCCGCCCTGGCGCATGGCGGAATTTGCGTCGAGCGACCTGAAGGACATCGGAGTGCTGGCCCTTGCGATGGATAACCTCGGGCTGGCACGACAGTTTTTTATCCACCTGTCCGACGCGCAGGACCGCACAGGTCTGGGCCAGATGGGCCAGATGCTGGACGAGTTGAAACAACCGCATTTGCAGGTGATGCTTGGCAAGGCCGCCGCGCAGCGCGGCATCGTGATCGAGGCGCCCTATTACCCGTTGCATGGCGTCGCCGAGATGAGCCTGCCGGTTCCCAAAGAACTGGCGCTGGCGATTGCGCGGCGCGAAAGCGAGTTCAATCATCTTGTGGTCAGCGGCGCGGGGGCGCGCGGCCTTATGCAGGTGATGCCCGGCACTGCGCGTGATGTGGCGCGCGATCTTGGGCTTGCGCATGATGGTGACAAGGTGTTGGGCGATTGGGCCTATAATGCCCGGCTTGGCGCGGCCTATCTGGCCCAGTTGGGCGCGCGGTTTGACGGCAATGTGGTGCTGGTCGCGGCGGGGTATAACGCCGGCCCGGCGCGGGCGGCGCAATGGGTGGGAGAGTTTGGTGATCCGCGTGCCACCAAGGGCGATGCGATTGTCGACTGGATCGAACACATCCCGTTCCGCGAGACCCGCAATTACGTGATGCGGGTCTCGGAAAGCCTGCCGGCCTATCGCGCCCGGTTGGGGCAAGAGCCTTTGCCACAGCCCTTTTCGCAGGAATTGGGGGGCAGCAGTGTTGCCCCCCTTGGCGATTAGAGCATGTTGCTCAAACCAGTTCCCACTTTTGAGCAACATGCTCTAGAAGGCCAGTTGCCAGCCCAATGTCGCGGTCCAGTCGGTTTCCAACTGCAAGCCGTTGAGGTCCTGATAAACGGGAGCGCCAATTTCAAACGCAATGCGATGCCCGCGCAATGTGCCGCGCTGCATCGCAAGATTGACGCCACCAAAAAGCGTCACTGTCTCGCCGCCGTAATTGTCAGGGTCCAGTGTGGGCGAAGGGCCGACCATCTGGCGATCGATCCCGGTAATGTTGCCCACCGTCTTGGCCTCGACCCGGCCTGACAGGCTGATCCAGGGGGTCGGCTGATAGCTGCCCCAGCCGGTGATCTTGGCCTCATTGCCCAGCCGATAGCCGTTGTTCTTGCCGGTGCGAACCACACCGGTCATCTGTGCGCCCCAGCCGGTTTTTCCCTGCTTGCCGCTATAGGTAATCCCCGGCAACAGATCAAAAGTACCCGATCCCAACTGCATGCCATAGGGCATGCGCATGTTCATGAACATCCCCGCCGGGGTCAGGGCATTGGCGCGCTCGGTGGTTGATCCGGTGGGCAGGCTGACACCGAAGTTCAGGTGAACCTTGTGAATTCCACTCTGCTTCAGGCCGTAAAGGGCCGAGATCTTAACATCCCCCCAGCCTTCGGATTGGGTTTGAAATTTGCCCAGAACTGTCGTCCCGGCAGGTCCGGCAAAGGTGAAGTGATCCATCTTCTTGACGATATAAGGCAGCATTGCCATCAGGGTGACGCGGTCGTTGGGGGCGTACATTGCGCCGAACATATGCATGTCCATGGTCATGTCGGTGGGCACGATGCGGATATTGGGCGGTTGACCCGGAGTGCCAAAGAACCGGTTCGGGGTTCCGACAATCGTGGCGGGGGCGATCCGGTTGGTGCCTTGCCGATAGCCATCCATATCCATGTGCATGAACCGATAGGACAGCATTACCTCGCCGCGCTTGTGGCGGTGTTCGCCCATCACGCCAATCGGCGCGTGGCCATCGGCATTCAGCGGCGGCAGGCTGGTCGTTGTTACGGTAAGGCCCGTTGCGGCATCCGCAGCGGGAACCGGATCGTTCTCGTGGGCAAGGGCAGGAGTGGTAAGGGCAGTCAATGAAAGGGTTGCGCAGAACGCGGCTGCGCGCAGGGGGAACTGTGTCATGTGAGATAACTCGTCGTGATTTTCAGGCGTGGTTCATCAAACGCCGGACTGAATCGCAGGTGACAACTCAGGCCGGAGTGGGGCTGGCATGGCCAATATGGTCCTGTTCACCGGGTCCGAAACACCCACCGGCCCCCTTGCGGGAGGCGGAAAAGTGATTTGGCTCAACAGGCAACTATGCGGTAGGCGCGCGAGCGCCGGATGTCCCGCTGGAGATGCGCCGATGTCGAAAATTCGACAGGGCGCACAGGCAGGATCAATCGGCGAATGCCAGCTATCCCAAGGCTAGCCGAGGGGGCGCGCGGGGGCTATAGGCGGCTGGCACGATGCCCGCCGCAGCCCTGAAGTCTTCATTCGGTACACGTGTCCGTGAGTAGACAAGGTCCGTGGCATCCGGTTCGGCGCCACAATCCGGCAACACCCCGGTCGCCGTGAAAAACGGGCAGGGCGTGTAAAGATGATGTTTGTCGTGCTTGGAGTTTGGATCGGACCCGTCGCCCATATGCATGGCATGGGCGGCGGTCTTGGCCTGTGCGACCTGCGCCGCAAGCTCGTGCTGACACTCGATGGCGGGGGCGGCGGCGACGCGCAGGGCAAGCAACACGACAAGAAGCGCCGGGAACGTGCCCAGGGCCCTTATAGCCTTGATTATTCTGCGGATTTCCATTACTAACAATTCTCCGGCCGCAATAAAACAGGCCGGTTCTTCCAAAATGTATCGCTGGCCCGAGTAATTAATTCGGTCTGGGTCAGAGCGTACCCCGCTAGGGCGCGCGCAGACCTATGGCGGATTGTCGCATCCCCTTGTCGCATCCTAATCTGTTATGCGGCGCGGCGTTGCCGCCAGAGTGTGAACAGCCCTGCGCCCACGATCAAGGCACCACCAAGCGCCACGTTCAGGCGGATGGTTTCGGAAAAGATCAAAATGCCGATGGTGCTTGCGAACAACAGCTGGAGATAGGCAAAGGGCTGTACCGCGCTTGCCTCGGCGACCTCATAGCATTTGATCAGCGTCCAGTGCCCCGCCGCCCCGGTGATGCAAAGCGCCCCCATCCAGATCCAGTCAGAGCCGATCATCGGCTCCCAGAACCACATGCCGACGGCGGTCATCGCCACAGAGCCAACCGTGCCGGTCCAGAAAAAGCTTGTCGCGGCGGTATCGCGGCGCGCCACATAGCGCGTCAACAGGCCATAAAGCGCAAACATAAGCGCGGCGATCAGCGGCACGATGGCTTGCGGTTTGAACACGCCAAAGCCGGGCTCAAGGATGATGATCACCCCGACAAAGCCCACCCCGATCGCGACCCACCGCCGCCAACCCACCTTTTCGCCCAGAACCGGCCCCGACAGGGCGGCAATCAACAGCGGATAACAGGCAAAGACCGCGTGGCTTTCGACAAGCCCCAACAGGGTAAACCCAAGGATCATCACGCAGATTTCCGTCACCAGAAGCAGTGAACGAAACGCCTGCATCACCGGCTGGCTTGTGGCGGCGGCGGCGCGCAGACCACCGGCCTTGCGGCTGGCGATGGTCATCACGAAGGCGGCAAAGAACCAATAGCGGATCATCACCACCATCAGCACGTTATATTCCCCCGCAAGATGGCGTGAAATGCCGTCCTGCACCGCGAAGATAAACGTCGTGGTGATCATGAGCCAGATCCCCAGCCGGGTGTTTTGCGCGTTCATGGCGTGGCCTTTTTGGCGATGGTCATATGGCGTTTGCGCCCGAACCCCGGCTGACGGGTAACGATAAACCCCGCCGCCTCAAGCCCGCGGCGTACGAAACCGGCGGCGGTATAGGTCGCGGCGGTGCCGTTTGCGCTTGTGTGCCGCGCGACCTCGGCCAAAAGATCGTCTTGCCACAATTCGGGGTTCTTGGCCGGGGAAAACCCGTCAAGGAACCAGGCATCGGCGCGGCCCGGCCATGCGCCGAGGGTCTGGCGCGCATCGCCCTCGATCAGGGTAAATGTCAGGTCGGGCAGGGTAATCACCTGCGCGCCCCCCTGCCAATGGGGGGCAAGCTCGGCGGCGATATCCGACAGCTCGGGAAAGGCCGATTGCGCGCGCCGCATTTGTTCGGGGCTCATTGGATAGGCCTCGAATGTGGTGAAATAGAGCCGCCCGGTGATCTTGGCCGCGCGCCAGGCCGCAAGGCTTGCCAAAAGGTTGAGCCCGGTGCCAAAGCCCAGCTCGGCAATGTGAAACCCGTCACGAAACCGCGCCGGAAGGTCATTGCCCGCAAGAAACACATGCCGCGTTTCGGCCAGCCCGTTTTCAAGGCTGAAATAGGGGTCGTCGAACCGGGTCGAGACGGGAATATCGCCGTCACGCCAGAGGACATCGGCCTGCTGGCCCTGCATGCTGCGATCCTTTAAAGCGGGGGTTAGGTTGACGTGACCATGCAGGGGGACAGGCGTTTTGGCAATGGCCGATATAACGGTGATGGGGGCGGGGATTTTTGGCCTTTCGGTGGCCTGGACCTGCGCGGCGCAGGGTGCGCAGGTGCGGGTGATTGATCCGAATGGCCCCGGCGCAGGAGCCTCGGGGGGCATCATCGGGGCGCTCGCGCCTCATGTGCCGGAAAAGTGGAATGAAAAAAAGGCGTTTCAATTTGAAAGCCTGATCATGGCCGAGACATTTTGGGCCAGCATTGCCGAGGCTTCGGGGCAGTCGCCGGGATATGCCCGCCTTGGGCGCTTGCAACCGGTTGCGGATGAGGCCGCCTTGACGCTGGCGCGCACGCGGGCAGAAAATGCCCGCGCGCTCTGGCAGGGTAAGGCGACATGGCGGGTGATTTCCGCCGAGGGGGACTGGGCACCGCTAAGCGCCAGCGGATACCTGATTGAGGACACGCTAAGCGCGCGCCTGCATCCGCGTGCCGCCTGCGCCGCGCTTGTGGGCGCAATTCGGGCAAAGGGTGGCGAAGTGGTGCGCACTGGCACGCCCGAGGGGCGGCTGGTCTGGGCCACCGGCGTTGCAGGGCTGCACGAGTTGAGCCGCGCCCACACCCGAAGCGTCGGCAGTGGCGTCAAGGGACAGGGCGCGCTTTTGGCGTATGATGGCGCCCACCTGCCGCAGCTTTTTGCCGACATGCTCCACATCATTCCGCATGAGGATGGCACCACAGCCATCGGATCAACCACCGAGAACACATATGACGACCCCACCAGCACAGATGCACAGCTTGACGCGGTGATCGCGCGGGCGCGTGCGGCGGTGCCGGTCTTGGCCGATGCGCCGGTTCTTGAACGATGGGCCGGCATTCGCCCCCGAAGCCGCAGCCGCGGGCCAATGCTTGGGGCGCATCCCCTGCGCGTGGGTGAATTCATTGCCAATGGCGGGTTCAAGATCGGCTTTGGCATGGCCCCCAAGGTGGGGCAGGTCATGGCCGACCTGATCCTTGACGGGGTGGATCGCATCCCTGAGGGGTTTCGCGTCGAGGCCTCGTATTGAAAGGTCATGCCATGCATCCTAGAGCATGTCGCGTTCATTCGCATTCACGCAACACGCTCTAACCTATTGATTTCGCATGTTCGGATCGCTGAAAACCGGGTCCCACTTTTGAGCAACACGCTCTAGGCTGCGCGCTGGACCATCTGGTTTTGACCCTGTCCGATTCTGTCGCTTTACCTGCGCGACCCGGATGGCAACCTGATCGAGGTGTCGAACCGGGTCACGCTCTAACCCGGCGTCTTGTCCATCACCCGCCACGTCAGCGCCGCCTCGTCCTGGCCGGAAAAATCCGCCGCAAGATCGCGGATTTTGGCGTGAGCCGGGGCCTTGATACAGACCGGATCGGTTGCCGTTGGATCGCCGGCAATCGCCATCGCCTGACAGCGGCAGCCGCCGAAATCAATCGTCTTACGCTCGCAAGAGCGGCAGGGCTCTTGCATCCAGTCGGTGCCGCGATAGGCGTTGAAGGCGCTGCCGTTCTGCCAGATATCGGCAAGCGGGCGGTCGCGCACATTGTCAAACTCAAGGCCCGTGATGGTCTGCGCCGCATGGCACGGCAGGACAAGCCCGTCAGGCGCCACATTGATGCCGGTGCTGGCCCATCCGCCCATGCAGGGCTTGGGATAATCGGCGTGATAATCGGCGGGCACGTAATCAATCACCAGCGTCCCCTTGAGGCGCGCGCGGGCCTCGGCAACGGTGCGATTGGCCTCTGTCGCCTGTTCGCGGGTTGGCATCAGGGCGCCACGATTCTGCATCGCCCAGCCGTGAAATTGCACGGTTGCCACCTCGATCCGGCGCGCGCCCATTTCCTGCGCCATTTCAATCGCGCGGCTCAGCTGATGCATATTGCCCCGGTGCATCACGAAATTCAGCGTCAGCGGAAAGCCGATTGCGCCGATCCATTTGGCCACGGTCATCTTGCGATCATAGCCACCCTTATAGCCGCCGATCCGGTCGGCCATGGCCGCATCGGTGCCCTGAAGCGAGAGTTGCACGTGATCAAGACCCGCCTCGTCCAACTCGGCCAGCCGCTTTTCGGTCAGGCCGATGCCAGAGGTGATCAGATTGGTGTAAAGCCCCGCCTCGCGCGCCGCGCGCACAAGTTCGGTAAGGTCGCGGCGCGACGCCGGTTCGCCCCCTGAGATGTGCAATTGCAACACGCCCATGGCGGCGGCCTGACCAAACACAGAGCGCCAGTCGTCTGTCGAAAGCTCGCGTTCGCGCGCGGTCAACTCGACCGGATTGGAGCAATAGGGACAGGACAAAGGACAGCGATGGGTCAATTCCGCCAGCATCGCGATGGGGGGCTGAACCTGCATCATGTCACCTCTAGAAAGCGGCGATTTGCCAGCTCTTGCAAAAATTCCGTGCTGTCGCGAGTCACGTCCTCTAGCGGCGCCTCAAATGTTGCCGAGAGGTCGGCGGCGATGGCGGCAAGGGTGGTTTTTCCGTCAACCCGGCTCAGGATGGCGTGGCCGATCGGGTCAAGCCGGATCGCGCGTTCGGGGGCCAATAGCACCCAGTTGTCGCGCACAGTGTCAAAATGAAGCCGCACGCCACGCGGCAGAAACGGTGTGCCCTCGGGGGTCATGCCGCGCCTTTCGCCAGCAATCCCTCGCCCGGTTGCCAGGCACCGGGGGGGATGCGCGCGGGATCGACATAGGCCGAATAAAGCGCGTCAAGCTGTGACCAGAGCACATCGGTCTTGAACACCAGGGCGGCGGCGGCGGCATCCTGTTTCTCGGCCGTGTCGGCGTGATCGAGCACCCACTTAAGGCCAAATGCCACATCCTTGGGCGCCTCTTTCAGACGATTGCGGAAATAGGCAAGGCTGCTGTCATCGGCAAAGGCGTAATTGGCCAAAAGGCCCTCGATACGCTCGGCGTGGATTTTGGGCGCGAAAAGTTCCGTAAGCGAGGCCGCGACCGCCTCAAGCAGAGGTTTGTCGCGCACGAAATGCACATAGGCATCGACCGCGAATTTAGTGGCCGGCAGTACGCCATCGGTGCTTGCCACATAGTCGGGGTCAAGCCCGACGGCCTGCGCAAGGCGAAGCCAGCGGCGAATTCCGCCCTCATTTTCTGCGGTGCCATCATGATCCTCGATCCGCGAGCGCCAGATGCGGCGCAGATCGGGGTCATCGACGCGGCTTAGAAAGGCGGCATCCTTCATCGGGATGCGCGCTTGGTAATAATAGCGGTTGATCACCCAGGCGCGCACCTGATCAGGGGTACAGCCACCGGAATGCAAAAGGTGATGAAACGGGTGCCGGTCGTGATAACGCTCGGCGCCGATCTGGCGCAGGCGGGCCTCGAATTCAGCAGCGGTGGCGGGTTGTGTGGCGGTCATAACGTCAGCTCCATTCCGTCTTGTCCGATGATCCAGCCGGCGGCCTCGGCCTCGGCCCGTTCTCCGGCACCGGGGCGCAACACCGGGTTGGAATTGTTCATATGCACAAACACCTTACGCCCGATCCCAAGGTCGCGCAGCGCGGCAATAGAGCCCTCTGGCCCGCTCATCGAGATATGGCCCATGCGCTTGCCGGTCTTTTGGCTAAGGCCCATCTCGATCATCTCGTCATCGCGCCAGAGCGTGCCGTCGAAAAACACCATATCGGCACCCCTCAGACGGTCCGCCAAACGTTCGGTCACGGCGGCGCAGCCGGGGATGTAATAGATGTCGCGCCCCTCGGCATGGATATGCACGCCGGTGGTTTGTTCGCCCTCAAGGTCGGTCTTGACCTCGGCGCCCTCCATGTAAAGCGGCACCTTTCCAGGGACCGAAAACAGCGTGGCGGTCAGGCCGGGCACAAGCGTGAATTCCTTATCCAACGCGATTGTGACGCGCGGCACGCGGGCCGGATCAACCGCATTCAATAGCGGGTTGGCGGCCAGGACCTCGTGTATTTCGCCGGTGGCATGCAGGGCAAAGGGCTGTTGCTCGCGCAGCGACAAGAGCCCCGCAACGTGGTCGATATCACCATTGGTCAAAAGCACGGCAGCAATCGGGGATTCGCGCAGACCCGTGGGATGCAATGCCGGATTGGCGGCGATCTGGCTGCGGATATCCGGCGAGGCGTTCAAAACGACCCAACGCTCGCCATCACTGCTGATAGCGAGCGAGGATTGTGTGGAAGACGGGATTTTACCCGCGCGGGCCAGATTGCAATTGTTGCATCCGCAATTCCATTGCGGAAGCCCGCCCCCGGCCGCAGCACCAAGTATCAAAGCTTTGAACACCTGCTACCTCGCTGCGCCCGAGATTGAATTATTTAGAATAGGACGCCGCCGCCATCGCGTTCTTCGGCCGGGCCGTACATGTTGATTTCCATGCCGCAGTTCAATTCACGCAGAACAGGTTTACTCCATGCCATGATCAATCCTCCCTTGGGTTCGTGGCTAGACCCTTGAATTAGATATTTGCAACCTCGACTTGTCAACGTTTCTGACGGGATCGGTCCTACGACTTTAGTGCAGGGCGCGGGCGCGGGGCTTGTGTCGCGTGCATGTCATGGGCGAAGCTGTGACAGGAGCGGGGTGATCGCCCGCATCACGGATGGCTTGCGAGGGACTGGCATGATCGAGCTTTTATTTATCGTCTGCCTTCGGGCGCAACCCGACATCTGTGAAGAGCGGGCGTTTCAATATACCGACCGGGCCACGCGCGGCTGTATGTCAGAGGCAATTCCACAGCTAAGCCTTTGGGCCAATGATCACCCACGCTGGCGGATTTCGCGCTGGTCCTGCCAGCCGCTCGGCGGCGCAAGATCACGGGCCTGAGGGCCGGAACAGGATGAAAATGAAGCATAAAAAGGCGAGACGCATGAAACGACTGGGGCTGGTACTGGCCACGATCTGTGCAATGGCAATTGGATTTTCGGGGGGCGTTCACGCCGCAAGCCAGACCGAAGGTTACGACCTCATCTTTCGCACAAACACCCTGAACGCCTTCGCGCCCGGCGATCATCTGCGCTATGAGGCCGAGACCACAAACGAGGCCGCAGCCCCACAAGAGCCGCAAATGCTCGACCTTGTGATTGAAGACGGCGACAAGGCCCGCCTGAGCCGCGATACCAAGGGCACACGCCAATCGCTGGCGGTGTTTGACGCCAGTGTCGGCAATCCTATGGCGATGTTCTTTCTCGAACGATTGGTGCGCGATCTGGCGGCTGCGACCGGCGGGAGCAAGTTTTACATTCGCAATCGAATCAAGGAATCACTGCTCGCGCCCGAGGCCATCGCATCCGATCACATCACCTATGCCGGGGCCGAACAGCCCGCGAAACGGGTCACGCTTGCGCCCTTTGTCGCCGATCAGAACCGCGCGCGGCTTGGCCCTTTTGCCGAGTTGCGGATCGACTTTGTGATGTCCGATGCGGTGCCCGGCTGGTATCGCGCGATCGAGGCCGCCACACCCGAGCGCGAGGCCGGCGGGCGCTTCTTTCAATCCACCCTGCATCTGTCAGAGAGGGCACACTAACCATGCGGTCACTTGCGATACTGGCACTGATCACCCTGCCCATCGGCGCGGCGGCACAAGACCTTGCCGAGCGGTTGAACGACTACCCGACCGAGGCGCGGGCGGATTACGTCTTTGGCTGTATGGCAAGCAACGGCAACACGCAGGATATGCTGCGGCGCTGTTCGTGTTCGATTGATGTGATTGCCTCGATCCTGCCCTATGAGAAATACGTTCAGGCGGAAACCGTGCTGTCGCTGCGCCAGGGCAGCGGCGAGCGCATCTCGCTGTTTCGCAGTGCGGCAAGCAGCAACACCATGGTGGCCGACCTGCGCCGCGCACAGGCCGAGGCCGAAATCGTCTGTTTCAACTGATCAGGACTCGCCGCCCTTGTGCAAGGTTTGTTCATAGACATTGCCATCGGTATCCTCGGCCCGCACCCGAATGTTAGGCGATCCGTTATCGGTATAGGCAAAGCGAAACACCGGATCCTCGGAAATTGAAATGCCCCCCGTCAGGGTAAAGAGCATCTCATCGCCCTGCCAGACCTGAAGGTCATGGATGAACATCGCAGGCACGAAAAGCTGGGTGATCTGATCGCGCTGCAATCCCGAATAATTCGGATGGCGGATCATAAGTTGAGCATCGCGGCGCGTGCCAACCTGAACCGGGCCGGTGTCAAAATGGCGCAGGCGCATCTTGCCGATATTCGCCATCGCCACCTCGGGGTCACGGGTGGCAGGCGCGGCGCAGCCACCGGCGGCCTTGACGAAACGACCGTCGATAAAGGTGGCGGTTTCGGTTTCGGCGACCACGCGCAGGTTGGAATAGGCATTCACCCGCACCCGCGTTTCAAAGCTGAGCGGCGCCATCGCCGGGCCGAATTGGATCTCGGCGGTAAGCGGCGCGGGGTTTTCCTCGACCACCAGTTTAAGCGTCTGGATCGGGCCGACACTCTGGTCGGTCTGGGTGACAATGACTGGCACGGTAGCCGCATCATGGGCGCGATAAGGTGCCTCGACGCTAAAGATCGCGCCGGGTGTGACCGACTTGTTTTCATTAAGGATATCGGCGCGCAGATAATCCCAGGTTTCACCATTCACCAGAGGGTTTCGCGGCTCCTCTGCCCAAGCGGCGGTACTGAGCGCGACGGACAAGATCGCGGTCGGGATGGTGAAACGTTTCATCTTGGTCCTCCGAAAGACACAACGGCACTTTAGGACCATAGCATATAACCCCTGATAATCGTATCAACCATTAGTAGCAGGCGCGCGAGGGCAGGTGATGTTCGAAATTCTGGTCAGCCTTTGTCTGGTGGGGCAACCCGATGTTTGCCTGCCGCGGCTTGTTCCCGTCGATGCGCCCGATTGCGACATCGCATTTGTCCGCGCCGCCGAAATTGCCCCGGAGTGGGGCGCAGGTCTTGTTGCCGGGCCGCCCGAATGCGTGCCGCGCCGCCCAAGTGCTCTGAATTTTTCGGAAATCGCGCCGGGGGTTTACGTGCATCGCGGCGAGGTCGCCGATGTGGCGCCCGAGAACCTTGGCGATGTGGCCAATATCGGCTTTGTCATCGGCCGCGACAGCGTGGCGGTGATAGATTCCGGCGGCAGCCGCGCGATTGGCGAAGAGGTTTACCTTGCGGTGCGCGAGATCACGCCCAAGCCGATTTCGCACATCATTCTCACGCATATGCACCCCGATCATGTTTTCGGCGCCACCGTTCTGGCCGAGGCGGGCGCCGAGATCATCGGTCATCGCAAGTTACCGCAGGCGCTGAATGCGCGGGCCGAAACCTATGAGACCAACTTTGCCCGCCTGATCGGCCCCGGTTTTAGCGCAAGCCGCACGCCGCTTGCGATCACCCCGGTCAGCGACAGCGCCGTGATCGACCTTGGCGCGCGCGCACTTACCTTGGTGCCGTGGGAAACCGCGCATAGCGAAAGCGATCTGACGGTGTTTGATACCGCGACGGCCACGCTCTTTACCGGGGATTTGCTGTTTGACGAGCATAGCCCGGCGCTTGACGGCTCGCTGCTTGGCTGGCTCAGGGTGCTTGATGCCATGGGCACGCCGCCCCCCGCCCGCGTGGTGCCCGGCCATGGCGGGCCGGTGATGGATTGGCCCGAGGGCGCCGCGGCGTTGACGCGGTATCTTGAAACCCTGCGCGACGAGACCCGCACCGCCGTGGCCGATGGTCTGCGTCTCTCGGAAGCGGTGGAAACGGTCGGGCAGGGCGAGGTCAATAACTGGCATCTGTTCGAGCTGTTTCACGCGCGCAACGTGACGGCGGCCTTTACCGAGTTGGAGTGGGAATAGCGGCGTTACTCACCGAGTCGCGCCGCCAACATCTGGGCAATGGCATAAAGCCGCTTTTCCAGAAGCACCGGCGTTTCACAGGCATAGGTCAGCGACAGCGCGCGGTCGCGAAACACCCGTTCACGCCAATCAAGATCCGCTTCGATCTGATCGATTCGGTCAAAATCGGGCGTCTCGGCGGCGGTCAGCCTGGCAATCTCATTGCGTATGGCGTCAATTTCATCGGCCATCCGCGCCTGATTGCGGGCATAGCGGGTGATTCCGGTCATCAACAGGCCACGGCGCTGATTGAGGCGCTCGAACACATTCGCAAAAATCGCGTTATAATCGGCGCGCTCCAGCGCGGGCGTGCCATTGGCAGCCTCGTCAATCGCCTTTTCAGCCTCATCAAGACCGATTCGCCGTAATGCCAGAAGTTGAGCGAGCTCGGCAGTGATCGGTGCCGCTTCCACTTGGGGCTCTTGATTTTCACCTTGATAGGGCCACATCACGGCGGCCGAGAGCGTCTCAACCCTCCGCTGAACGCAGGGCCAGTCAGGATCATGCGATCCCGCCGCGTAAAGCGGTGAAACCCCAATGAAAACAACAGATAACAGATGCGGTAAGAACTTCATTTCAACCTCTACGACTAAGGTCCTACTGAGCGATAGAGCAATCTTGGCACATATTGTCACAGTAAGAAACAGGTTGATTTGCAAACCTTAACTTTGGGGCGAATCGCCAAAAGATTGTATCGTAAAGATACGAGGGAGGATGAACTTGATGCGCACAAGAGCCGCTGTTGCCGTATCTGCCGGTCAACCGATGGAGATCATGGAGGTGAACCTTGAGGGCCCGAAGGCGGGCGAGGTTCTGGTTGAGATCAAGGCGACCGGGCTTTGCCATACCGATGATTTCACCCTGTCGGGGGCCGATCCCGAGGGGGCGTTTCCGGCCATTCTGGGGCATGAGGGCGCGGGCGTTGTGCTTGAGGTCGGCCCTGGCGTCACCAGCCTCAAACCCGGCGATCATGTCATTCCGCTTTACACGCCCGAATGCCGCGAATGCGAGTATTGCCTGAACCCGAAAACCAACCTCTGCCAGAAGATCCGCAGCACCCAGGGCGCGGGCGTGATGCCCGACGGCACCAGCCGGTTTTCGATGCTCAACGGCACGCCGATCCTGCATTACATGGGCTGTTCGACGTTTTCCAATCACACCGTCCTGCCCGAGATCGCGCTTGCCAAGGTCCGCAAGGACGCGCCGTTTGACAAGATTTGCTATATCGGTTGCGGCGTGACCACCGGCATCGGCGCGGTGATCAACACCGCCAAGGCCGAGCTTGGCAACCGTAGCATCGTCTTCGGGCTTGGCGGCATCGGCCTGAACGTGATCCAGGGGCTGCGCCTGTCGGGCGCGGATCAGATCGTCGGCGTCGATCTCAACCCGGCGCGGATCGAGATGGCGACGCGCTTTGGCATGACCGATTTCGTCAATCCCAGTGACGTGAAGGGCGATCTTGTGGCGCATCTGGTCGAGCTTACGGGCGGCGGCGCGGATTACACCTTTGATGCCACCGGCAATGTCAACGTGATGCGCACGGCGCTTGAGGCGGCGCATAAGGGCTGGGGCGAAAGCATCGTGATCGGGGTGGCGCCCGCGGGGGCCGAAATCTCGACCCGCCCGTTCCAGCTTGTGACCGGCCGAAGCTGGCGCGGGACCGCATTCGGCGGCGCACGCGGGCGCACCGATGTGCCCAAGATCGTCGATTGGTACATGGACGGCAAGATCGAGATCGACCCGATGATCACCCACACCCTTGCCCTCGACGATATCAACAAGGGCTTTGAAATGATGCACGCAGGCGAATCCATCCGCAGCGTAGTGGTATACTGAACCACGCCTCGGCCCTCTGGAAAACACAACGCCGCACAGCCCCCTGTGCGGCGTTACGCATTGCATGCCCCCGGCAACCGCCTAAATTCCTGCCAAACCCGAGGAAGGACCTAAAATATGAGCAACACATACACACCGCCCGACGTCTGGACATGGGAGACAGAATCAGGTGGCAAATTCGCCTCGATCAACCGCCCCATTGCCGGGGCCACACATGATAAAGAGCTGCCGGTCGGCAAACACCCGTTTCAGCTTTACTCGCTGGCCACGCCCAACGGGGTCAAGGTCACGGTCATGTTCGAGGAGCTGCTCGCTGCAGGACATGATGCCGAATATGACGCCTGGCGCATCGATATTGGCGAGGGTGATCAATTCGGCAGTGGCTTTGTCGAGATCAACCCAAACTCGAAAATCCCTGCCCTGATGGACCGCTCTGGCGATATGCCTGTTCGGGTGTTCGAAAGCGGCTCGATCCTGATGCATCTGGCCGAGAAATTCGGGGCTTTCCTGCCCAAAAGCGGCCCGGCGCGCACCGAAGTGTTGAACTGGCTGTTCTGGCAAATGGGCAGCGCGCCCTATCTTGGTGGCGGCTTTGGACATTTCTACGCCTATGCGCCGGAAAAATGGCAATACCCGATCGACCGCTTCGCGATGGAAACCAAGCGCCAGCTTGACGTGCTGGATCGGCAACTGGCCGAACATCCCTATATCGCGGGCGATGACTATTCGATTGC
Source organism: Roseovarius sp. (assembly GCA_032251095.1). Lineage (GTDB taxonomy): Bacteria > Pseudomonadota > Alphaproteobacteria > Rhodobacterales > Rhodobacteraceae > Roseovarius. The sequence goes on along the minus strand of JAVVFB010000010.1, from coordinate 901 downwards.
CGATATGGCGATCTGGCCCTGGTACGGGCAACTTGTCTTGGGTCGCCTCTATAGCGCTGCGACATTTCTTGACGTGAAGAGCTATAAACACGTCATGGCCTGGGCCGAGAAAATCGACGCACGCGAGGCCGTGCAGCGCGGCCGCATGGTCAACCGCAGCTTTGGCGAGCCGCATATGCAGTTGCACGAACGCCATGACGCGTCAGATTTTGACACCAAAACGCAAGACAAGCTCGCTCCCTCGACGTAAGACCCAAGAAAATTCGGCGAATTTTCTTGGGTGATTTTCTTCGCAGAAGAAAATTGACCCCGCCAACGGGTTTCGCATCCGCAGCGGATCGGGCATGACGGAGCCTAGCAAAGGAGGCTGACCATGCCCGACTCCAAAACCCCGCTTCTGGCGGTATTGATCGACGCGGATAACGTGCCCGCCAAATACGCTCGCGCGATCCTGAAAGAGGTGACAAGCTATGGCGAGCCGGGCTTGCGCCGGGTCTATGGCGACTGGTCCAGCCAGCAGCTGTCCGGCTGGACCAAAACCGCTCAGGAACTCGGCCTCGTCCAGCACCAACAAACCGCCAATACCAAGGGCAAGAACGCCAGCGATATCGGTCTGGTGATTGACGCGATGGACATCCTGCATGCCGGGCATTTCAACGGCTTTGTCCTGGTCTCGTCGGACAGCGACTTCACCCGCCTCGCCAGCCGCATCCGCGAGCAGGGCCTGACCGTGATCGGCATTGGCGAGGCCAAGGCGCCGGATGCGCTCAAGAATGCCTGCAACCGTTTTGTCGCCATCGAGAACATCTATCAAGGCACCGAGAACGCCCCGCAGAGCACGCCTGCGCCGAAAATCGACGCGCAGACCATGACCGCCGCGCGCGCCCTGATCTTCGAGGCG
>JAVVFB010000109.1:0-10759 GCA_032251095.1 Roseovarius sp. | reverse complement strand
CACCACCGTCACCCCGTCGCGCATCAGCGCAGGCAATTGAAAGCAAAGCGATTTACCGCCGCCCGTCGGCATTATGGCCAGAACGTTTTGACCATCGGCCACGGCATCTACGATCTCTTCCTGCCCGGGGCGGAACGCGTCAAAGCCGAAAATATCGCGCAAAAGCGTGGCAGCGCCGGGCATGGGGTATCCTGTAAGATTTGTTTTCTGCTCTTACCGGAATCTTTTCACACTACGATTCGGGGGACAACCCTTGATCAGTAGAACGCCGCCGCGTTGTTGAGCAGGATAATGCGGAGCGCATAGACCGCGACCAGCACCACCAGAGGCGCAAGATCAATCCCCGACATGGCCGGCAGGAACCGGCGCACCTGGCCATAGATCGGCTCAAGCAACCGGTTGAGCCCGTACCAGACCTGGGCCACGAATTGCTGGCGCAGGTTGAGCACCTGAAAATTGATCAGCCAGCTCATGATCACATGGGCGATGATGAAGAACCAGACGATATCGAGGATAAGCATCAGGATCTGGAAAAGCGATTGCATAGAGAGGGTCCTTTGCACGAAACGCTTATGACCTAAGCGTCATGCGGCCAAAGCGCAAGGCTGACGCGCCGTTGTGGTTGACGGGCGCGCGCGCAGACCCGACAAGGCCGCAAACGAAAGAGAGTGCCCATGTACCCCTTCCTGCGCCTGTTCTGGCAGCTTTTCATCACCCGCAACTTGCCGCGCCTGCCCCTGACCGGCACCCATGTGTCGCATCATTTCTGCATGCCCTGGGATATTGACCTGTGGCGCGAATTGAACAATGGGCGCACCCTGACGATCTATGATCTGGGGCGCATTCCGCTGGCCGGGCGCGTTGGTCTTATCGGCGCGCTGCGGCACAACCGCTGGGGCCTTGCGATTGCCGGGGCAAGCGTGCGCTATCGCCGCCGTATCCGCATGTTTGAGCGGATCGAGATGCGCTCGCGGGCGGTGTTCTGGGATGAGCGGTTCCTTTATATCGAGCAATCCATGTGGAAGGCGAATGGCGATTGCGCCAATCACATCATCTATCGCGCCGCCGTGACCGGGCGCGAGGGGATCGTGGCGCCGGGTGATGTGATGGCGACAATGGACCATCAGCAAGCCGCGCCGACCGCCCCCGATTGGGTTGCCGCCTGGATCACGGCCGACACGCTGCGGCCCTGGCCGCCGATGCAGGACGCGCAGGAATAACTTGCGCGCGCGCGCCATCGCCTGTCTTATCCCGCCAAAGGCAAGGGGACAGGCATGGCAGAGATTTCACCGCGCAAACGCATCTGGGGCTGGTTTTTCTTTGATTGGGCAAGCCAGCCTTATCACACCCTGCTGGTCACCTTTATCTTCGGGCCGTTTTTTGCCTCGATCGCGTCGGATCATTTCATAGCCTCGGGCCTGAGCGAAGGCCTCGCGGATGCGCGCGCGCAAACGATGTGGTCCTATTGCCTGACGGTGACCGGGTTGCTGATCGGGCTTGGCGCGCCGATCATGGGGGCCTTTGCCGATACCACCGGCAAGCGGCTTCCTTGGATCCTGGCGTTTTCGGCGATGTATGTTCTTGGCGCGACCGCGCTCTGGTGGACCAACCCGGATGGATCGAACCTGTGGTGGGGGCTTTTGGCCTTTGGCTTTGGCTTTGTCGGGGCGGAATACGCGCTTATTTTCATCAATTCGCAACTGCCGTCGCTTGGCACGGCCGAAGAGGTGGGCGATTTGTCCGGCTCGGGCTTTGCCTTTGGCTATCTCGGCGGGGTTCTGTCGCTGATGATCATGCTGCTGCTGTTTGTCGAACAACCAAGCGGCAAGACCCTGATCGGGCTTGACCCGGCCTTTGGGCTTGATCCGTTGGCACGTGAAGGCACGCGGTTTGTCGGGCCGTTCACCGCGCTTTGGTTCGCGGTTTTCATGGTGCCCTATTTCCTGTGGGTGCGTGATGTCGGCCCGCCGCGTCAGGGGCGCGGTGTGGGCGCGGCGCTTGGCATGCTGACCAAGACGATCAAAGGCCTGCGCTACAGGATCAGCCTGAGCACCTATCTTGGCTCGTCGATGTTTTACCGCGACGCCTTGAACGGGCTTTACGGGTTTGGCGGCACCTATGCGATCCTTGTGCTGAACTGGTCGATCGTGTCGGTGGGCATCTTTGGCATCATCGGCGCGATTTCGGCGGCTTTGTTCAGCTGGATCGGCGGCAAGGCGGACAAGGCCTTTGGCCCCAAGCCGGTGATCATCCTCGCGATCTGGGCGTTGATCGCGGTTTGCGTGACGATTGTAGGCATGGACCGGACCCAGATTTTCGGCATCCCGCTTGGGGTGGGATCAAAGGCGCCGGACATGATTTTCTTTGGCTGCGGTGTGTTGATCGGCGGCTTTGGTGGCATGCTTCAGGCGGCCAGCCGCACGATGATGGTGCGCCATACCGATCCGGCGGCACCGACCGAGAATTTCGGCCTTTACGGGCTATCGGGGCGCGCCACGGCGTTCATGGCGCCGGCCTTGATCGGGCTTGTGACAACGCTTAGCGGCAGTGCGCGCATCGGGGTTTCGCCGGTTATTTTCCTTTTCCTGATCGGCCTTGTCCTGCTACGCTGGGTCAAATCGGAAGGGGACAGTGAAACATGGGCGGCTATCTCAGACTAAGCGTTCTTGTCCTGGCTTTGGCGGGCTGCGTGCAATCCGCGCCAGAGCCTAAGCAGACCGGCACATTGTCAAGCCAGAGCATTCCCGCGTCGATGCGCGGGGTGCAGGCGAAACAGCTTTTCGGCGCGCATGGCCATGGCTCGGCACAGGCACCCGCGCCGCATGGCAGCTATGCCAAGGGCTGTATCGCGGGGGCGACGACCCTGCCGGAAACCGGCCCCACATGGCAGGCGATGCGCCTGAGCCGGAACCGCAACTGGGGCCACCCGGAAACCATAGATTTCATCAAGACGCTGTCGCGCAAGGCCGCCGCGCAACCCGGTTGGAGCGGGCTTTACGTGGGTGACATAAGCCAGCCGCGCGGCGGGCCGATGACCTCGGGGCATGCCAGCCATCAGATGGGTCTTGATGCCGATATCTGGCTCAAGCCCGCCGATACCCTCTCGCTTAGTCGCACAGAGCGCGAAAATATCTCGTCGATCTCGATGCGCCGCGCCAATGGCGCCTATACCAACAGCAGCTGGACGCGCGCGCATCATGAAATCGTCAAGGCCGCCGCGCAAGACCCGCGTACGTCGCGAATATTCATCTTCCCGGGTGCCAAGGTGCAGATGTGCAACGACGAAAAGGGCGACCGGGCGTGGCTTCGCAAGGTGCGTCCGTGGTACGGGCATCATTATCATTTCCATGTGCGGCTGAATTGTCCAGGCAATGTTGCGGGCTGTCAGCCGCAGGCGGCACCGCCGCCCGGTGATGGCTGCGCCGAGGCGCAAACCTGGGTCCGCAACATCCTGAACCCGCCGCCGCCCGACCCGAACGCGCCCAAGCCCAAGCCGCGCCGTGAATTGACGATGCAGGATTTGCCGCGCCAATGTGTGGCCGTGTTGCAGGCGCAATAACGCAGCATCCTGCGGATAAACCTTTGCCGACCACATCATTTTGTTTTGACAAACCTAAAATTTGTGGCAGGCTAAGGATGAGTTCAACAAGCGAAAGGAGGTGGTCCAGTGTCTACAGAGGTATTGGAGCGAGGTGTCGGAACAGTTCAGGAGAGCATCGTCTAGGGCAGCCCCGAGGCGTAACAGCCATCCGAATTGGTGCGCCTAACCGGCCCACCTCCGCTAACTTCTAGAGGGCCGTTCCGGGATCGGGGCGGCCCTTTCGATTGGCTTTGGGGCGCGCGCGGTTTAAATTGCGTTAAAGCTTCTTGAACATGCGAAATCAACACATTCTGAAAGCGGAAAGTGGCATGCTGAAAATCAACGATCAGATCACGATTGCCGACTGGGAGCTGACGGAGCAGTTCATGCGCGCCTCTGGCCCCGGCGGGCAGAACGTGAACAAGGTCAGCAGCGCGGTCGAGCTTCGCTTTGAGGCCGAGCGCTCGCCAAGCCTGCCTGATCCGGTCAAGGCACGGCTGCGCCGACTTGCCGGGCGGCGCTGGTCGAAAGAGGGCGCTCTGATCATCCAATGCGACGAAACCCGAAGCCAGGCCCGCAACCGCGAAATCGCCCGCGACCGGCTTGCCGCCCTGATCCTTGAAGCCACCCACAAGCCCAAGCGCCGGGTCGCGACACGCCCGACGCTGGGGTCGAAAAAGCGCCGCCTCAAGGCCAAGAAGGTGCGCGGCGAGGTCAAGGCGATGCGCGGCCGCGTCGAGGGCGAAGAATAACGCAGCGTCCGGGGTGACAAGCGCGGGCCAAGGCGGCATCCTGCGCCGGACTTCGACGTGTCGCACGCTCTGGCTCTCACGTTTCGGATCGCGCTTTGAGGGAGGCCCGCCATGACCGATTATCCACATCTTCTTGCCCCGCTTGATCTTGGCCATGTGACGCTCAGGAATCGGGTCTTGATGGGCTCGATGCATACCGGCCTTGAGGAAACCAAGGATTGGAACCGGGTTGCCGAATTTTACGCCGCCCGCGCGCGCGGCGGTGTCGGCCTTATGGTGACGGGCGGCATGGCCCCCAACCGCGAAGGTGGGGTGTTTCCCGGCGCGGCGGGTCTCTTTGGTGAGGCCGATATCGCCAATCACCGGATCGTTACCGACCGGGTGCACGAGGCGGAGGGGCGGATCGCAATGCAGATCCTGCATGCCGGGCGTTATGCCTATGGCCCCGAATGCGTCAGCGCCTCGCCGATCAAATCGCCAATTTCGCCCTTTGCGCCGAAGGAATTGGATGAGGCGGGCATCGAAAAACAGATCGCCGATATCGTCACCGCCACCACCCGCGCCCGTGATGCCGGGTATGACGGGGTCGAGATCATGGGGTCCGAGGGCTATTTCCTGAACCAGTTCCTTGTCACCCATACCAACAAGCGCACCGATCGTTGGGGCGGGTCGTATGAAAACCGCATGCGTCTTCCGATCGAGGTGGTGCGGCGCGCGCGCGCGGCGGTGGGCGATGATTTCATCATCATTTATCGGCTCAGCATGATTGATCTTGTCCCTGACGGAAGCACCCATGACGAGGTGGTGCAATTGGCCCAAGAGATCGAGCGCGCCGGGGCGACGATCATCAACACCGGCATCGGCTGGCACGAGGCGCGCATTCCGACGATTGCCACAAGCGTGCCGCGCGCCGGTTTTGCCTGGGTCACGCAAAAGCTTATGGGCAAGGTGGGCATCCCGGTGATCACCTCGAACCGGATCAACACGCCCGAGGTGGGCGAGGATATCCTCGCCCAAGGCGCCGCCGATATGGTCAGCATGGCGCGTCCGTTTCTGGCCGATGCCGATTTCGTCGCCAAGGCGGCGGCGGGGCGGGCCAAGACCATAGCGCCCTGTATTGCGTGCAATCAGGCCTGTCTTGATCACACCTTCAGCGGCAAGATAAGCTCCTGTCTGGTCAATCCGCGGGCCTGTTTTGAAACCGAGCTTTTGATCGAACCGGCGGAAAGGGCGAAAGCCATCGCGGTCGTCGGTGCCGGCCCGGCGGGCCTGTCGGCAGCGATCACGGCGGCGGGGCGCGGCCATAAGGTAACGCTGTTTGATCGCGCCGACCGGATCGGTGGTCAACTCAACATGGCGCGGGTCATTCCGGGCAAGGAAGAGTTTCACGGTCTGGTCGCATGGTTTGAAACCATGGTCGCCGAGGCGGGCGCGACCCTGCGCCTGGGGCAGGCGGTAAGTGCACATGATCTTGACGGGTTTGACGAGGTGATCATCGCCACCGGCGTTATCCCGCGCGATCCCGGCATTCCCGGCGAGGATGCGCCGAACGTTCTGTCTTATATCGACGTGCTGCGCAACAAGGCGCCGGTCGGGCGCCGGGTGGCGGTGATCGGGGCGGGCGGCATCGGCTTTGATGTGGCCGAGTTTCTGGTGCATGACGGCCATAGCCCGACCGAGGATATCGCCCTCTGGCGAAGTGAATGGGGGGTTGGTGACCCGGCCGAGACCCGTGGCGGCTTGGCCGCGCAAGGCCCGCAACCCACGCCCCCGGCGCGCGAGGTCACGCTGCTTCAGCGCAAGGCAGAGGCCCCCGGCAAGCGGCTTGGCAAGACCACCGGCTGGATTCACCGCGCGGCATTGCGCATGAAGAACGTCAAGATGCTGGGCGGGGTGAATTACGAGCGGATAGACGACAATGGCCTGCACATAAGCTTTGGCGAGGCGCGCGAAAAGCCGACCCTGATCGAGGCGGATACGATTGTTCTCTGCGCCGGCCAGCTAAGCGAGCGCAGCCTTGCCGATGCGTTGGGGGCGGCGGGCGTGCCCGTGCATGTCATCGGCGGCGCCGATGTTGCCGCCGAACTTGACGCCAAGCGCGCGATTGATCAGGGTACGCGGCTGGCCGCCGCGCTTTAAAGCATGTTGTGCAAAAGGGGGAACCGGTTTTGCGCCCCGCGACCATGCGCGATCCCCATGCTTTAGGGCGGCTTGGCCCGCTTTTGCATGCGGGCCGCGCCAGGTGCGTTACTTCACCGTGATGGTGATCACATCCGAGACCACGGGCGGGTCATGCGGCACGTGATTCATGTCGCCCATGACCAGTTGCAGCGTATGCTGCCCCGGCTCCAGATCAAGCGTGACCTCGGTCTGTCCGCCGCCGAAATGCTTGTGGTGATCATCCGCCGGGAGGCCATAGGCCAGTTCTTCGGCGCCATCGGGGCCTTCACCAAGCGCAGGGCGGTCGATCAACAGGTGATGATGGCCGGTCTTTTCCTTGTCGGTGCCCGCCGGGGCGACGCCCATGCCGATGAGGCCAAAGTTGACCTTGACCGGGGCGCTTACGGTGTCGCCATCGGCGAGATTGATGAAGTAGACTGCGGCACCTTCGGGCGCCGGGGTATCGCCGGCAAGCGCGGGCGCGGCCACCATCATAAGGGCGGCGGCGGTCAGGGCTAGAACGTGTTTCATGGTTAATCCTCCTGTTCAACTATACCATAAGTAAGCAGCCAGAGCGCGTAATCTATTCTTTGGCGCATTGTTTCCGCGTTTCCAGCCAATAAACGATCCACACAAAACCCAGATATTGTCCGGCCTGCGCCCCAGTTGCGCCCGATTTCGCGGTCAGAAAAGAGCCTGAGACGCAATTTAGAGGTACTAGTATGGATCGCCTTACGGAAATGGAGGCCTTTGCCACAGTAGTGGATCAGGGCGGGTTTACAGATGCGGCCCGCAAGATGGGTATCTCGAAATCGGCTGTGTCCAAGCATGTGTCCTCGCTTGAGGCCCGGCTTGGGGCGCGGCTTTTGAACCGCACAACCCGCCGCGTCAGCCCGACCGAGATTGGCCTTGCCTATTATGACCGGGCGCTAAGGGTTCTCAACGATGCAGGCGAGGCCGACGCCTTGGTCAGCTCGATGCAATCCGACCCGTCGGGCCTGTTGCGGATTTCCGTGGCAACAGATTTCGGGGTCAATCACCTAAGCCCGGTTTTGGGCAGCTTCCTTGATGAATTCCCCGATATCACCGTCAATATGGTCCTGAACAACCGCTTTGTAGAGCTTATCTCAGAAGGCTTTGACATGGCGATCCGGATTGGTGAGCTGGAAGACAGCACGCTTCGGGCGCGCAAATTGACCGAGACCACAAAGCGGATGATCGCAAGCCCGGCCTATCTTGAAAAATACGGCCAACCGCAGAAGATTGACGATCTGAACGAACACAAGCTCTTGCATTATTCAAGCCAGGCAGGCGGCGCCGTTTGGAAGCTGACCGCACCTTCGGGCGAAAAGCGTCAGGTGCGCACCGCTGGGGGCCTTTCGGTGAATGACGGCCAATCGCTTTTGAATGCGGCGATTTCCGGGCTTGGTATCGCCTATCTGCCCAGCTTTCTCTACGCCAAGGCAATGGCCGATGGCTTGATCCTTGATGCGATGCCGGACCTTCCGGCCGAGACCCAAGGCATTTACGCGGTCTATCCGCCGGGCCGATTTACCCAGCCCAAGGTGCGCGCCTTCATTGATTTCCTTGTGCATTCCTTTGCCGAAAAAGGCCCTAACGACTGGTAAGATTTTCCTCCCTGCCATGTATGGCCAACTTTGCCCCGGACGCCCCGCGCGTGCCGGGGTTTTTGTTGCCCTGCGCGGTGGCTTCCCCCCGCGCACCCGATGCACAGTCTCTGTGCGATGGATCGCAGTTGCTTTGTCCCCTCGATCGCCCCAGTTTACGCCTCAAGCAATTCATTAGGCGGAAAGGGATATCCAATGGCCAACCTCAAACTTGTGACGATTTCGGGATCACTGCGCAAAGGATCGTATAACCGGATGCTTTTGGCCGAGGCGGTCGAGGCCTTTGGCCCGGCGGATGTGACCGAGGGCGATCTTGCCCTGCCGCTCTATGACGGAGACCTTGAGGCGGCCAGCGGCGTGCCCGAAGCGGTGCAAACCCTCGCCCAACAAATCAAGGATGCCGACGCGGTGGTGATTTCCGCCCCTGAATACAACAAGGGTATCACCGGGGTTCTGAAAAATGCGCTGGATTGGATAAGCCGGGTCGAGGGCGCGGCGTTCAGAGACAAGCCGACGGTCGTTATTTCGGCTGCGGCGGGGCGCACCGGAGGCGAGACCGCGCAATTCATGACGCTCTCGTGCCTCACGCAATTGCAGGCGCGGCTTTTGCCCGGTACCTCGGTCTTGATCGCCGGGGCGATGAATGCCTTTGACGAGAACGGTAAACTCAAGGACGAGACATCGCGCAAATTGCTCGTCACACGCATGCAGGCGCTGCGCGCCGAGGTGAGCTAGAGCATGTTGCTCAAAAGTGGGACCGGTTTTGAGCGATCCGAACATGCGACATCAATAGGTTGGAGCGCGTTGCGTAAATTTGAGTGAACGCGACACGCTCTAACGCGCGGTTCGCAAGAAAGTGTTTGGTCAGATATCTATCCGCATGGAATACTTCCCCAGCTGAGCTTTGTTTCAAAGGGGGGCCATGCGGATAATTGCACTGTCGCTATGCCTGTTGGTATCCGGGGCACTGGGCGCGCAGGCCGCAGAGGGCGAGCGCATTCAGTTCAAAGGCGAGATCATCGACACCTGGTGTTATTTTCCGGTGTGAGGGGCGGCCCCGAGGCCGTCACCGGAAGAGCGCATCATACCTGTGCGCTTTGGTGTTCGGCGGGGGGGTATCCCGGTCTGCCTTTTGGCCGAGGATGGCACGGGTTACATGGTTCTCAAGCTCGAGGGCGATGCAAATTCGACCAGTGGCGACACACAGCTTAGCCTTGCAAGTCATGAGATCACCGCCGATGGCATGCTCTATCATCGCGACGGGTTGAACTATCTCGTGGTTGAGACGGTGGTGACTGGTCTCGGGATCACCAATCTAAACCACGAAGATTGCGGCCCGATCCCCGGTTTTGCCATCCCCGACCCGACCAAGTGAGGAGTGTCCAGATGAAACGCTTGATACTGCTACTGGTCACGCTTGCCGCGCCAGCCATGGCACAGGATTTCTCGGCAGGGTCCGAGGCAAAGGCCAGGAACCTTTATTGCGAAACCCGGGCCCGGTTTGAGGCGAAAGTCGTCGATATCCTGTGCGACCTTACCGGCGATTGCGCAACGGACTGCGGCGGCGGTGCGCGTCGCTTGGTCTGTTGCGCAAGGCCGATGATGCGCTGGTCTTTCCCAACAAGAACGCGCAGGCCGCCTTTAGTGGCTTGGCGGTGGAATTGGCACCGTTCTGCGGCAGGGATGTCGAGGTTGACGGGTTACTGATCACTGACCCCGATCTTGGGTCCAAAAACATATATCTGGTTCAGAAGATACGCACCCTTGGCGACACCGAATGGACCGCCGCCAATCGCTGGACCAAGGAATGGGCCAAGGCCAAGGGCAAAGGCCCGTGGTTCTGCCGCGATCCGCGCATCAAGGCCGCGATTGCCGCGCATGGCTATACCGGGATTGGGGCAGAGGTCGAAAAACCGTTCATCAAAGAGTGGTTCGAATGAGGATCGCGCCCTTGATATGCGACGCCTTGCTCTGTGGTGGTGCAAGCGGCGTGCTGGCGCATGGCAGCGAAACCCATGCCGCACCTGCCTTGCCGATGATGGCCGAGGTCACCGACCTGCTTGCGGCGCGCGATATCGCGGTCAGCCCGGTTTTTATCCCGATTGACCCCAAGCTTGATACGGTGACCAGCATGGGCCCGGCCTTGCGCAGATTTCCGATGACTTTATCGGCCTGACCGGCACCGCCGAGGCGCTTGGCCTGGCCTATAAGGCGTTCCAGATCAGCTTTACCAAGATCATGGATGACCCCAGCCACGGCCCGATCTATGCCCATGGCAGCCATCTTTACCTGTTGAACAGGGCGGGCAAGGTTCTGACTCTTTTACCGCCGATCCTCTCGCCGGATCATGCCGCCGGGATCATCGCCAAATACGCCAAACCCCAAGGCGCGTCGTGATTGCGCGGCGCGCGGCGATACCGCGTTTGCGACCAAACCCCGCCAAAATAGCTTGAGGCGAGCCGCGCGCAGGGCTAGATGAGCACCTATAAGGAGCAACGCCCATGAGCCTGAACACATTCGGTCACCTGTTTCGTTTCACCACCTGGGGTGAAAGCCATGGGCCCGCCCTTGGTGCCTCAGTCGATGGCTGCCCTCCGGGCATCGCGCTTGACGAGGCGATATTGCAGCATTGGCTCGAC
>JAVVFB010000108.1:0-10774 GCA_032251095.1 Roseovarius sp. | reverse complement strand
GATTGCACCACAATCGCCGCAAGCTCTCCCGCCCCAAACGCGTCGGGAAGCGCGCCGCCCTCAAGCCAGAGCCCGTCAATCACCGCATTGCAGGCAATCGCAAGGCGGCGGCAATCGCGCGGCACAGCGGCGCCTCCATCTTGCGCCAGAACCTCGGCAATCAGCGCCTCAAGCCGGTCGCGAAATCCGTGATAGGTGCGCGCGTGAACCTCTTGCATACGCGCATCCTGACGCACGTGGTTGAGAAACCCCGCCCAAAGCCCGACCGACGCCGCATCGACCACCGGCGGCGTCACCGAGGCCACGAGCAAGGCCGCCAGCCGGATCTTTGCGCTGGCGCCTTCTGCCTTGGCAAAGGTCTGTTCGGTGAGCGCATCCATATGTTGGGTATAGGCCGCCAGAACCAGCTCTTCCTTGCTGGAAAAGTAATGCCGGATCAGGCCTTGGGTCACTTCGGCGCGCTCGGCGATGGCGCGCACGGTGGCGCCGCGCACCCCCTCTTCGGCGATCAGCGACAGCGTGGCACGCACCAGCGCCTCTTTGCGCTGATCGGCCCCCTCGCGCCTGAATTTGCGGCGGTCCCCTTGCACGGTCATCCCCATCCTGCGGCGCGCATAATTATACGCTTGCATAATTAACCTTCATCGGCCTTACTACAAGCTGAAAATGCGCCAATCGGAGACAGCGAACCCGTGACCGCCCAAGCCCGACATTCCAGCGCCCCCGCCCCGGCGGACATGGCAATTGTTGTCGAGAACCTGCATAAATCCTTTGGCGCGCTTGAGGTGCTCAAGGGTGTGTCGCTCAGCGCGCGCAAGGGCGATGTGGTGGCGATCATCGGCGGCTCCGGCTCGGGCAAATCGACCATGCTGCGCTGTATCAACTTTCTGGAAACCCCGACATCGGGCCGCATCACCGTCGCAGGCGAGGATATCGCCATGCGCCCTGACGGAAGCCCCGCCGACCGCCGCCAGATCGAGCGCATTCGCACCCGCCTTGGCATGGTGTTTCAGGCCTTCAATCTCTGGACCCACCGCACCCTTCTGGAAAACGTGATCGAGGTGCCGGTCTATGTGCTCAAGATCCCCCGCGCCGAGGCGATCGCGCGCGCGCGCGTGCTTCTGGATCGGGTCGGGCTGGCCGATAAGGCCGATACCTTTCCCGCCTTTCTATCGGGGGGTCAGCAACAGCGCGCGGCGATTGCGCGCGCGCTTGCGGTGGACCCAAGCGTGATGCTGTTTGACGAGCCGACAAGCGCGCTTGACCCGGAATTGGTCGGCGAGGTGCTGACCGTGATCCGCGATCTGGCCGCCGAGGGGCGCACCATGCTGCTTGTCACCCACGAGATGAAATTCGCCCGCGAGGTGGCCAATCACGTGGTCTATCTCTTTGAGGGCCAGATCGAGGAACAAGGCCCCCCCGATCAGCTTTTCGGCGCGCCCAAATCGGCGCGTCTCAAGCAATTCCTGCAAACCGTCGGCTAAAGAAACGGGCGCGGGACACGACCAAGAACCATAACCAACACGGGAGAACGACCATGACATTTAAATCCATCCTTGCCGCCACCGCCCTTGGAGCGCTGAGCGTTGGCACCGCATTCGCCGAAGAGGTCAAGATCGGCATCGCCGCCGAACCCTATCCGCCCTTTGCCTCGGTCGATGCCTCGGGCACCTGGGTCGGCTGGGAGATCGAGGTGATCGACGCGGTGTGCAAGGCGGCAGAGCTGCAGTGCGAGCTGACGCCGGTGGCCTGGGATGGCATCATCCCCTCGCTGACCGGCGGGCAGATCGACGCGATCATGGCCTCGATGTCGATCACCGAAGAGCGCATGAAAACCATCGACTTTTCCGATGCTTACTATAACACACCCACCGTCGTCGTGGGCGACAAGGCGCTTGATCTCGACGCCACGCCAGAGGGCCTCAAGGGCAAGATCCTTGGGGTTCAGGCCTCGACCATCCATCAGGCCTATGCCCAGCACTATTTCAGCGATGCCGCCGAAATCCGCATCTATCAGACCCAGGACGAGGCCAATCAGGATCTGGTCGCGGGCCGGATTGACGCCACGCAGGCCGATAGCATCGCCATGGCCGATTTCGTCTCAAGCGATGCGGGCGGCTGTTGCGAGATCAAGGGCACCGTTGCCGATGATCCCGCGATCCTTGGTCAGGGCGTGGGCGCGGGCGTGCGCAAGGGCGATGACGCGCTGCGCGCCTCCCTCAACAAGGGCATCGCCGCGATTCTGGCCGATGGCACCCATGCCGAAATCACCGCGCGCTACTTCAAAGCCAGCATCTACTAAGCCGGTTTGGAAAGCCTGCTCGATACTCTCGGGCTAAGCCAGTCCGTGCAACTTTTGTCGCTCTCGCCTCCGGGCTGGGGCGGCAACCTGTTGCGCGGGCTTGCCAAGTCGCTTCAGATCGCGCTTGGCGCCTTTGGCTTTGGTCTTGTGATCGGGCTGTTCGGCGCCTATGGCAAGCTTTACGGCGGTCCGATCCTGCGCGATCTGCTGGCGATCTATACCACCGTGATCCGCGCCGTGCCCGAACTCGTGCTGATCCTGATCCTGTATTACGTGGGCAGCGACCTGATCAATCAGGCCTCGGTTGCCATGGGCTATGGCCGGGTTGAGATCAGCGGCGTCGTGGCCGGGATCTGGGTGCTTGGCGTGGTGCAGGGCGCCTATTCAACCGAAGTTTTGCGCGGTGCCATTCAGGCCATTCCGCCGGGGCAGCTTGAGGCCGCGCGCGCCTTTGGCATGCCGCCGCTGATGACGCTGCGGCGGGTGACGATCCCCGCGATGATGAGCTTTGCCACGCCGGGGCTGGCCAATCTGTGGCTGATTGCCACCAAGGACACCGCCCTTTTGGCCATCGTCGGCTTTAGTGAGCTGACCCTTGAAACCCGACAGGCGGCCGGCAGCACCCGCGCCTATTTCACGTTTTTCCTTGCGGCCGGCGCGCTTTATCTGATCGTCACGTTGTTTTCCGGTGCTATTTTCGCGCGGATCGAGAAATGGGCGCGGCGCGGGCAACCCTCGTTGAAAGAGGGCAACAGATGACCGGCTGGCGTGCCTTCCTGCAACCGCATCGCATTTTTCTGATGGCGCTTTTTGGCGGGCTGATCCTGTGGTGCGCGCTCTCGCTTCGCTGGGATTGGTTGCCGGAATATGCGCCGCTTGCGCTTGAAGGGCTATGGCGCACGATCTGGATATTGGTGGTCACCACGGTGCTTGGCTTTGCCCTTGCGGTGCCACTTGGATTGGCGCAGGCGGTGGGGCCGTGGTATCTTTCGGCCCCGGCAAAGGCCTTCTGCACGGTGATCCGGGGCACGCCGCTCTTGCTGCAAATCTGGCTTTTATATTACGGGCTTGGCTCGCTTTTCCCGCAATTCCCGTGGATTCGCGGCTCTGAGCTCTGGCCCTATCTGCGACAGGCCTGGCCCTATGCGGTGCTTGCCCTCACCCTGTCTTATGCGGGCTATGAGGGCGAGGTGATGCGCGGCGCTTTTGCATCCGTCAACAAAGGCCAGCTTGAGGCTGCACGCGCCTTTGGCATGCCGCGCCTGACGATGTTTCGCCGGATCTGGCTGCCGCAGGCCATCCGCAACGTCCTGCCGACGCTTGGCGGGGAAACCATCCTGCAACTCAAGGCGACGCCTCTGGTGGCAACGATCACGGTGATCGAGATCTATTCGGTCTCAAGCCGGGTGCGCTCTGACACGTTCATTGTCTATGAACCGCTGCTTTTGCTGGCGCTTGTCTACATGATCATCGCCGGGATCATCGCCTTTGCCTTTAAGAAGGTCGAGGACCGCGTGCCCGACCGCCCACGCCAAAGCTAACCATACGGTCGCGTCCGGCGCGGCATGGGTCGCGAACCCCATAGACAGGGCCGACTTGCGCCCATATTTCAGACCAACCTAACTTCTGCGCCACATATTCAGGAGGGCTGAATTTGTCGATCAAGATCGAAATGCTGCGCTGTTTCCGAACCGTCGCCGATCACGGAAGCCTCGCCGAGGCCGCCACCGCGCTTGGGCGCACGCCCTCGGCGGTGTCGATGATGCTCAGACAGTTCGAGGAACACATCGGCGCGCCGCTGTTCGAGACGGCGCGCAAATCGCGCCTCACCCCCCTGGGCGAGTTGATCCATATCGAGGCCAGCCGCGAATTGGCGCATTTTGACCGCACCATTGCCGCCATCGAAGGGCTGTCGCGCGCCGAGCGTGGCCATGTGCGCCTTGCGGTCACGCCCTCGGTCGCGCAGGCGGTGATGCCGCCGATCCTGCAAAGCTACATGACGGCCCATCCCGGCGTGCGCATCGACATGAGCGACAGCGATTCAGCCAGCGTCCAGCGCGAGCTGAGCGCCGAGCGCGCCGATATCGGGCTGGCAAGCCTGCCGCCGATGCCGGGGTTTGACCGCCACCTTGTCTTTACCGATGCCTTCGGCCTTGTCTGTCGCGCCGATGATCCTTTGACGCGGGCCTGGAAAACCCTTGGCTGGGGCAATCTGGCGGGCGAAAATTTCATCGCCAATGGTCTGTGCCAGCATATCCTGGATGCGGATTTCGCGCCGATTCTGGCCAACTCGATGCTGATGGTGCGCAACACCACCTCGATCCTGAGCCTGGTGCGCGCAGGCGTTGGCGTGACGGTTTTGCCGAAACTGACCGTGCTGCCCGAGTTTTCCGACCTCGCCTTTCTTCCGCTCACCGACAGCACCGCGCGGCGCGAGGTCTGGATGGTGACACCGCCCGAAAAGATGCTGCCCCCCGCCGCCCGCGTGCTGGCGCGCACCATCCGGCAGGCGAAGATTTCGGTCGATGGCCCCTGAAATTCAATCCACCTGAACTAAATTCAATTACTTTAAGTTTGTTCTGAAGTTTTATCTGTGCCCCTTTATGCGTGACGCAAGGAAAGGGATCAAACCATGGCCAAGACATATCTGAACTACATCGCCGGTGACTGGCTTGCCGGCGAGGCAGAGATCGAAAACCGCAATCCCTCGGATATCAGCGACCTGATCGGGCTTTATGCGCAGGCCAAACCCGATCAGCTTGAGCACGCGCTTGACGCCGCCCGCGCCGCGCAAATCGAATGGGCCGCCTACGGGATGGAGCGCAAGCAGGCGGTGTTGATGTCGATCGGCACCGAGATGATGGCGCGCGCCGAAGAGCTTGGCCGCCTGCTCAGCCGCGAAGAAGGCAAGCCGCTGGCCGAGGGCAAGGGCGAGGTGTTCCGCGCCGGTCAGTTCTTTACTTATTACGCCGCCGAATGCCTGCGCCAGCTTGGCGAGAACGCCGATTCGGTGCGTCCCGGTATCGAGGTGGATGTGCGCCGCGAACCCGTCGGCACCGTCGCCGTGATCAGCCCGTGGAACTTTCCCACCGCCACCGCCAGCTGGAAGATCGCTCCGGCGCTTTGCTATGGCAATGCGGTGATCTGGAAACCCGCCAACATGACCCCCGCCTCGGCCTATGCGCTGAGCGAGATCATCTCGCGCCAGGACATCCCCAAGGGCCTGTTCAACCTCGTCATGGGCGCGGGCGGCAGCATCGGCCAGCGTCTTGTCGAAAGCCCGAAAGTGAACGCGATTTCCTTTACCGGCTCTGTGCCGGTGGGCAAGGGCATCGCCGGTGCCGCGATCCAGAACCTCACCAAGGTCCAGATGGAAATGGGCAGCAAGAACGCCCTTGCGGTGATGGATGACGCCGATCTTGATCTCGCAGTCACCCTCGCGCTTGGCGGCGCCTTTGGCGGCACGGGGCAGAAATGCACCGCCTCCTCGCGCCTTGTGGTGCATGCGGGCATCCATGACGCCTTTGTCGAAAAGCTTGTCGCCGGGGCCGAGGCGATGAAAGTCGGCCACGCGTTCGAGCCCGACATACAGATCGGCCCGGTGGTCAGCGAAACCCAGCTTGACGAGAACCTCGCCTATGTCGATCTCGGCAAATCCGAAGGCGCCGAGCTTGCCTGTGGCGGTGCGCGCGTTACCCGCGAGACCGAAGGCTATTACATGACCCCCGGCGTATTTCTCAACACCACCAACGCCATGCGCATCAACCGCGAGGAAATGTTCGCGCCGCTCACCTCGGTGATCAAGGTCGATGGCTATGACGAGGCGCTGTCGGTCGTCAACGACACCAATTTCGGCCTGACCTCTGGCATTGTCACACAAAGCCTTGCGCGCGCCACCCACTTCCGGCGCAACGCGCGCACCGGGGTTGTCACCGTCAACCTGCCGACGGCAGGCACCGATTACCACGTGCCCTTTGGCGGGCGCGGCGACAGTTCTTATGGCCCGCGTGAACAGGGCCGCGCGGCGGCGGAATTCTACACCACCGTCAAGACCGCCTATATCTCGGCAGGTGCGCCGAAATGAGCGTGCTGATCGACGGGCTTCAATATGCCAACTGGTCGGAAAAGGTGTTCCGCGAGATGCGCGCGGGCGGCGTGGACGCGGTGCATGTCACCATTTCCTATCACGAGAATTTCCGCGAAACCGTGCTCAACTTCGAGGCCTGGAACCGCTGGTTCGAGCGGTTTCCGGACCTGATCTTTCATGGCTTCACCGGCAACGACGTGCGCCGCGCCAAGGATAGCGGGCGCACCGCGATCTTTTTTGGCTTTCAAAACCCAAGCCCGATCGAGGATGATATCGGGCTGGTCGAGATCCTGCACCGGCTTGGTGCGCGCTTCATGCAGCTAAGCTATAACAACCAATCGCTTTTGGCGACCGGGTGTTACGAGGCCGAGGACCCCGGCATCACCCGCATGGGCCGTCAGGTGATCAAGGAAATGAACCGCGTCGGCCTTGTAATCGACATGAGCCATTCCGCCGACCGCTCGACCATCGAGGCGGCCGATATCTCGACACGCCCGATCACCATCACCCATGCCAACCTGCATAGCTGGCAGCCCGCGTTGCGCAACAAGCGCGACGACGTGATCCGCGCGGTCACGCAAAATGGCGGCATGATGGGGTTTTCGCTTTATCCGCATCACCTCAGGGATAAATCCGACTGCACCGTCGACAGTTTTTGCCAGATGATCGCGCGCGCCGCGGAGACCTTTGGCGTTGATCATTTCGGCATCGGCAGCGACCTTTGTCAGGATCAGCCCGACAGCGTGGTGGAATGGATGCGCAGCGGCCGCTGGACCAAGGAAATCGACTATGGCGAAGGTTCGGCCTCTGCGCCCGGTTTCCCGCCTCAGCCCGCGTGGTTCCGCGACAACCGCGATTTTGGCAATATCCGCGACGGGCTTGCCCGTACCGGCTTTGACGCGCGTGAGGTTGACGCGCTGATGGGCGGCAATTGGTTGCGCTTTTTCGATGAAAACTTCGCCCCCCTGACGACACCCCTTGAAGAGCAACCGGAGTGACGGCCATGTCTGTGTCCCCAATGCGCTTGCCCTCGCTTTGGAATGCGATCCGGATCCCCCTTGCCAAAGGCCGCGAGATGCGCTGACATTTCGGGGCGGCCTTTTACCGGGGCCGCCCTGTTTCCCCGAGACCCGAAAAAAGGACAGGCCAATGCAACAGACCGACAGCACCCGCATCGCGCCCCGTGACCCCAATGTGGTCATGCGTCTTGCCCGGCTTGGGTCGTTTCATCAATCGCGGCTGTCGTTCATGCGGGTGCTTTTGCGCCGCCTCAAGGCCGAAAACTGGCAATTCGAGCGCGGTGTTTTTGACATCGACGCGCGCGGCGTCGGGCGCGCGGTCTATACCGCGCATGGGCCGCAGCGCAGCTATTCGCTGGTTGCCTTTGCCAATGATCTGGCGCCTGAGAAACGCTCTGACCGGGTGATTGCCACCGAATGGGACGCGACATTTACCCTGTTTGACGGCATCCCCAGCCCCGCCGATCTTGACCGCCTGTCGCAAAACGTGCCCCGCCAAGAGGCCGGGCGCATCACCGAGAGCGAGCTTTCGCTGAGCCGCGCCAACCGTTCGGTCCGGCTCTGGGATCATGTGGTCGATTGCCTTGCACGCGGCCAACAGCCCGATCAGGCACGGGTTGACGATGTCGGCTATCTGATGCGCACGACGGCGGTTTATGGCTCGGGCAAGTTTGGCGCCGCGGATCGTGAAACCACCGCCAAGCGCGATGAATTTCAGGCCCCGTTCCAGATCGAGATGCTGTCGGTTTTCCTGACCCGCGCCTTTGTGATGGATCTGGTCGAGCATATGGCCGCCCTGCGCGCGCCCGAGACCGCCGTGCCGCTGGCGCCGCATTTGCGCCGTCGCTTTGGCATCGGCAATTCGACCGGGCTTGGCATGGCGCCGTTCCTGCTCAATCATCCCGCCTTGCTCAACAATTGGATCGCCGCGCGCGAAGAGGGCTTGGCGCGCATCCGCGCCCTGCCGAGCGCCACCGCCGAGGCCGCCCAAAGCTTTCGCCAATTCGTCGCCCGCGCCACGCTTCATGCGGAAAACTGGCAGTCGGAGCACCCGATCCAGATTGCAAAGCTGCAAAGCCTGCGCGCAGATATGGCCCGACTTGCCGAATTTCTGCAAAGTAACAACCTGACCGATAACCAGCCGTGGAACCGCCTCTGGCTCTGGGGTGAAACCGCGCTTGGGGTCGAGGGACAGGAGCTTTTGGCCTCGCTTTTGTTGGAACCCTACGGCGATCTGGTGGATGGGCTGAGCTGTTGCATGGCCGCCGATGAGGGGGCCACATGGCGCATTAACGGGGCGATGCGGGTCGCCGATCTGCGCGCCATCACCCAAGACATCTATGGCTGGGCGCTTGCGATCGACTGGCGCGCGCGCGATGCGACCGCGCGGGTCTGGTACACCTCCGAGGCAAAGCTTGAACCGCGCCTTGGCGAGCGGTTTGACGAGCCGATTGAAGCCTATGAACAACCGCTTTGCCCCGGTCGCGACGCGGCGCGGATGTACGACGATCTGGCGGATTTCCCCGAGGGGCCGGTGGCCGGTTTCCTGCTCGCGCACCCCGAGCATCGCCATGTGGTGCGCCGTGCGCAGATTGCCGCGCGCCTGCCCTACGCCGAAATCCGCGACAACACGATTGATGCCAATGTTCTTCCGATCGACATGCTGCGCGCCAAGCTGTCGTTCTTTGGCGCCTGCCATTTCGATCCGCGCTCGGATCGCTGGCTGCGCATCAACATGTTTCAGCACGCGCCGTTTCCCGGTGAATTGGCGCAGGGCAATGCCGATGACTGGACCTATCCTTATCTTGAGGGGCGCGCATGACCTGGTCGCTGAACGAAATCGAGGGCCTGTCGCGCAAGGCGGCGCGCGGGGCCGGGCTAAGCTGGGGATTGGCGGAAGAGGCCGGCAAGGCGACCCGCTGGCTCTGTGCGGCGGGCTTGCCGGGGGCCGAGGCCTTGGCGGGGCTTTTGCGCCAGAATGACGGCGCGGAGTACGACACGATTTGCCCGCTGGAAGACACCGGCACATGGGCGGCCAAGAGCGGCGCACTTTGTCCGTTGATCAGCGGTGCGGCGATTTGCGATCACGCCAGCCAGATTGCCGAAGGCCGGGCGCTTGAGCTTGGGCAGACATCCTATCCGCTCTTGCTTTTGCCCTATGTGGCGGCGGCCGCACAGAGCCTTGAAACCACAATCCAGATTGAATGGCCCGGTGTGTCGATGAGTTGTGGCCGCGACGCGCGGCTTATCCACTCCACCCCAGAGGCGCTTGCCAGTCACAGCATCCCGGAGATACGCATCACCCGGAGCCGCTCCAACAACGGCGCGCGGCTTGATCTCCGGACGCGCGGCGATATCACGCCCGAGATCGCGCAGGTTCTCACCGGCTTTGCCCACCGCACCTATGCGCCCGACACCGCCAAAAGCCGCCTTGCCGGGGCCGGTGCGGGGTTAAGCGACAACGATTAACCGGCCTCGGCCAGCCGCGCCACGTACCGCGCCAGCGTGTCGATTTCGAGGTTGACCATATCCCCAAGCGCCACATCGCCCCATGTGGTCACCTCTTTGGTGTGGGGGATGAAATTGATGCCAAAGTCACAGCCCGAAACCTCGTTCACCGTCAGCGATGTGCCGTTCAATGCGACCGAGCCCTTGGAGGCGATGAAGCGCGCCAATTCCTTGGGCGCGCGCAGGGTGACGCGGGTGCTGTCGCCCTCGTCACGCAAGGCCACCACCTCGGCCAGACCATCGACATGGCCCGACACGATATGCCCGCCAAGCTCGTCCCCGACCCGAAGCGCGCGTTCAAGGTTGACCCGCCGCCCCTCGGCCCATCCCGAAAGGTTGGTCTTCGAGACCGTCTCGGCCGAGATATCCACGTCAAACCAATCGGGGCCAAGCGCCACCACCGTCAGGCACACCCCGTCACAGGCAATCGAGGCGCCGATATCAACACGGGTCGTGTCATATTTGGTGGCGATACGCGCACGCAGATCGCCGCGTTGTTCAACCTGCCGAATGCGGCCCACATCCGTGACGATGCCAGTAAACATTTAACCTGTCTCCCCTAGTCTTATGACTTCGACCTAGCGATGACGCCCGCCCATGGCAAGCAAGCGGCGCATCACGGGGCTTATTTTTGCCAAAATGCTGCGCTATGAGGGGCGTGGTGAGTGGAAAGGGACAGCAAAGACCATGACAGGTCTGACCGGGCAAAACCGCGCATTCCTGTTTCTTCAGGGGCCGCACGGGCCATTTTTTCAGAAACTCGGGCAGATGCTGCGCCGGGCCAATGCCGAGGTCTGGCGTGTCGGCTTTAACGCCGGCGATCAGGCGTTTTGGCGCGACGCCAAGACCTATATCCCC
>JAVVFB010000107.1:0-10829 GCA_032251095.1 Roseovarius sp. | reverse complement strand
CGCGCCGTGACCCCGCCTGTCACCCCCCCTCTGACCGCCCAGAGGCACGACCCCGCGGAAGAGACGCCCGAAAACGACAAGACCTAGACGCCCCCAAGACCGTTCTGCTTTTCATAGCAAGGGGTTAGGTAATCGTCCCGCGCCTGTCCGCGCAAGAACATCGCGCAAAGGTGAGGTGAATTTTTTTGCCCTGCCCCCTTCAATTTGCCGCGTTTTGGCATACACTCTCGTCTCCGACTCGAAAAGGTAAGTCCCATGACCAAGTCAGATCCATTCGGTTTCGATATGTCCGTTTCTTCGGCCAAGAAGAAAAACCCCCGTGGCAGACGCGGCATGTCGGGCGCCTCCGAGACATCGGTGCGGGTGTGTGAGCATGAGGGCTGTACCGAGGCGGGCAAGTTCCGCGCGCCCAAGGCGCCGGATGTGCTGGATGATTACCTCTGGTTCTGCCAGCAGCATGTGCGTGAATATAACCTCAAGTGGAACTTCTTTGACGGCACCACCGAGGCCGAAATCAACGCGCAGGCCTCAAAGGACAAGGTGTGGGAACGTGAAACCCGCGCATTCACGGACCCCGAGGCGCGCGCATGGGCCCGACTTGGCATCGAGGACCCGCATCAGGTTCTGGGCGGCAATGCCACGCAGAACCCCGGCAAGAAACGTGGCGGAAGCCGTAAATTGCCCCCCACAGAGCGCCGCGCCGTCGAGATTCTCGAGGCCGAGGATACTTGGAGCAAGGCCGATCTGCGCAAATCCTACAAATCGCTGATCAAGGTGCTGCATCCCGACATCAATGGCGGTGATCGCAGCCAGGAAGAACAGCTGCAACAGGTGGTCTGGGCCTGGGAGCAGATCAAGGACAGCCGTAATTTCAGATAAATTTGCGGGCTTTGTGACCTTATCACCGACACCGGCGACCGGGGCGGCATATGCTTGGGCTGTCCTATACCGGTCATGTCGGCCGGATCAGTGAAAGGTATTCTCATGCTTAAGAAAAATGTCGGGTCTTTGGACCGCACAGTTCGTATCATCGTCGGCCTCGCCCTGCTGGCGGGCTTTGCCCTTAACCGTGACGGGGCCTATAACTGGCTCTATCTGATCGGGATCATCCCGCTGGTGACCGGGCTTATGTCAAGCTGTCCGCTTTACACGATCCTCGGCCTGCGCACCTGCCCGATGAAAAAGACCTGAAGGCGGTTTTTCGCCAATGACAGGCGGATGCACTTGTGATGCGCCCTGTTTCCCCCCACCTCAATGAGGAGAAGGAGGGCACCAGACATGCGTTTCATACTACTTTTCACCGCCATTACTCTGGCCCTGCAACCGCTCACGGCACAGGCCGATCCGAGGGGATGCCCACCGGGTCTGGCCAAAAAGCATAACGGCTGCCTGCCCCCCGGACAGGCCAAAAAGATATATGGGCATCGCTATGGTCTCGGCGACAGGATTGATGATGATTACATCATCCTGCGCAATCCCGGCCGCTACGGCCTTGGGCGTGATGAAACCTATTACCGCGTTGGCGATTACATCTACCGGGTTGATCGCGACACGCGCCGGGTGCTTGACTTGGTCGGCTTGGCCGCGGCAATCCTGAACTGAGGGCGTGATTGACCTTGCCCGGGGCCGCGCCGCATTTCAGGCGGCGGCCCCGATGTCAAACGACCCTATTCTGCGGCCACCCGGCGCGCGGCGAGCATCTCTTTGAGGTAATGTCCGGTATGGCTGCGCGGTTCTTGCGCCACTTTCTCGGGCGTGCCCACGGCCACGATCTCGCCGCCGCCATCGCCCCCCTCGGGGCCGATGTCGATGATATGATCGGCGGTCTTGATCACGTCGAGGTTATGCTCGATCACGATCACCGTATTGCCACCATCCACCAGCTCGTGCAGCACTTCGAGAAGCTTTTTCACATCCTCGAAGTGCAATCCCGTCGTCGGCTCATCAAGGATATAAAGCGTGCGCCCGGTGGATCGCTTGGCCAGCTCCTTTGAGAGCTTCACGCGCTGCGCCTCGCCGCCCGAGAGGGTTGTCGCCTGCTGGCCAACCTTGATATAGCCAAGCCCGACCCGCGCCAGCGCATCCATCTTGTCACGAATGCCCGGCACCGCCTTGAAAAAGCTCTGCGCATCTTCAACCGTCATATCAAGAACGTCGGCTATACTCTTGCCTTTAAACCGAATTTCGAGGGTCTCGCGGTTGTATCGCGCGCCCTGGCAGGTCTCGCAGGTGACATAGACGTCGGGCAGAAAATGCATCTCGATCTTGATCAGACCATCGCCCTGACAGGCCTCACAGCGCCCTCCCTTGACGTTAAAGGAAAACCGCCCCGGCTTATAGCCGCGCGCCTTGGCCTCGGGCAGCCCGGCAAACCAGTCACGAATCGGCGTAAACGCCCCGGTATAGGTCGCCGGGTTGGATCGTGGAGTGCGCCCGATGGGGCGCTGATCAATGTCTATCACCTTATCCAGATGCTCCAGCCCCTTGATGGTTTCGCACGGCGCCGGCGTCTGACGCGCCCCATTCAACCGCATGCTCGCGGTCTTGAACAGCGTCTCGATGGTCAGCGTCGATTTGCCCCCGCCCGACACGCCGGTCACGCAGACAAACTTGCCAAGCGGAAACTCGGCCGTCACCTCCTTGAGGTTATTGCCCGTTGCCTTGACCACCTTGAGCTTTTTGCCATTGCCCTTGCGCCGCTTGCTGGAAAACGGAATTTCGCGGGCACCCGACAGGTATTGCCCGGTGATCGACCCGGCATCGGCCGTCACCTCTTCCGGCGTGCCATGGCTGACCACCTGGCCGCCATGAATCCCGGCACCGGGGCCGATATCGAACACGTAATCGGCGGTGCGAATGGCCTCTTCGTCATGCTCGACCACGATCACGGTATTGCCCTGATCGCGCAGATTGCGCAGCGTGGTCAAAAGCCGCCCATTGTCGCGCTGATGCAGGCCGATGCTCGGCTCGTCGAGCACGTAAAGCACCCCGGTAAGCCCCGAACCGATCTGGCTGGCAAGCCTGATCCGCTGGCTTTCGCCCCCCGACAAAGTGCCGGAATTGCGGCTAAGCGTCAGGTAATCCAGACCGACATTGTTCAGAAACCCAAGCCGCTCGCGGATTTCCTTGAGGATCGCGCGGGCGATTTCATTCTTCTGTTTGCCGAGGTGATCAGGCACCGTTTCGCACCACGCATAGGCCTCGCGGATCGACATCTGAACGACCTGCCCCACGTGCAAATCGGCGATCCGAACCGCCAAAGCCTCTTGCCGCAGACGAAACCCGCCGCAAGTGCCACAGGCGCGATTGTTCTGATAGCGCTCAAATTCTTCGCGGATCCAGTTGCTATCGGTCTCGCGATAGCGTCGTTCCATATTGGGGATCACCCCCTCAAACACGCGGCTGACCTGATAAATCCGCCCGCCCTCGTCATAACGAAACGGGATTTCCCCCTCGCCCGAGCCATGCAGGAACACCTGTTTCACATGCGCCGGAAGGTCCTTCCATGCGGCGTTCTTGTCAAACGCGTAATGCCTGGCAATGGATTGAATTGTCTGGGTAAAATAGGGTGACTTGCCCTTGCGCCAGGGCGCAATCGCCCCATCGCTGACCTTGAGCGCCTCATCGGGCACCACAAGCCGTTCGTCAAAAAACCGCTCTGCCCCAAGCCCGTCACACCCGGGACAAGCCCCAAACGGCGCGTTGAACGAAAACAGCCGCGGCTCGATCTCAGGGATGGTAAAGCCGCTGACCGGACAGGCGAATTTTTCCGAAAACGTGATCCGCTCCGGCTCGCCCTCTTTGGGTGCGGTTTCAAGGATCGCAATCCCATCGGCCAGATCAAGCGCGGTGCGGAAACTATCAGCAAGCCGCGTTTCAAGCCCCGCCTTTATCACCAGCCGGTCGACCACAACGTCGATGTCATGGCGGAATTTCTTGTCAAGCGTGGGCGGCTCGTCAAGCTCGTAAAACGCGCCATCGACCTTGACCCGCTGAAAGCCCTGCTTGCGCAGCTCAAGAAATTCCTTGCGATATTCGCCTTTGCGATCGCGCACGATCGGCGCCAGAAGAAAGGCGCGCGTGCCCTCCTCCATTGCCATCACCCGGTCAACCATATCCTGCACCTGTTGTGCCTCGATCGGAAGGCCGGTGGCGGGCGAATAGGGCGTGCCCACCCGCGCAAACAAAAGCCGCAGATAGTCGTAAATTTCGGTCACCGTGCCGACGGTTGATCGCGGATTCTTCGAGGTGGTCTTTTGCTCGATCGAAATCGCCGGGCTCAATCCGCTGATGTGATCCACATCCGGCTTGCCCATCATTTCGAGAAACTGGCGCGCATAGGCCGAGAGCGATTCGACATAGCGCCGCTGGCCTTCGGCATAGATCGTGTCAAACGCGAGGCTCGACTTTCCAGACCCGGAAAGCCCGGTGATCACAACAAGTTGGTCGCGTGGAATATCCACGTCGATATTCTTGAGGTTATGCTCGCGCGCGCCGCGCACCTCGATATACTTGAGATCGGCCATTCTGCCCCCCGGGGTTCACGTGGCTTACAAATAGGCGAGAGCGGCGATAGTTCCAAGCCAAATCCGCGAACGTTCCATGAACATGGTCCATCGACGGCCTATTTCTGCGCAAGCGCCCAGGAACAGATCGGGAAATCCGGCTCATCCGTAAGGTCATCGGTTTCCGGATCATAGACCGGCGGCCATTCGCCCTCAAGATTGCGCCGCGCCGCATGGCGGTTGCCCCATTGGCGGGCGTTGATCTTGCTCTCGTCAAACCCGGCTTCGATCAACAGATTCTTCAACCCCCGCGCCGTCCAGCGCGAGCAATCAACCGGATCGCCGTGATAGGGAATGAAAAACGGCACCGCCACCCAGAAATACCCGCCAGGTCGCAGCATCTCCAACACATGGCGCGTCGCCGCATAAGGCCTGTCCAAATGTTCCCAAACCTGATTGGCCAGAATCAGATCAAAGCTCAGAACATTGCCCTGCGCGTCACAATACGGCCCCTTGCAGATGTCATATTTCGGATAGCGAAACCGCTCATAGCTCCTGAACGCGAACCGCCGCCCGTATTTGCCCGAAACCTCGGCCGCATCCATCGTCGACGGGTCAAGCGCCGCCATCCACCGGCGCGAGGATTTCTGCATCACGATCCGGTTGATACTTGCCACTCGCCTACCCCTTGCTGCGCCCCCCATTGTGACGGCACTGCAAAAAAGGCGCAAGCGTCACCCGCCCGCGCCCTCATGTTTCTTCTGGCCCTAAATATCCCGGGGGAGTCGCGCTTGCGCGACGGGGGCAGCGCCCCCAAAGTCACCCCTAGATATGGATCGCCCGGCCATAGGCCTCAAGCACCGATTCATGCATCATCTCGCTCAGGGTCGGATGCGGGAAAACGGTGTTCATAAGATCCTCTTCGGTGGTCTCAAGCTGGCGCCCGACCACATAGCCCTGGATCAATTCCGTCACCTCGGCCCCGATCATATGCGCGCCCAAAAGCTCGCCTGTCTTGGCGTCAAAGATGGTTTTCACAAGGCCCTCTGGCTCGCCCAAGGCAATCGCCTTGCCATTGCCGATGAACGGGAACCGCCCGACCTTGATCTCATATCCGGCGTCCTTGGCCTTGGCCTCGGTCATGCCAACCGACGCCACCTGCGGATGGCAATAGGTACAGCCCGCGATGCTCTCGGGCTTGACCGGATGCGGATGCCCGCCCGCGATCAATTCGGCCACCATCACGCCTTCATGGCTCGCCTTATGCGCAAGCCAGGGTGCGCCGGCGATATCGCCGATGGCATAGACCCCCTCGACGGCGGTGCGGCAATATTCATCGGTGACAACATGGGTGCGATCCACCGCCACGCCAAGCGCCTCAAGTCCAAGACCCTCGACATTGCCGACGATGCCCACGGCGGAAATCACCGTGTCGAAGTCCTGTTTCTCAACCTTGCCACCCGTTTCGATATGCGCGGTGACCTTACCCTTGCCGCGGTCAAGCTGTTTGACCATGGCTTTTTCCATGATCTTCATGCCCTGTTTGACAAAGGCCTTCTTGGCAAAGGCGGAAATCTCGGCGTCTTCCACCGGAAGCACACGATCCATCACCTCGACCACGGTCGTATCGGCGCCAAGCGTGTTGTAGAAGCTGGCAAATTCGATGCCGATCGCGCCCGATCCGATCACCAAAAGCTTTTTCGGCATGCGTGGCGGCACCAGCGCGTGCTTGTAGGTCCAGACCAGATCGCCATCGGCCTCAAGCCCCGGCAATTCGCGCGCCCGCGCCCCCGTGGCCAGCACGATATGCTTGGCCGTCAGCTCTTCAACGCCCTTGTCCGTCTTGACCGTGACGCGGCCCTTGGCGGGCACCGTTGCCTCGCCCATGAGCGCCGTCACCTTGTTCTTCTTGAGAAGATGCCCGACCCCACCGTTAAGCTGTTTTGCCACCCCGCGCGAACGCTTGACGACCGCATCCAGATCATAGCTGATGCCCGTCGCCGAAAGGCCGAATTCCTTGGCGCGGTGCATCAGGTGAAACACCTCGGAACTGCGCAGCATCGCCTTGGTCGGGATACACCCCCAGTTCAGACAGATCCCGCCCATGTGCTCGCGCTCGACAATGGCCACGTTCAGGCCAAGTTGCGCCCCCCGGATCGCAGCAACATAGCCACCGGGGCCTGCCCCGATTACGATCATGTCAAAAGCCTTAGACGCCATGCCGCCCTCCGTTTTCAAATTTAGTTTGGTATTAAACTATTTTCAAACGGACCACAACGGAGCAACGCAACAATGATCCGCAAACACCCGGCAAGGATGTGTTCGCCTGCCATTCTCTGACATATCAGGGGTTTACCACTCAGGCAGCGGCCTTGAAGCGGCGCAGCGTGGCACCATAGCCCCCCTCAGCAACATACTGGCGTTCCTGCGCGGTCGAGGCGCGCGACAGGGCCGAATTGCGATAGGGAAAGCGGCCAAACTGTCGGATCACCTCACGATGTGCGCGCGCATGCAACATGTTATCGGGACCATGCACCGGCATCCGCTCGCACATCAGGCGCACACAGCGCTCCTGATCACAGAGATTTTCGGAATGCATCAAGGGCAAATAAAAAAACTGCCGCGCCGGTTCATCGACCCGCAAATCCCAACCTCGCTTGACGGCGACCTTGGCGGCGGCAAGCGCCGACGGATCCGACGCAAAGGCCTGCGCCTCGCCGCGGAACATGTTGCGCGGGAACTGATCCATCAGAATGATATAGGCCAGCGTGCCCGTTGGATAGGTCAGCCACAGACCATAGCCGCCCGCTTGCGCTTTTTTCCAGGCCGCTTCAAAGCGGTCCCTCACCCTCTGGTCAAGCGCGTCAGAGGCTTCATACCACCTCTTCGGCCCTACGTCATCCAACCAGAAACTCAATACATCTTCAGGCGCAACCATAGGGGGAACTCCTCATTTTCCTATGATACTTGGTTCAGGATGCGGCATGAACGCCATTATTCACAGTAACATAATGCTACAACAGGGACATAAAACGAAGTTAACTGTCATTTTGTGCCTCTTGTGCAACTTCAATGGCATGATCCTGGGCGTATTCCACCGCCATCGGTGACGCAGAGGGCGATACCGGTGTGTAGCTTTCGGTCTGGCTGACCGTTGGGGCGGCGCGCTGTGTCATCCGATATATGGCATATGCAACCATGGCGAACATCAGCACCGCCATGTAGAGGAAATATCCCCCCGGCCCCATCGCGCCCATCATCCAGCCCACCATAAGCGGGCCGGCAATCGCGCCAAGCCCATTGATGAACACCATCCCGGCAGAGGCAGCCGCCATGTCGTCGCTCTCAAGAAAGTCGTTGGTATAGGCGATCAGCAGCGAATAAAGCGGGTTGGACGTGCCCCCCACAAGAAACGCCGCCACCAGAAGCATCCAGAAGTTCGCGCCGAACAGCATGCCGATCACGGCCCCGACCCCGGTCACGAAAGAAACCGCCGCGATCAGCTTGCGCCGGTCCATCCGGTCCGAAATCCATCCCAGCGGATATTGCACCAACATGGCACCCACATAAAACGCCGCCACAAAGGCCGAAATCTCTCCCACGCTCAGCCCCGCCTCGGAGCCATAGACCGCCGCCATGCCGAACTGCGCCGCAAACACGCCGCCGGTCAAAAACATGCCAACACAGCCAAGCGGCGAAATCTTCATGATTTCCAACAGGGAAAACGGTTTGGTCGTGTCAAAGGCGGGGGTCGGGCTGACCGATAACAGGATCGGCGCAAAGGCCAGCGACACAAGCACAGAGGGGATCACGAAAAGCACATAGCCCGCCGGATCGGCCATCACCATCAGGGCCTGCGCCGTGACAATCCCGATCATCTGCACGATCATGTAAAGCGACAGCGACTTGCCGCGCGTCTCATTGGTGGACGCGTTGTTCAGCCAGCTTTCGGCGGTCACATAAACGCCGGAAAAACAAAACCCGATCATCACCCGCCCCACGGACCAGGCCCAGGGGTCGGCAATCGTCGGATACAGGATCAAAACGGCCGAAATCAACGAGCCAAGCGCGGCAAAGACCCGCACATGCCCGACCCGCCGGATCATCTCGGGCGCCATCCGCGACCCGGCCAGAAAGCCAAGGAAATAGGACGACATGACCACCGACATCTGAAAGGTCGAAAACCCTTCCAGCGCGCCGCGTATCCCCAGAAGCGTGCCCTGCATGCCATTGCCGACCTGCAACATCATCATGCCAAGCAAAAGGGCCCATGACCCTGACAGCACCTTCAACATCGCACATCTCCTGTTTCCTTGCGCGATCCTAACAGACCGCCGCCTTGGTGCAGCGCCAAAGACGACTCACCTTGACCCCTGCGCGGCCCGCGTGGCAGCGTTTCAGCCCGGGATCAACAAAGAAGCATCACCATAGGAAAAGAACCGATAATTTTGTGCCACAGCATGGGCGTAAATCTGCCGCAGGCGGTCTTGCCCAACCAGCGCCGAGACCAGCATCATCAAGGTCGATTTCGGCAGATGGAAATTGGTCATGAGCGCGTCGGTGACGCGAAATTCAAAACCGGGATAGATGAAGATGTCGGTCTCGCCCTGCCAGGGGGCGATCTCTGCGCCCGCGCGCGCGGCCGTCTCGATCAGGCGCAGCGCCGTGGTGCCGACCGGAATCACCCGCCCGCCAGCAGCGCGCGTCTCGGCCATCTCGGCGGCGGCGGCGGCGCTGACCTCGCCCCATTCGGCATGCATCTTGTGGGTCGTGACATCCTCGACCTTGACCGGCAAAAACGTCCCCGCGCCCACATGCAGGGTGACATGGCTGAAGGTGACGCCGATTCCGGCAAGCGCGGCCAACAGGGCCTCGTCAAAGTGCAACGATGCGGTGGGCGCCGCCACCGCCCCCGCATGGCGCGCCCAGACGGTTTGATAATCGGTCTTGTCCTGCGCATCCGCCGGGCGGCGCGCCGCAATATAGGGCGGCAGCGGCATCGCCCCGGCCTCGGCCAGGGCGGCATCGAAATCCGCACCCAAAAGGTTGAAACGCAAGCGCCCCTGCCCGTCTTCCTTGGCCTCAAGCCGGGCGCTCAACCCGGCGGAAAACACCACATCCTCGCCCACCGATATCTTTTTCAGCGGCTTGATCAAGGCGCCCCAGGTGCCATCGGCGCCGGGTTCCAACAGCGTCACCTCGATCCGCGCGGCACTCGGCCCTTGCGCGCCAACCCGGTGACGCAATCCGCTCAGCCGCGCCGGGATGACCTTGGTGTCATTCAGCACGAGCCGGTCGCCCGGGCGCAACCAATCGCCAAGCGCGCTCACCCGCGTATCGGTGATCACATCGCCATCCGCCACCAACAGGCGCGCCGAACTGCGCGGGCGCGCTGGCCGCGTGGCAATAAGCGCCTCGGGCAGCTCGAAATCAAAATCGCTTAGCTTCATCTGTCCTGTCTTTGCTTGGCAGGGTCAGGGTCTGGATCCTGCCTGTCTTTAGTGGTCACCGCAACCCCGGGCGCATCGTCAAGCGTCGGGGGCGGTTTGCGAAACAAGTTGCGCAGCGCGCCCGGTGCCAGGGCCGACAGCGGATTGATCGAAACACGCGGGTCCGAGGCCAGCCCCTTGAGCTTGTAGTTAAAGCCGATAAGCCCCTCGCCCGCGCGGTTGAAAATGCCACCGATCGCATTCACCATATAAACTGGCGACACAACCCCCCGCATGTTCATCCGTCCGGTATCCATATAATAATAGCCATCCATCGACACCCCCAGAGCGGCGCCGACCGCGCTGCCTTCCAGCAGGGTCAACTGCTCGGGCGTGAGACGAAACTTGGCATCGACGCGCGAAAAATGGATGCCCTCGCCGTTGAGTTGATCCAAAAGGCCGACAACGCTGATCGTGTTGAGCAAGGCCGAAAGCGCGGGGGCCTCCTTGATGCGGAACTGATCAATGCCAAGCACGCCGTCATAGCTTCCGGGTTCGGGCGCCGGGGTAAGGATCAGATCCATCGTGCCCTTACGCGCCTGCTTCAACAGCCCGGCCGAGCGCAAAACCCCGCCCGCATCCGTCGATTGGATACGAAACGCGCTGCGCCCGTCCATCGGCACCACGCGCCCGTTGACCGCCGTCGCACCGTTCACCTTGCCGGTGAAATTGCCATCGGTGCCGCCTGCGGTATCAAGATCTGCGCGAAAATCGGTCAGGGCAATCCCATCCGAGACCTGAAGGCGATCAAGCTGCAACGAGACCGGACCGCCGCCCGAGCCACCGTCGCCGCCGCCGCCTTCACCGCTGAGAGAGGTCTGGCGCAGGTCAATCG
>JAVVFB010000106.1:0-10834 GCA_032251095.1 Roseovarius sp. | reverse complement strand
CCCCAAGCTGGCCCAGGGGCCAGAGGAAAAGGCGCTGTTCACTGCCCTCGACGCGGCCGAGGCGGTGATTGCCCCGGCCATGGAAACCGAGAATTTCACCGCCGCCATGGCCGCCATGGCCGATCTGCGCGCGCCCCTGCGCAACAACCCCGGCAGCGACGCGCCGCTGGAAGCGGCCATTCGCGCCGCCATCGCGCTCAAGCCCAAGGGCCATGATTTCGACTATTCGCGCCAGAGCGTCGATGGTCGCGTGTCCCGCCACATGAGCCACACCGGCGGCTGATGCGCCGCGCCTCTGCGCCCTTGCCTCTCTGGCTCTATAGCGCGGCGGCAAACCTCATTGCGCCACTGGCCTATGCCCGCATCAAGGACAAACTTGCGGCGCAAGGCACCGATCCCGCACGATTGCCCGAACGGATGGGCCGCGCCACGGCCAAGCGCCCCAAGGGCACGCTGATCTGGTTTCATGCCGCCTCTGTCGGCGAGAGCGTGTCAGTGCTGCGCCTGATCACCCATATGGGCGGGGCATATCCCGGCTGGTCCTTCCTGATCACCTCGGGCACCGCCACCTCGGCCGAGGTGGTCGCAAAGCGCTTGCCCGCGCGCACCACCCATCAATTCGCCCCGCTGGATGCGCGCCGGGCGATCGACCGCTTTCTGGCCCATTGGCGCCCAACGGTCGCGATCTTCGTGGAAAGCGAGCTTTGGCCGCAAATGCTGGCGCGCAGCCACGCCGCAGGCATCCCGATGGCGCTGATCAATGCGCGCATATCGGATGGCTCGGCGCGCAACTGGAAACGTGCACCGAAAAGCGCGCGCCACCTTTTAAGGGTCTTTGCCCATATCCACACACAGGACGCCCGCACCACGGCGCATCTGCATGACCTCGGCCTGCACCACGCCAGAACCGGGCAGAACCTCAAGTCGCTCTCGGGGCCGCTGCCCTTTGATGCACGCGAGAAAGAGCGCATGACACGCGTCACCGCCGGGCGCGCCGTCTGGCTGGCAAGCTCGACCCACCCCGGCGAAGACAAGGTGATGCTGGACGCGCATAAACAACTCTTGCGCCATGATCCCGACGCTCTGCTGATCCTCGTGCCGCGCCATCCTGAACGCGGCGCCGTGATCGAGACGATGATCGCCACCAGCGGCCTCAACGGCGCGCGCCGCGCGATTGGTGGCCAGATCACCTGGCAGACCCAAGTTTACCTCGCCGACACCCTTGGCGAGACCGGGCTTTGGTATGCGCTCTGTCCGCTGACCTGCCTCTGTGGCTCCTTCACTCCAGCGGGCGGCCATAACCCTTACGAGCCCGCCTATGCCGGCTCGGCTATCCTGCATGGCCCGCTTTATAAGAATTTCGCTGACACCTACCCGTTGATCGACGCGTCCGGCGCGGCGCTTGAGGTGGCGGATGTGACGAAACTGGCGCAGGCCCTGATCACACATCTCACCGACCACCCCGCACTTGAGGCCATGCGATCCCGCGCCCGCGCCTTTGCCGCCGCGCAGGAAAACGTGCTCGACCAAATCACAAACGACCTCGTCACGGCGCTTGCGCTGGAGGGCGCAAAATGACCCTGACTTTCATCTTTCCAAAAATACTCAAATCCGACCGACCCGCCACATGCCCGATCTGATCGTCACGAATTTCAACCGCAATTTCACCGGCGTGTCGGCGACGGCGGCGGCCGCGATTCGGGCCCAAATGCCACGCTATGACTTGGCGCTGGCGGGGGTGGCCCTGCCCGGCGGTCCACCCCCGATTTCCTCGGCAGAGGCGCGCAGGATATCGCGCGCGCCGCCCCCGCACCGCCCCTTCACGATCTGGCATGTGCGGCGCAACAGCGAAATGCGCGCGGCGATCTGGGCGCGCGATATGTTGCGCCTGCCGATCCGCATCGTCTTTACCTCTGCCGCGCAGCGGCGCCATTCGGCCTTTCCGCGTTGGCTCATTGCGCGCATGGATGCTGTAATTGCCACGACAGAGATCGCCGCGACATTTGTCCCGCACCTGCGCGCCGTAGTGCCGCATGGCGTGGATTGCGCCCGCTTTCACCCCGCGCCGGACCGCGCCGCCGCCTGGGCACAGACCGGCTTTGGGGGCACCTGCGGGATTGCCACGATTGGCCGCATTCGCCCCGAAAAAGGCAGCGACCGATTCGTTGCGGCGATGATTAAGCTATTGCCGCACTGCCCCGGTGTCACCGCCCTGCTGATTGGCCGCGCGGCCAAGTCGGATCAGGGGTTTCTGGACAGGCTGAAACAACAGATCGCGGCGGCCGGCCTCACTGATCGCATTCTGTTTCCCGGCGAGGTGCCCCCCGATGCCCTGCCCGCCTTGCTGCGCGCGCTCAGCCTGGTCGTGCAATTGCCGCGCTACGAGGGCTACGGCATGGCCCCGCTTGAGGGCATGGCCAGCGGCGTGCCCTTCGTGGCCACCGATGCGGGATATTACGCCAGCTTTTCGTGTGACGGCGGTTGCGGTGTGATTGTGCCAGAGGATGCCCCGGCCGAGACCGCCGCCGCCATCGAGCGTCTCTTGAGCGCGCCCCAGACCCACGACGCCATGGCGCGCGCCGCACGCGAGGCCGCCCAAATCCGGTTCAGCATAGAGGCCGAGGCTGAGGGCATTGGCGCGGTCTATGACGCCTTGTGGTCGAACGGTTAAGGCAGTTGGACCGCGGCCTCGATGGTGCCAAAATCGGGATATTGCAGCAAGATCACCAGCGGCTCATCGCCGCTGATCTGGGTGTCGATCTTGAGCGGCACACGGCCGTCCCAGACGGCGAGTTGGGTCATCTCGGTGACGATATTTGAATACTTCAACAGCTTGCCGGCATTCTCGCCGCGTTCAATCGCAACGGTCGCCTCGGGGCGATAGCGCAGCAATTGAACCAGCATCGGCATGTCGTGGGCGACATCGGTCTTGGCGGTGATATAGAGAACGCCCCCCTCTCGGGTGGCGTTCAGCGTGATATCGTCAGAGTCAGACAGGTGCTTGTCAATCAGAGCGGTGACGTCGCGCGGCCGGTTGCCGACCACGTGATCCTTGCCATTGATGATCATCTGCGGGGTATAGACCATCTTGCGCGCGCCCGATTTGGCATAGCCGCGCTGCCGGGCGGTGTGTTCGGGCTTGGCAAAGCTGTCGGCCCAGCCAATGTAATCCCAGTAATCCACATGCAGCGACAGGGCGATCACATCGCGGCGCTCTGCCAATTGCTCCATGAGCTTGTCGGCAGGCGGGCAGGACGAACAGCCCTGCGAGGTGAACAGCTCGACCACCACCGGCCTGTCCTGGGCCTGCGCCGTCATCGGAAGGCACAGTATCAGAGCCATCAGGAATACGCGGATGATCTGTCTCATAGGGTAGGTCCAGCCTCGTGAAGTGCTATCTCAATACCATCCTATCTAGGGCGCTGTGCCGATAATAACCAATCAAGGTTTCGAGAGACCCCGATGAAATATTGAAATATCGCCAAATTGTGTGCAATAGTATACAAAAGACTGCCACGCCCTCTTGATCGAACCCCGCAAATCGGTCAGAAGCAGGGCAAAGACATCCTCATCGAACGTGAAAGGACGGCTCAAATGCCCATTAGCGTCGGACAAGACAGCTCGAATACCCGTAAAACCCTGAAAGTTGGTGACCAATCTGTCGCCTATTATTCGATCAAGGCCGCCGAGGCCGCAGGTCTGGGCGATTTCTCGCGCCTGCCTGCCGCTCTGAAGGTGGTGCTTGAAAACATGTTGCGGTTCGAGGACGGCAAGACCGTCACCACGGACGACATCAAGGCGTTTTCCGAATGGGCCGCCAATGGTGGCCGCGCCAACCGCGAGCTGGCCTATCGCCCGGCGCGTGTGCTGATGCAGGATTTCACCGGCGTTCCGGCGGTGGTTGACCTTGCGGCGATGCGCGACGGGATCGTGGCGCTTGGCGGCAAGGCCGAACAGATCAACCCGCTCAACCCGGTTGACCTTGTGATCGACCACTCGGTGATGATCGACGAATTTGGCAATCCGCGCGCCTTCCAGATGAACGTTGACCGCGAATACGAGCGCAACATGGAGCGCTACCAGTTCCTCAAATGGGGTCAGGGCGCGTTCAACAATTTCCGCGTCGTGCCCCCCGGCACCGGCATCTGTCACCAGGTGAACCTTGAATATCTGGCCCAGACCGTCTGGACCGATGTGGATCAGAACGGCGAGACCGTGGCCTATCCCGACACGCTTGTCGGCACCGACAGCCACACCACCATGATCAATGGCGTGGCGGTTCTGGGCTGGGGCGTCGGCGGGATCGAGGCCGAGGCCGCGATGCTTGGTCAGCCGATTTCGATGCTCATCCCCGAGGTTGTCGGGTTTGAGCTGACCGGCGCGATGGTCGAGGGCACCACCGGCACCGATCTTGTGCTCAAGGTCGTGGAACTGCTGCGCGCACAAGGCGTTGTCGGCAAGTTCGTCGAATTCTACGGCGCCGGTCTTGATCACCTGCCGCTGGCGGATCGCGCGACCATCGCCAACATGGCCCCCGAATATGGCGCGACCTGTGGCTTCTTCCCGATTGACGACGAGACCCTGCGCTACCTGCGCAACACCGGGCGCGACGAGGATCGCGTGGCATTGGTCGAGGCCTATGCCAAGGAAAACGGTTTCTGGCGTGGGGCGGATTACGCTCCGGTTTATACCGCCACTCTCAGCCTTGACATGGGCACCATCGTGCCCGCCATTTCCGGCCCCAAACGCCCGCAGGATTACGTGGCTCTGGATCAGGCCTCGGACAACTTCTTCAAGGTGGTCTCTGAATATCGTGGCGAAAGCCTCGGCCAGGCCGCTGAAGCGATGGCCGCAGAGGGCCCTGCGCCCGCGGCGATCATCGACCCGCGCAAATCCCAAAAGGTCGAAGGCGAAGACTATGAGCTGCGCGATGGCTCGGTGGTGATCGCCTCGATCACCTCCTGCACCAACACCTCGAACCCCTATGTGATGATCGGTGCCGGTCTTGTGGCCCGCAAAGCGGCCGCGCTTGGCCTTACCCGCAAGCCCTGGGTCAAGACCTCGCTCGCCCCCGGCAGCCAGGTTGTCAGCGCCTATCTTGAGGCCGCCGGCCTTCAGGAAGACCTCGACAAGATCGGCTTCAACCTTGTCGGCTATGGCTGCACCACCTGCATCGGCAACTCTGGTCCGCTGCAAAAAGAGATATCCGAGGCGATTTCCGCAGGCGATCTGATGGCGACATCGGTCCTCTCTGGCAACCGCAACTTCGAAGGTCGCATTTCGCCCGACGTGCGCGCCAACTATCTGGCCTCGCCGCCGCTTGTGGTGGCCTATGCCCTGGCCGGCGACATGAATATCGACATCTCCAAAGATCCGATCGCGCAGACGCCCGACGGCAAGGATGTCTATCTCAAGGATATCTGGCCGACCTCGAAAGAGGTGGCCGATCTGGTAGAGGCGACCGTCACCCGCGAGGCGTTCCAGTCGAAATATGCCGATGTCTTCAAAGGCGACGACAAATGGCAGGGCGTCGAGACATCCGAGGGTGAGACATACGATTGGCCCGCGCAATCGACCTATGTCCAGAACCCGCCCTATTTCAAAGGCATGTCCAAGGACCCCGGCACGATCAGCAATATCGAGGGCGCGCGTATTCTGGCGCTTCTGGGTGATATGGTCACCACTGACCACATCTCGCCTGCGGGCTCGTTCAAGGAAGACACTCCGGCCGGTCGCTACCTGACCGAGCGTCAGGTGCCGGTGCGCGAATTCAACTCTTACGGCTCGCGTCGTGGCAACCACGAGGTGATGATGCGCGGCACCTTCGCCAATATCCGCATCAAGAACGAGATGCTGGACGGGGTTGAGGGCGGCTATACCAAGGGCCCCGATGGCGCACAGACCTCGATCTTTGACGCGGCCGAGGCCTATCAGGCCAACGGCACGCCGCTGGTCGTCTTTGGCGGCGAGCAATACGGCGCAGGGTCGTCGCGTGACTGGGCCGCCAAGGGCACGGCCCTGCTTGGCGTCAAGGCGGTCATAGCCGAGAGCTTTGAGCGTATCCACCGTTCCAACCTCGTCGGCATGGGCGTGATCCCGTTCGAGTTCACCGGCGGTGACAGCCGCAAGTCGCTTGGCTTGACTGGTGACGAAACCGTCTCGATTTCAGGCCTCGACACGATCAAGCCGCTGCAAGAGGTGCCCTGCACCATCACCATGGCCGACGGCACGGTGAAAGAGATCATGATCAAATGTCGGATCGATACCGCAATCGAGATCGAATACATCGAACACGGCGGCGTGCTGCATTACGTGCTGCGCAACCTGGCCAATTCGGCGGCCTGATCGCTCAAAGCATGACGGCAAAGGCAAATGCGGCTCGAAAGAGCCGCATTTTTTCTATCATAGGCGATATTTTGGCCACGGAAATCTACTTTAAGGACTGATTGGAACGATTGTTCCTTGATTAAGTCACTGCATTTTTCCATGCCAGTGGAATTAATTAAAGGAACTGAAAAATGACCTTATCAACAGAACAGCAAATGCTCGTTGAACAACGACTTAGTAATGAGAAAAAATCTATTGGAATAACATACCTGCTTTGGCTTCTCTTTGGGGGGCTTGGTATTCACCGTTTTTATCTGGGTAAAACGGGGAGTGCGATTGGGATGCTTGTTCTGACTATTCTGGGTGTATTGACGCTTGCAATCTACATAGGCGCTTTTTTACTGATTGGCCTCGGTATCTGGCTGATAGTTGACGCTTTTCTCATTCCCGGCATGGTTCAGGCGGATATGAATACGAAGCGCGCTATGATCGCGAATGAAGTGAACATCATGGCAAACTCAAAATCCAGCTGATCCTTTTCAAGCACAGGTCATGTACCAAGCGATTGCGACAGGAAGAGATGACGAAGTCAGGGTAGCCCTTTTTGCATTCTGCGCGAAAATGTGCCACAGCGGCGCAGAAACGCGCCAATTTTCGCCCATGTCATGCGGATGACACAGGTGTG
Source organism: Roseovarius sp. (assembly GCA_032251095.1). Lineage (GTDB taxonomy): Bacteria > Pseudomonadota > Alphaproteobacteria > Rhodobacterales > Rhodobacteraceae > Roseovarius. Next base: position 3,822 of record JAVVFB010000106.1, on the reverse strand, counting down.
AGGCTATCCCTCTTTCAATCGCCCCGACCGCACCCAATCTTGGTGGCACGCCGATAGAAAGGACATTCCGATGCGTACTGGTCTCATTCTTCTACAGGCAGGTCTTTTGAGCTTTCTTGCCGTTTACGGTGCCCATAGCGACGGCAACATGGCCCATGCCTGTCCCCTGCCCGCTGCCGCCCATGCGGGCGCAGAGTGTATCGAGTGATCGCGCCTAGCGGGCCGCCTCGATGGCGGGCAGGATGGCGCTTTGCATCACCCGGCTGGTGATTGGCCCGGCAAAGCGCAGCACGATATTGCCCTCGCCGTCGATCACATAGGTCTCGGGCACGCCGTAAACGCCCCAGTTGAGCGCCATGCGCCCCTTTTCATCGGCCCCAAGCGCGGCATAGGGATTGCCAAGCTCTTCCAGAAAGCCAAGCGCGTTCTCCGGCTTGTCCTTGTAGTTGACCCCATAGATCGTGATCCCCTGCTCGGCGAGGGCTTCAAGGTTGGGATGCTCGACCCGGCAGGGCGCGCACCAGCTTGCCCAGTAATTCACCAGCTTGACCGTGCCGTCGCGCAGGTCGCTGTCGCCAAACACCGGCCCCGTGCCAAGCGCCGTGACCTCGACGGCGGGGGCCTGTTTACCCTTGAGCGCCGAAGGCAGCTCGTTTGGATTGTCGCGCTGCAAGCCGATAAAGGCGAGGCCCGCAAACCCCGCGAAGATCACCAGCGGCGCAAGCATGAGCGGCGAAAGCTTAGCCATTTGATTTCACCTTGTTTTCAATCTGTTCCAGCTGTTTGCGAACCCGGTTCGCGCGCATCACACTGAACACGATCAGCCCGATGATCAGCGCGATCGAGACCGCGTAAGACGACAGGACCGCCTCGGCGTATTTCCCCAGATCCGGCATCATGCCCCCATTCTTTCACGTGCCAAAAGCACCCGCATCCGGCGGGCGCGGATTTCCGTGCGCGTACGCAGCAACACAAGCGCCACGAACAACAACACGAACCCCGCGATGCAGACCAGCAGCGGATACCAGAACACATCGGCGACGTTTTCCTCTTTATCAAGGCTCAGCGAGGCGCCCTGATGCAATCCCTGGTTCCAGAAGTTCACCGCATAGCGGCTGAGCAGGGCAAAGACCGAGCCGACAAGGCACAGTATGCTGGTCAGGTCGGCGGCGGTGTCGTCATTCTCGATCGCCTCCCAGAGGGCGATATAGCCAAGGTAGAACAGGAACAGGATCAAAAAGCTGGTCAATCGCGGGTCCCAGGCCCACCATGTGCCCCACATCGGCTGGCCCCAGATCGCGCCGGTGATCAGCGCGATCACCGTCATCACCATGCCCACCGGCGCCGCCGCGCGCGCCGCCAAGGCGCTGACGTGGTGACGGCGCACGATCCAGACCAGCGAGGTCACCAGCATCATCATCCAGGCGTTGATCGCCATAAGCGCGCTTGGCACATGCAGATAGATGATCTTGACGGTCGATCCCTGCCGGTAGTCGGCCGGCGTGAAAAAGAACCCCCAACTCAACCCAAGCACAAGTGCCAACGCCGCCAGCCCCGCCACCCAAGGCAAAACCCGGTCGGTGGTCTGGATGAATTTCTTGGGGTTCGCATAGGCCCAGAGTGTGTTCAAGTTCATCGAAAATCCCATATTCCTAGCGCAGATTGACCCTTAGTACCGCAGCCGAGGCGAAAGGCAAAAGCGCGATGGTGCCGCAGGTGATCCCGGCCAGCATCAAAAGCGGTGTCGTGGTATCAAACCCCTCGGCCCCGCGCCGTGCCATCTCGGCGCCAAAGATCAATGTAGGCACATAAAGCGGCAGCACAAGCAAGCTCAGCAACAGCCCACCCCGCTTGAGCCCCACGGTCAGCGCCGCACCGAAGGTGCCGATCACGCTCAGCGCCGGGGTGCCCAGCAACAGCGATAGCACCAGCGGCTGATAGCCCGCGGCGGGCATGTTGAGCAACAGCGCGAACACCGGCGCCGCCAGCACAAGCGGCAGGCCTGTCGTCACCCAATGCGCCAGCGCCTTGACGGTGACGATCGCCTCCATCGGCAAGGGGGCCGTGGCCAGCAAATCAAGGCTGCCATCCTCCCAGTCGAGCGCAAAAATCCGGTCCAGCGACAGCAGGCAGGACAATAATGCGCCAAGCCAGAGGATGCCCGGCGCAATACTGGCCAAAAGCGTGCTTTGCGGCCCGACACCGAAGGGCACCAGCGTCACCACGATCAGGAAAAACGCCAGCCCAAGACCAAAGCCCCCGCCCGCGCGCATGGCAAGCCTGAAATCCCGGATCAAAAGCGCGATCATAAAAAGGCCCCGTCGAAATCGTCATGCTCAAGCGGGCGTGCCTTGAAGGGCGCGACATCAAGCACCTTTGCCTCGGAAAGGCCAAGGTCGATATGCGTCGCGATCACCGCAATCCCGCCGCCCGCAAGATGCGCGCGCACGGCGGCGGCGAACATCGCCACGGCCTCGACGTCAAGCGACACTGTCGGCTCGTCCAGCACCCAGATCTCGCGCCCGGTCACCAAAAGGCGCGCCAGGCCAAGGCGGCGCTTTTGCCCGGCCGAAAGGGCCCCCGCCGGGCGATCCGCCAGCGGGGCAAGCTGAAACGCCTCCATCGCGCCGGAAATATCGCCATGGCCAAAGGCCTGCGCCCAGAATTCGAGGTTCTCGCGCACCGTGAGCGTCGCCTTGATGCCATCGGCGTGGCCTGCGTAAACAAGCGCCTCGGCGGGTGCATGGATCTTGCCCGATATGGGCGGTTGCAGCCCGGCAATGGTGCGCAAAAGCGTGGTCTTGCCGATCCCGTTGGGCCCGCGCAGCACCAGCGCCTGACCGGGGGAAAGGTCGAACGACAGCCCCTCGAGCACCCGGATACCGCCGCGCGCAATTGTCAGGCCAGAAACACTGAGACCCATGGCGCGGCTCACACCGGCAAAAGCGCCGCTGCCACGCGCCGCCCTTCGGATAAAAGCACGTTATAGGTGCGGCAGGCGGTCGGCGAGGTCATGGTTTCGACGCCAATCCCAGCCCCTTCAAGGGCTGTGCGCAGGGCGCTCGGGATATGCGCCATCTCGGCGCCGGTGCCGATGAACAGCACGTCAATCTCGCCGACAAGCGCCAGAAGGGTATCGGTATCAGCATAGCCACCCCAGCCGCGCGCGCCGGTGACGGTGACCAGGATCGGCCCTTCCATCACCTGCCCGGCGACGCGGAAAAAACCGGGGCCATAGCCGTCAATCGGGGTGGCCCCGTCAAAGCTGATTTCACTCATGCGCATGCTCAGGCTTCCTTATGTCCAGAGTGGCCGGCCGCTTATCACGGCCAGACCGATCACGCTATGGGCCGACCAACGGTAAAACCGGCAGCCCGCCCCGCCCTGCCAGAGCAGGTCAGGCATCAACGTTCGCGAACTGGTTTCCGGTCGTGGCATCCGGCTTGGACCAATCGCGCTTGACGCCAAGCCAGAGCAGGATCGTGCTGGCCACGAAGATCGACGAATAGGTGCCGACAATCACGCCCCAGATCATCGCAAAGACAAAGCCCCGGATCACATCGCCGCCAAGGAAATAGAGCGCCAGAAGCGCCAGAAGCGTGGTGACCGAGGTCATCATCGTGCGCGACAGGGTTTCGTTGATCGACAGATTCAACACCTCGCTCAGCGGCTTTTGCTTGTATTTGCGCAGGTTCTCGCGGACCCGGTCAAACACCACCACCTTGTCGTTAACGGAATAACCAATTAGGGCCAGTAAAGCAGCCACTGCGGTCAGATTAAACTCGACCCCGGTGAGCACAAAAAAGCCGATAGTTTTGGTTA
>JAVVFB010000105.1:0-10832 GCA_032251095.1 Roseovarius sp. | reverse complement strand
ATGCGGATGCTGCTCGGCGTGGATTTCGCATATCGAGGCCGCAGGGCTGAGCGTTGACGCGCAGGATGTCTCCCAGGATGTGCTTTCGACTGCCAAGAGAAAGGCGGGCATAACACCCGAGCTCAGCGCGTGTCACACGGGGTTTATCGAGGGGTATTTCATCGAAGGTCATGTTCCGGCGGGGGACATTGCACGCCTCTTGGCCGAACGTCCCGACGCTCTTGGCCTGAGCGTGCCGGGAATGCCAATCGGGTCGCCGGGCATGGAAATGGGGGGGCAACGCGATGCTTTTGACACGCTTCTGGTTCTGCGCGATGGCAAAACCGCAGTGTTTGAGCGCCACCAGTAGCTTGAACCGATAGGGCCCTGCGATGCACGGCTTGGCAAGCGTCCGCACCGCCGACCTTTTGACAGGTCGCGGTAAAGGTCGGGTTTGGGTGAGACATGCTTGCCCCCACCCGGTGTCAGGGTTCAGGACATCCGCCGCATCGCGCCAAAGTTGCGCGACGTGCGACATGGTGCTGCGCTCCTCAGATCTGGTGAACATAGGTTCCGGGCGCGGGGCAAAGCGGGGCCAGGCCGGCATCGGGATTTCCCATTTGGGGCAGGGCAGAGTTGCGCGTGTTCTTCCTGCCAAGCCAGGCGGCGTAGTTTGGCCACCATGATCCGGGCTCGGTCGGGTGCGCGGCAAACCAGCGATCAGCCCCCAGATAAAAAGCGCCCGGTGCCCGGTGCCCGATGCGGAAATGGCGGCCGGGGTGTCCGGGTTCGCTCAGGATGCCGCCGTTGTGCCCGCCTTTGGTCAAGACGAACGTCAGGTCGCAATCGGTGAAAAGCTGGGTTTTATAGACCGATTGCCACGGCGCGATGTGGTCGGATTCGGTTGCGATGACGAACATCGGCACCGCGATATCCTTGAGGGCGATAACCCGCCCCTCGACGGCAAACCGCCCCGCCGTGAGCCGGTTTTCCAGAAACAGCCCGCGAAGATATTCTGAGTGCATGCGCGCGGGCATCCGGGTGGTATCGCCATTCCAGACCGTGATATCGCTCGGAAGGTCATCCTTGCCAAGAAAGTAGCGGTTCACGGCGCGGGTATAAATCAGGTCTTCGGCGCGGATCGAGGCAAATGTACGCGTCATCTGGGGGCGGTCAAGATAGCCCTGTTCCCACATCATGTCCTCGACAAAGGCGACCTGGCTTTCGTCGACAAACAACAAAAGCTCGCCCGCTTCGGCGAAATCCACCTGCGCCGCCATGAGCGTGATCGAGGCTAGCCGGTCGTCACCGTCCCGCGCCATGGTGGCCGCCGTGATGGCAAGCAGGGTGCCACCAAGACAATAGCCGTTCGCGTGCACCTTTTGATCCGGCACAATCGCGTTGATCGCGTCAAGCGCGGCCAGAACGCCACGTTTGCGATAGTCCTCAAGCGACAAGTCGGCCTGATCCGCCGTTGGATTGCACCACGAAATCATGAACACGGTAAAGCCCGCGCCAACAAGATAGTTGATCATCGAATTCTGCGGGGACAGGTCGAGGATATAGTATTTCATGATCCATGCAGGCACGAAAAGCACCGGCTCGGCGCGTACCTTTTTGGTCTGGGGCGTGTATTGGATAAGCTCGAAAAGATCATTGCGAAACACCACTTCGCCCGGCGTACAGGCCAGATCGGTGCCGATCTGATAGCCCTCGGGCGCGGGTTTATGGGTTTGGGTGAGGGTTTGCATCACATCCTCGGTGAAATGGGCGGAGCCTTCGATCAGGTTGCGCCCGCCCTGCCGCGTGGTTTCTTCGATGATCTCGGGGTTGGTGCCGGGAAAGTTGGAGGGCGACACCAGATCAAGCATCTGGCGCATCTGAAAACGGGTGCGTTCTGCATCCTGCGGATCAAGCCCGCGCATGGTGTCTGTGGCTTGATCCCACCAATCCTGCACTGCCAGAAAGCCCTGTTTCCAAAGGTTGAACGGTGGATTGTTCCACGCGGCATGGGCAAAGCGGTGGTCATGGGCCTTGGCGACGAATGGCGCGGGCGTGTCCTTGCCGCTCAGCGCGCCGGTCGCGCAGGACATCGCCTTGAGGGCGTTGATCTGCGCGCGTTCGGCAAGTTCAAGCTGGCGACCGGGCGAGCGGGCAAGGTGCATCGCCCAGTCATTCCAGGCCTGTGACACCGAATAGGGCGAGACCCCGCCCGTTACACGCGCAAGCGCGGCGCGAATGGCCCGGTCCAGGTTCTCGTGCGGGTGCGCCTCGGGCCGTAGACCGACCTCGTCGGGCTTTGCCATGACCATGACAGGAAGATTGGCAACCGGTTTCGGGGTGGCTTTGGTCATGGTTTTTCCTGTCGCAAAAGGGACCCGCCCAAACATCTTGCGCGGCGCAGCGCCTGCACCATAGGCATGGCATCGGCGCGTTGCATTGATCTGTGTCAGGGGATGCTCTGGATACTCTGGCGAAAACGGCTGGCAGGGCCTGAAAGGGCCAAGCCGCCACGCATTTAGGTGCCCGACGGTTGCGCTACATCAAGGCCCGCACAGGCGGGCGGGCTAGTGTGGTGTCACAAGGAGGGGCCATGCCAGAAACCGTGTTCAGAACCGAAGGCGTGACCAAGGTCTATGATACGGGTGATCTCAAGGTTCATGCGTTGGCCGGGATTGATCTTGAGCTTTTTGCCGGCGAGTTGAGCGTCTTGCTCGGCCCCTCGGGCAGTGGCAAATCGACCCTTCTGAACATTCTCGGCGGGCTTGATCATGCCACTGCGGGGCGGGTCTGGTTTCGCGATCTGGAACTGACCGCGCTTGGCGACCGGGGGCTGACCCGGTATCGGCGCGATCATGTCGGTTTTGTCTTTCAGTTCTACAACCTTGTGCCAAGCCTGAGCGCGCGCGAAAACGTACAGCTTGTGACCGATATCGCGCGCGATCCGATGGCCCCCGAAGAGGCGCTTGAGATGGTCGGGCTCGGGCATCGGATGGATCATTTCCCGGCCGAGATGTCGGGCGGCGAACAGCAGCGCGTCGCCATCGCCCGCGCGATTGCCAAGCGCCCGGAGGTCTTGCTGTGTGACGAGCCGACAGGCGCGCTTGACAGCAAGACCGGCGTGCAGGTGCTTGAGGCGCTCAAGTCCATCAACGACACCCTTGGCACCACGACGGCGGTGATCACCCATAACGCGATGATTCGCAAAATGGCGCATCGGGTGGTCTATTTTCAGGATGGGCGCGTGGCGCGGGTCGAGGTGAATGACGCGCAGATCGCCCCGTCGGACATTTCGTGGTGATCACCCGGATGCGCGCGCTTGATAAAAAGCTGTTGCGGGATTTTCGCCGGTTGTGGGCGCAGGCGATTGCGATTGCGCTTGTGCTGGCCTGCGGGGTGGCAATTTTGCTGACCACCTATGGCATGTACGGCGCGCTTGAGGATACGCGCGCCGCCTATTATCAGCGCAACCGCTTTGCCGATGTCTTTGCCAGTGCCAATCGCGCGCCGCAATCGCTTGTGGCGGCGATGCGCGATATCGACGGCGTGCGCAGCGTCGCGGCGCGGGTGGATGAACATGTGATCCTTGATGTTCCGGGTCGTGTGGAAACAATCACCGGGCGCATCCTGTCGCTGCCGGTCAGTGGCGAGGTGATGCTGAACCTTCCAATCGTGCGTCAGGGGCGGCTTCCGTCGCCGACGCGCAGCGATGAGGTGGCGGTAAACGAACCGTTTGCGCGCGCTAACGGTTTGCGCCTTGGCGATACGTTTTTTGCCAATCTCAACGGGCAGAAACGCGCGCTTACCCTGACCGGCATGCTGTTGTCGCCCGAGTTCATCTATACCATCGGTCCCGGCGCCCTTTTGCCGGACAACAAGAGCTTTGGCATTCTGTGGATGTCCGAACGCGCGGTCTCGGCGGGGTTTGACATGCAGGGCGCCTTCAACAGCGTGTCGCTCAAGCTTGACCCCTCGGCCCGTGAACAGGATGTGATCGACCGGGTGGATGACCTGCTCAAGCCCTATGGCGGGCTCGGGGCCTTTGGTCGTGATCGTCAGGTCTCGCATAGCTTTATCGACGCCGAAATCGAACAACAGCGCACCGGCGCGATGATCCTGCCGCCGATTTTCTATGGCATTGCGGCCTTTCTTGTCAGCATGGTGATCGGTCGGATCATCGCGCTGGACCGGGCCGAAATCGGGCTTTTGAAGGCCATCGGCTATTCCAATGCCGAGGTCTGCCTGCATTACCTGTTGCTGGCGGGTCTGATCGCGATTGCCGGCACGCTTCTGGGCTGGGCCGTGGGCACGTGGTTGTCACATGCCGTGGCGCAGATGTATGCCAACTTCTTCGACTTTCCCTATCTGGTCTATCGGATGTCCTTTAACGCCTATGCGATTTCGGGGGGGCTGGCGCTTGTCAGCGTGGGGTTGGGCGCAAGCAAAAGCGCCTTGGGCGCGGCCCGGCTCCCCCCCGCCGTGGCCATGGCGCCGCCCGCGCCGCCGCGCTTCAAGCGCACGGTTCTGGACCGTCTTTTGGCGCTCCTGCACCTGTCGCAGCCGATGATGATGATCCTGCGCAGCCTGATGCGGTGGCCGCTGCGCTCTGCGTTCACATCGCTTGGTTTGGCGCTTGCGGTTGCGGTGCTGATCGCGTCGAGCTTTTTCGAGGATGCTCTGGATGCGATGATCGACAAGACCTTTCATCAGACCAACCGCCAGGATGCCACACTGTTCTTTGCCCCCGACATCCCGGAAACCGCGCTTGCGGAGGTTGCCAATCTGCCCGGCGTTCTTGTGGCCGAGGGCCAGCAGTTTCAGGCCGCGATCCTGCGCCACGGCCACCTTGAAAAGGACGTCGCCATCGAGGCGCACCGACCGGGGGTCGATCTGGCGCGTGTGGTCGATAGTGCCGGTCGCGCGATCACGGCACCCAAGGACGGGATTTTGCTGTCACGGCGGCTGGCGTCGCAGATCAGGGTCCGGGTCGGGGATGTCATCGAGGCCGAATTCAAGGGCGGGCGCGCCGAGACGCACCGCGTTCGCGTGGTTGGCATCGTGACGCAATATGTCGGGCTTGGCGCCTATATGGATCTTGAAACCCTCAATGCGATGTTGCGGCAGGCCCCGCGTATTTCGGCGGCAAACGTTCTGTTGGACACCCGCCAGATACCGGCCTTGCACGCGGTTCTCAAAAGCACGCCAGAGCTGGGCGGTCTGGTGATGACCACCGAAATGCGCCAATCATTTCAGGACACGATCCGCCATAACGTCACGATCATGACGACGATCTATGTGGTGATTGCGGTGCTGATCACCTTTGGCGTGGCCTATAACGGCGCACGTATTCAGCTTTCGGAGCGGGCGCGCGAACTGGCCAGCCTGCGCATTCTGGGCTTCACGCGTGGCGAGGTGTCCTTCATCCTGATCGGCGAAACCATGATCCTTGCGGTGCTGGCACAACCCTTGGGCTGGCTTTTGGGGGCGGGCATCGCGGCGGCACTTGTCGAGGGATCAAGCAGCGACCTTTACGCGATCCCGCTCGTTCTTGAACCTTCGGGGTTTGCCCGCGCCAGCCTTGTCGTGCTGGCGGCGTCATTGGTGTCTGCGCTGATCGTGCGCCGCCGACTTGACCAGCTTGACCTTGTTCAGGTCATGAAAACACGGGAGTAAGACAAATGGCCCTGAGATCGCGTAATTTTGTGCTTGGCTTTATCGGCGCGGCGATTGTTGCCTCGCTGGTTTACGTGGCGCTGCACACCGATCCCGTGGCGGTGGATTTGCACAGGCTGACGCGCGGGCCGATGCAGGTGACGGTCAACGCCGATGGCAAAACCCGCATTCGCGAGGTTTACGAGGTCTCGTCGCCGATCACCGGCACCGCGCTGCGCGCGCCTGTGCGGGTCGGCGACCCGGTGATTGCCGGGCAAACCGTCGTTGCCGTGGTCGAGCCGCTTTCCTCAAACCTGCTTGATCCGCGCAGCCGCATTCAGGCCGAGGCCGCAGTGCGCGAAGCCGAGGCCGCGCTTCGGGTCGCCCGCAGCCGGGTGCGCGAGGCGCAAGAGGATCTAACCCATGCGCAGCGTGAATACGACCGCAGCAAGACCCTTGTCGAGCGCGGCGTGGCCTCGCAGATGCGGCTTGAGGACGCTGAGCAGATGCTTGGCATGAAACGCGCCGCCGAAACCGCCGCCGTGTCCGGGCTTGAGATGGCCAGTAGCGCGCTTGACCGCGCCCGCGCGGCCCTGATCGAACCGGGGGGTGCGGGCAATGATGGCGTCGGGAACTGCTGCTTGCAGATAAGAGCGCCGGTGGATGGCCGGGTGCTTGCGATCGACGTCATTAGCGAACGCCCCGTGGTTGCGGGCACGCGGCTTTTGTCGGTCGGCCGGCCCGATGACCTTGAGATTGTCGCGGATCTTTTATCAACCGATGCCGTCCGCCTTGACCCCGGTGATAGCGCGATTGTCGAACGCTGGGGCGGCGACGACCCGCTTGAGGCGCGGATTTCCAAGATCGAGCCGTCGGCCTATACCAAGGTCTCGGCCCTCGGCATCGAGGAACAGCGCGTCGATGTGGTGTTCGATCTGATCACACCGCCCGATCAACGCCGCGAGCTTGGTGACGGGTTTTCGGTCTTTCTGCGCGCGATTGAATGGGAGAGCGATGACGTTCTCGCCGTGCCGCTGAGTGCCATCTTTCGGCAAGGCGACAATTGGGCGGTTTTCGTAGCCGAGGCCAGAACCGCGCGCCTGAGACGCATCAAGATCGGGCGGCGCAATGCCACCTTTGCCGAGGTCCTGAGCGGGCTTGAGGCGGGCGAAACCGTGATCCTGCACCCTGCGGAAGACATCGCGGAAGGCACTGAAATCGAGGCGCTTTTGTCCGAGTGATTGGCCGGTTTGCCCGTTATGCGGTCTTGCCGCACAAATACGACAGCAAGGCGTCATAGCTTTGCATTTTCGGATAATCGGCCTCGGGCATGTCAAGGTCAAAGCGTTTGCCAAGCGCGGTGACAAGGGTCAGGAAATCCATTGAATCGATGTCAAATTCCTCGCGCAGATCCTGCGTGCGGTCGATGTCGGCCACCTCGATATCAGGCGCGATGCGGTGAAGCTCTTCGGCGAGGGCGGCGTCAATAGGTGTCTTTGTCATAGCGTTTCCGGTGCTTGCAGGTGCTTGGCGATTGCGCTGAGAAACAGCGCGCCCCGACGGCCATCGCTGACCCGGTGATCGGCCGCAAGCGTGAGTGTGGCGGTCAGGCGCGGCACGACTATTGTGCCCTCGACCCAAGCGCGCAGGGCCGGGGTTCCGATCCCGACAATCGCCACCTGCGGCGGATAGATCACGCCGTAAAGCTGATCCACGCCGCGCTCGCCAAGGCTGGTGAGGGTGATCGTGCCCTCTGATAATTCGCGCGCGCGATAGCGCCCGGCGCGCACCCGCGCGATCAGATCGCGCATTGATCTCATCAGATCGTCAAGATTTTGCCTGTCGGTGTCAATCAAGGCCGGGGCCACCAATCCGCCGCTGCGCAAGGCGATGGCAAGGCCGACATGCACCGCCTTGCTTTGATGAAATTCACCCTCTTCAAACGTGCCGTTCATTTCCGGCACCTTTTTCACCGCGCAGGCAAGCGCCTTGAGATAGAGCGCGCCCAAAAGCAATCTGTCATCCGGCGCGCGCGTGGCGTTTTCGGCGCTGATAAATGCCTCAGCCCTGGTCAGATCGACGCTATGGGACAGGTAATAATGCGGGATTTCGCGTTTGGAACGGCTCATCGCGGCGGCGATGGCGGCGCGCATGTCGCTTTGCGCCTCGGGCTGATCCCCGGCCATGGCCGCGATGTCGGACCGGGTGATCGGCTTGCCCGCGCCGGGGGTGAGGCGGTTCAGGTCAACCCCGGTCTGCGCCGCCAGACGGCGCGCCGCCGGGCTTATGCGTTGGCGGGGCCGGTTCGGTTGTGCCTCGGTCCGGGCGCGGTCTTCGGGCATCGGAATTTCGGGGAATGGCCCCTTTGGCGCCGGCACTTCAGGGCCCGGCCCTTGGGGAGCGGGATCGTGCGGGGCGGGGTCTTCGCGCGGCATCGGTGCGGGTTTTGGATCATGGGGCTGCGGGGCTTCCGGTTCTGGCGCGTCCGGGTCTGCGCCACTGTGCGACGCCGAGCGGATCATCGCGAGCGGCGTGCCGACCGGCACTTTCGTGCCCGGATCGACAAGCCAATCCTCAAGCACGCCGTCCTCGAAAACCTCGATTTCGATCACGCCTTTCTGGGTCTCAACAGCGGCGATCACATCGCCGCGCGTCACGCTGTCGCCGGGCGACATCAACTGTTCCACCAAGGTTCCGGCCTCCATATCTGCGCCAAGTGAGGGCATGAGAAACGCGCTCATGGCGTGGTGTCCATTATCTGTCGGACCGTCGCGACGATCCGCGCGCTCTGCGGGATTGCGGCCTGTTCGAGATGCTGCGCGTAGGGGATCGGCACCTCTTGGCTACAGACGCGGGCAAGCGGGGCGTCGAGGTCGTAAAAGGCGTCTTCGGCCAGCCGCATGCCTATCTCTGCCGCGAGGCTTCCGGTTTTCCAGCCTTCATCGACGACCACCGCGCGCCGGGTTCTGGTGACCGAGGCGATGATCGTCTTCATGTCGAGCGGGCGCAGGCTTCGCAGGTCAATAACCTCTGCCGAGATGCCCGACTCGGCCAGTTCGTCGGCGGCCTCAAGCGTCTTGAACAGCGAGCCGCCATAGGTGATCAGCGAAACATCGCGACCGGCCCGCCGGATCGCGGCGCGGTCGATATCGACGGGCCCCGCGTTTTCGGCAATCTGGCCTTCGCGGTTATAAAGCATCACGTTCTCGAAGATCAGCACCGGATCAGGGTCTTGCAAGGCGGTCCAGAGCATGCCGCGCGCATCCTCCATCGTGGCGGGGGCCAATACGCGCAACCCCGGAATATGGGCATACCAGCCCTCAAGCGAATGCGAATGCTGCGCCGCAAGCTGTTTGCCGGCCCCCGTCGCCATGCGGATCACCACCGGCACGCCAAACTGATTGTTGGACATATGGCGCAGGGTGGCGGAGGTGTTGAGGATCTGATCCAGCGCCAGAAGCGAGAAATTGACCGTCATCACCTCGACGATCGGGCGCATTCCGGCAATCGCCGCGCCGATCCCGGCCCCGGTAAAGCCGGATTCCGACAACGGCGTGTCACGGATACGTTCGGGGCCGAATTGATCCAGCAGGCCTTTGCTGACCGCATAACAACCGCCGTAATGGCCGACATCCTCGCCCATCAGAAACACCTTGGGGTCGCGGGTCATGGCATCGACAATCGCGCTCCGGACGGCCTCGCGATAGGTGGTCGGGATCATCGGGCCGGGTTTTGCGGGGGCGGGCGGGGCCGGGCGGTCGGGTGACATGACAAATCGGGTCAGGCTTTGCACCGGCTCGTCTGTCCCGGCTTCGGCAAAGGCGACGGCCTCGGCAATCTCTTCGTCGATCTCGACGATGATCTTCGAGACCTCATCCGAATGCAGCAGGCCGTTTTGATCAAGCCAGGTCTGAAACCGCAGGATCGGCCCCTTTTTACGCCATTCCGCCACCTCTTCCTTGGAGCGGTAAAGCTGGGCGTCAAACATCGAATGGGCGCGAAAGCGATAGGTGCGGCATTCAAGGAAATAGGGCTGGCCGGTCTCTGCGATGTGGCGCAGGGCGCGGCGCGCGGCGACCTCTACGGCGACGACATCCATGCCGTCGACCGACGAGCTGTCGATGCCGTAACAGGCGGCCTTTGCGCTGATGTCGGTCTGTGACTCAGACAGGCGCAGGGCGGTGCCCATGGCATAGCCGTTGTTTTCGCAGACAAACAGGACCGGCAAGCCCCAGAGCGCGGCAAGGTTCAGGCTTTCGTGAAACTCGCCCTCGGCGACGGCGCCTTCGCCGCAAAAACAGGCCGTCATGCTATCGCGCCCCTCCATCCGGTCGGCGAGGCCAAGGCCCACGGCCATCGGCAAGCCACCGCCCACGATGGCGTTGCCGCCGTAAAACAGGTGCTCGCGGCTAAAGAGATGCATCGAGCCGCCGCGCCCCCCGGCGCAGCCCTCGGCCTTGCCGTACATTTCGGCCAGAATGCGGCCCATCGCAATGCCGCGCGCCAGAGCATGACCATGCTCGCGGTAGGTTGCCACCACCCGATCCTGCGCGCCCAGAAGCGGGATGATGCCCGCGGCAATCGCCTCTTCCCCGTCATAGAGATGCAGAAAGCCGCGGATTTTCTGTTGGGTGTAAAGCTCGGCGCATTTGTCCTCGAAGCGACGAATGCGGATCATCGCCTTGAGCAGGTCGCGCAGATGGTCATGATCAAGGCGGGGTTTGAGAGGGGGCGCGGTCATTGCTCATCACTTTCCAATGTCGATATGTCGCCTTCCGGCAGGCCCAGTTCGCGCGCCCGCAAAAGCCGGCGCATGATCTTGCCGCTTCGGGTTTTCGGCAGGTTCCTGCGAAACACGATCTCTTTCGGTGCAACGGCGGGGCCAAGCCGTTTGCGGGCATGGCCGATTAGGTCAAGCAACAACTCGTCGGCGGGCGCAAAACCCGGCTTCAGCGCGACAAAGGCCTTGACCCGCTCGCCGGCGGTTTCATCGGGCAGGCCGATGACGGCGACCTCGGCCACGGCGGCGTGTTCCATCAGCGCGCTTTCAACCTCGAACGGGCCGATCAGGTGGCCGGCGGCCGCGTTCATTTGGTCGACATCGAGGCGCCGGTTTCCAGTTGAAAAGCACCAGCGCGTCTCGAACGGCCCGGCATGGCCCTCGAAAAAGTGGTAGGTGTAGCGTTTATTGACGACAGAAA
>JAVVFB010000104.1:0-10850 GCA_032251095.1 Roseovarius sp. | reverse complement strand
TGGTCGGGCGATCATATCCGGGATGCGCCGATTGCGCGCTCTGATGAAAGCCGAGCGCGGCAAAGGCCGCGTGGTTTTCGACCAGTTCGACACGGGTTTGCAGGGTGACGCTGTTGCGCCCCAGCAAAGCTGCGCGATGCAAGGCGTGATCAATCAGAGCACGCGCAAGACCTATGCCACGGCGATCATTGTCGACGGCCAGCTTGCCAAGGTAAAGCGTGTCGGGCCTGGGTGTCAGAATCATGCAGGCGACGGGCCGCTCTTGATCCTCGATGACCCAGATCTCTTGGCGCTCTGCCATCGCCCTTAGCCCCTCGACCGTCAGCCGGGTCAATGAAGACGGCGGATCAATCCGCCCTTCCATATAAGCAAAACACCGCGTCAGCAGGGCGTGCAGCGCCACAAAGTCATCGTTCGATCCGTACCGCCGCATAGAGCCGTCCTTTCCCGCGACATCGCCAGTCAGGGCGGGGGAGCCCCGCGCCGCGCCGCCTCGATCCGGGTGCGTGCCGAGTTCGAGCGTGGCAACCAAAGCCCCCGGTCAATTGCCTCGGCCAGCCGTTCTGCCATTTCGCGCAGGGCGGGGGCGTTGTGTTCTGCAATGAAGTCCCGAGTGTCATCATCTTCCAGAAACGCCGCCTCGACCAGATCGAAATGATGCCCGCGCACGGCGCCGGTGGTGGCGGCAAAGGCAAAGAGGTAATCCACCGTCGCCGCCATCTCGAAGGCGCCCTTATACCCGTGGCGCTTGATGCCTTCGATCCACTTCGGATTGACCACCCGGCTGCGCACGACACGACCGATTTCATCCTCAAGGGTGCGGATCACGGGACGTTCAGGGCGCGAATGATCATTGTGATAGATTGGTCGGTCCTGTCCCTGAAGGGTGCTGACGGCGGCGGCAGCACCGCCTTCGAATTGGTAATAATCGTCGCTATCAAGGATGTCGTGTTCGCGGTTGTCCTGGTTTTGGACGATGGCTTCGGTCTGGCGCAGGCGTGTCTCAAATCCCTCGCGGTCACGGCGGCCTTCGTCGGTGCTGCCATACGCATAGCTGCCCCATTCAAGATAGGCCTCGGCCAGGTCGGATTTGTCGGACCAGAGCCGTTCATCGATCATCGCCTGAAGCCCGGCGCCGTAAGCCCCCGGCTTCGCGCCATAAACCCGCGCCTGCGCGCCCTCTGTTCGCGCGCGGGCTGCTGCCGGGTTAAGATCATCCGGTTCGTCAAGCGCCATGACCGCCCGCGCAGCCGAATCCACAAGCGCGATAAGCTGCGGAAAGGCATCGCGGAAAAAGCCGGAAATCCGCAGGGTGACATCCACCCGGGGGCGCCCCAAGACACCTTGCGGCAAGATTTCAAACCCGGTCACACGGCGATTAGCTGCGTCCCATTTCGGCTTGACTCCCATCAGGGCAAGCGCCTGTGCGATATCATCGCCGCCGGTGCGCATGTTCGCGGTGCCCCAGGCGGTCAAAAGCAGGCTGCGCGGCCAGTCGCCATGGGTCTGGAGGTGCTTTTCAATCAGCAGGTTTGCCGATTTCCACCCCAAGGCCCAGGCGGTCGGCGTCGGTACGGCGCGGCTGTCGACAGAAAAGAAATTACGCCCGGTTGGAAGAACATCAAGACGTCCCCGCGTGGGCGCGCCGGATGGCGCCGGGGCGACGAACTGCCCTGAAAGGGCGGTGAGAAGGCCCGCCCCTTCGTCTGGCCCACAGGCGCACAGGGTTGGGCGGACGTGGGCCTCTGCATGCTCCAGAACCGCGCGGCTTGCCGCCCCTTGCGGGGGCGTCGCGCCATCCAAAAGTTGCGAGGCCAGCTCTTCGAGCCGCTCAACCGTGTCACCATTGCTGCGCCAGGTTCCGGGCGCGGCATCTGCCAGCACTTGCGGCCTCTCCCCCGTCCACGCTGCGGCCATGTCGCAATCCAGTGGGTCAAACGCTAGGCCAAGGTCCGCTGCCAGTGCGCGGATGATCGAGGCATCGCCGCCAACCGCCTGATCACGCGGCACCCTGAGCAGCGCCTGCAACAGATCGCGTTCCTGTCGTCCGGTCGGAGATTGGCCAAACACATGCAAGCCGTCGCGAATTTGTGCCTCTTTCAGCTCGCACAGATAGGCATCGAGCTTGGCAAGGTCGCTGTCCTCATCCGCCCCTTGCATGCCGACATCCTTGTCAAGACCGGTGGCCGAACTCAGGCTAAGGATTTCGCGGCGCAGGTGCGAAATCCGGCGCGGGTCAACCCCTGCTGCCTCGTAATACTCATCGACCAAAGCCTCGAGATCGCGCAGCGGCCCGTAGGTTTCGGCGCGGGTCAGGGGCGGGGTCAGGTGGTCGATGATCACCGCCTGCGCGCGGCGCTTGGCCTGTGTGCCCTCGCCGGGATCGTTTACAATGAAGGGATAGACATGCGGCATCGGACCAAGCACCGCTTCGGGCCAGCATTCCTGACTGAGCGCAAGCGCCTTGCCGGGCAGCCATTCAAGATTGCCATGCTTGCCCATATGCACGATGACATGGGCCCCGAATTGATGGCGCAGCCAGAAATAAAAGGCCAGATAGTTGTGCGGTGGCACAAGGTCGGGCGAATGATAGGTGTCGGTCGGGTCGATGTTATAGCCGCGCGCCGGTTGCACGCCGACCACCACGTTGCCGAATTCCAGCACCGAGAGGCTGAAGTGGCCGCAATCCACTGCGCCGGGGGTAAAGAACGGGTCGGCCTCGGGCGCACCCCATCTGGCCTCGACCGCTTCGCGCAAGGCCCAGGGCAGGCGACCGTATTCGATCTGATACTCGGCCATCGACAGGGTCACGCCGCCCTGCCGCTCGGCGCGATCCGTGAGCCAGTTTGTCGGCCCCGCCATCACCGCCTGCATCAGGGCATCGTTATCGGCGGGGGCATTCGTGACCCGATACCCGGCTTCGGCCAAAAGCCTAAGCGCATGCACGGTGGCGGCGGGGGTGTCGAGCCCCACACCATTGGCCAGCCGCCCGTCCTTGTTGGGGTAATTGGCAAGGATCAAGGCAACGCGACGCTCGGGCGCAGACGCATGGCGCAGGCGCGCCCAGTTGCGCGCGAGCTCTGCCACGAATTCCACCCGATCACCTTGGGCGCGATAGGTGGCGATGGGGCATTCGGTGGCCTCGTCAAAAAACGCCTCGCCCTTGAAGCTGATGGCGCGGCTCAGGATGCGACCGTCAACTTCGGGCAGGGCGACGTTCATGGCGATGTCGCGCCCCGATAGCCCGCTCTGCCCCTCGGCCCAAGCCTCTTCGCTGGACCCGGCAAGCACCACCTGAAAGACCGGCGCAGAATTGGCGGCGGGCAGGGTGAGCGGGTTCGTCGGGCTGTCATCGCCTGCATGTGGCGAGCCGACAGCAAAGGCGGTGCAGTTGAGGATCACGGACGGCGGGGCCTCGCGGAACAGATACTCAAGCGTGGCGGTCGAAACCGGATCCTTCAGCGAGGCCACGAAAATCGGTAGCGGGTTGAGCCCCGCACGCAGTAGCGATTTGACCAGCCGGTTGATCGGGTTAAGGCCTGCCCCCTGCACCAGAGCGCGGTAAAAGATCACCGGTACGACGGGTTGATCGCTGTCCCAACTGGCGCGCGCGGCCTCAAGCCCGGCCACGCCTGCGCCGGGCCAATAGACGCCTGCGCGCAACAGCGGGCTTGCTGCGGCGGGTTTCTCACAATGCTCGATTATCGACCTGGCGTAGCTCAGAAAATTCGCCGAATTTTCTGGCCCGCCCTCGACCAGATAGGCCCAGAGGGCATCATAGTCCTCATCAGCCACCGTGGACAGACCACGCAACTCGGCGTCGGGTTTGTCATCACCGGGCAGAAGCGCCAGAGGCACGCCCGCCTCATGACAGCGCGCGGCAAACTGCTCGGCGCCGTATTTCCAATAGCCGGTGCCGCCCAGAACCCGCGCAATCACCAGCCGCGATTTGGTGGCGCAATTCTCAAGATGCAGATCGACCGACATCGGATGCTGAAGATGGGTGAGATTGGCCAAGCGCAGGCTTGGCGCCTCGGCCATTTCGCCGCGCGCGGCGCTGAGCGCTGCAAGCTCTGTATCGGCGGCCGAGACGAACACGACATCGGCCGGGCTTTGGCCCAGATCAACCGGCTCTTTGCTGTCATCAATGGCTCCGGGGGTGGCGGCGAGAAGGTGCATCAGGCGGTTCCAGCTTGATTGAGGGGGCAGATTGCGGCAATAGACGTGAAACGGTCGCTACGGGTGCGGCCTCTGGCCGAAAGGGCAAAGTCATGGACAAAAATAAAGCACTTGGTGCCGCCAAAAAAGGCAACAGAACCCCTCGCCATAAAGAACACAATCAGCCCGGTGGTCCAAAAAACCCTTTTGGCAATCGCCAGACAAAGGAAGATCTGATTGCCAAACTGAAAGAGCAGGCGGAAAAGAACAAGTCCGACTAGGCTCATAGGGTTTTTTCCATAAAAATCGACGAGGGCGCCTCGGGATAGGCGCCGAACGGGCCGCGCGTGACATAACCGTGGCGCGCATAAAGCCTATGCGCGGCATGCAGAATATTGCCGGTTTCAAGCCGCAGGACCGGCAGGTCAAGCGCGCGGGCCTCGTCCTCGATCTGGCGCAGGATTGCATCCGCCACGCCTTTGCCGCGCGCGGCCTCATCCACGAACATGGATTTCACCTCGCCGTAGCCTTCCTTGAGGGCAAGCGCGCCGGTGCCGACAATCGCGCCGTCAATCCGTGCGGTAAAGAACCGGATGTCGTCGGTGCAAAGCTCCTCGATATCGAGGAAAAAGTTATCCTCGGGTGGGAAAAGCGATTGCATCAACGCATGGCTGGCACGCAAAAGCGCGCTTGCCTCGGGGTCTTTCGGGCTGGTGGGCGCGACGATGATCATGCACAGAGCGCGGCTTGGATCGCGGCGCGGTCAAGCCCGGCTTGTCCTATCACCACAAGCCGGGTTTCACGCGGCGCTGTGCCAAACGGCTGATCGAAATAGGTGTCGACGCGCGGCCCAACGGCTTGCAATGTCAAGCGCATCGGCTTGCCGGTGACGGCGGCAAAGCCCTTGAGGCGCAGGATATCATGGGCGCGGATCACATCGGCCACCTGAGCCGCAAACCCCGCAGGATCGGCGATTTCGCTCCGGGTGACGACAAAGCTTTCAAAGGCATCGTGGTCATGATCGTGATGATGGTGGTCGTGATCATGATCGTCATCATCGTGGTGATCGTCGTCGTGATCATCGTCATGGTCGTGGTGATGATGGTGAAGCTCGTGACGGCTTTCCATATCGGCCTCTGCGCCGATGCCCTGCCCCAGGAGCACGTCAATCGGCAAGGCGCCCATGGTCGATGTGACCACCTGCACGCCATCGCGGCTGTCGCTGCGAAGACGGGCCACAAGCGCCGCCATCTCGCCCGCGTCAAGCAGATCGGATTTATTGACCACGATCATATCGGCACAGGCCATCTGATCCTCGAACAACTCGGAGAGCGGCGTTTCATGGTCAAGGTTCTCGTCAAGCTTGCGCTGAGCATCGACGGCGGCGACGTCATGGGCAAAGCGGCCCTCGGTGACGGCCTTGCCATCAACCACGGTGACCACGCCGTCAACGGTGACGCGGGTCGAGATTTCGGGCCAGTTGAAGGCGCGCACAAGCGGTTGCGGCAGGGCCAGACCGCTGGTTTCGATCACGATGTGATCGGGCGCATTTTCGCGATCCAGCAGCTTTTGCATGGTCGGGATGAAATCCTCGGCAACGGTGCAACAGATACAGCCATTGCTCAGCTCCATCACGTCCTCATCGGCGCAGCCCTCGATGCCACAGCCCTTGAGGATATCGCCATCGACCCCAAGATCGCCGAATTCGTTGATGATCAGGGCGATGCGCCGCCCGCCTGCATTTTGCAGCATGTGGCGGATCAGCGTGGTCTTGCCGGCCCCCAGAAAGCCGGTCACGACGGTGGCGGGGATTTTTGCGGGCATGGTCAAAAGCTCCTTGAAAGACTTGCGTTGGGGCGGGCAACCGGCCTAATCCCGACCCAAAGGGGATCGGCGATGATGCACCGGATTGTGGTTTGTTCTACATGTGATGGCACGGATGGTAAAAGCTTTGCGGCGGCGTTGCGCGTGGCCCTGGCCGCGCGCGCCATGGCGTTTGAGGTGCAAGACCACGAGTGCATGTCAAATTGCGGCCGCCCGTTGAGTGTGGCGTTCTCGGCACCGGGCAAGGCGACGTATCTTTTCGGCGATATCGACACGACCCGCGATCTTGCCGACACGCTGGCCTTTGCGGGGCTATATGCGGGCTCGGCCGATGGCTGGATCGAGGATGCGCGCGCCGCCGGGCGGCTGCGCCATTGCCTTGTGGGGCGTGTCCCGGCCTGAGGCATCATTCGATCACAAGCTCGGCATGGGCCTCGATCGGGCTGCCCTGATCGGCAAGCTGGCTGTGGTCATTGGCATTCAGGGTCACACGGATATCGTGGCGCCCCGGTGGCAGCGCATCAAGCTGAAACCAAGGCCCGTAGGCGCGCGCGATTTTCATGCCGTTGAGGTAGATATGCGCATGGCCCTGGCCGGGCACATGCGGGCCATTCACCGCCTCGGGGGCAAAGGTGAAATCGGTAAGCGCGATATGAAGGTTGCGACTTTGCGGCCCGTCTGGATGTAGGCTTAGCTTGATCTGTGGCACAGGGCCGGTCACATCGGTCAGCCTGGAATGGTCCGGTCCGTTGGCGGCGTGATCATGGGCGGTGTGATCATGCACTGCGCCGGGCGCGGCATGCTCGTGCCCGGTAAGCTCGGCGCCGGTGCTGGCGGCCAGAAGAAAGCCGAAGCCGACGCCGAAAAACAGCCCGATCAACAGGAAGGCAAAGGTTTTTGGCATGGCGGCTCTCCTAAAACTATGCCCCGGCAGCGGACCGCCGGGGTGTTGGTTAACTTTCGACGGATTCGCGGGCCCAGAAATACCCGGCCAGCGTGCCCAAAAGCGCCCATGCCGCCAATCCGACGCCAAGCGCGCGGGTGGCAAACAGCGCCGCCAATTCCGGCGGGACCGGGCCGGCAAAGGTCTCTGGATGCGGGGCACCGATCACATGCGGCGCCAGCAAAAGCACCATCGCCGCCGCGATCATCACCGGCGTGCGGCCAAAGGCGATCAAGGCAAGCCCAAGCGCCGTCGCGATCACCGTGCCCCACCACCAGATCTGGCGGGCGGTGATATCCACATAGGCCCCACCCGGCACTTCCGGCGGCAAGGACACGGCAGGGGCAAAGTGCAACGCCACAAAGCCAGCCACGCCCCAGATCAGGCCAGTGCGCGCATCAATCCGCACGCCGCGCTCTGCGGCCATACCCATGCAGGCCACAAGCACAAGCCCGTAGCCGACATAGATCAACGCCGAGAACAACAGGGTGAGCCCGTCGCGCATCATGTCGAACCCCGGCAAGTCGGGGCTGGCACTTACCGCGCCGCCCCCGAAATGCACAAGAGTGCCGGCCTCATACAGCTCGGCGTGCAAAAGAACCGGCTGAATGAGCACAAACTGCAGCAGGGCGGCTATCAGCCCTGTGCAGAACCCAGCGAGCAACGCGCTGGTCACAATTTTGGAAAACATGGCTTAGTGGCAGGGAAAGCCGGTTGCGTGGCGCACGTCATGGGCCGCGTCATGCAGGGCAGAGGCCTGAACATGGCCGGCAATCGTGACGATGCCAAGCCCGAGGACCATGGCGGCCACGAAGGGCAGGATGGTCGATTTAGCGGCGGTTTGAACCAGTGCAGTCATAGCAGTATCTCCTTTACACCTCTCACCCGAGGCGGGATTGACAAACGCAGGGCTGGTCTCCTGGCTCGCGGGTCGTCGCCTTACTGCCGCCTTCCCGGATCTTGCGATCCAGTGGCATGTGACAGGGGCTCACCGCTTACAGTCGCGGGGGCGGCTGAAGACTAGGCGCCCTGCTTGGGTCCACCATCACTTCATTCCCAATTCATCCCCAGGCGCTTTGCACCTTTAAACGGGGAACCTTGCTCATCTGGTATGAGGCCCGGCGCCGATTGCGTCAAGGTTGATTCCGACCGCTTTCGGTCTTTCCGCGTCATGGTTTTAGGCGGGGTATCGCCGGCGATTGCGCAATATTATGTGGATAACTCTGGCCGGTGCCCAATATGATGTGGTTGATCGTTGACAGGGGCCGCGTGGCTTGGCCACACTCTCGGTTGAATGGAATCACCGGCCCGATGGCCCCCAACCCCAACCCGAGGCCCGCTTGCAGTTCTCGAAACTCAGATTGACCGGCTTTAAAAGCTTCGTTGATCCGACCGACCTGATCATCGCCCACGGGCTGACCGGGGTGGTGGGGCCGAACGGCTGTGGCAAGTCGAACCTGCTTGAGGCGCTGCGATGGGTGATGGGCGAAAACCGCCCGACCGCAATGCGCGGCGACGGGATGGAGGATGTGATCTTTGCCGGCGCCGCCACCCGCCCGGCGCGTAATTTCGCCGAGGTGGTGATCCAGCTTGATAACTCTGACCGGCTTGCGCCCGCCGGGTTCAACGACTCCGATAACCTCGAAATCGTGCGCCGCATCACCCGCGATGTGGGCAGCGCCTATAAGGTGAATTCCAAGGATGTGCGCGCGCGCGATGTGCAGATGCTGTTTGCCGATGCCTCGACCGGGGCGCATTCGCCTGCCCTTGTGCGGCAGGGCCAGATTTCAGAGCTGATCAACGCCAAACCAAAGTCGCGCCGTCGCATTCTGGAAGAGGCGGCCGGCATTTCGGGCCTTTATCAGCGTCGCCACGAGGCGGAGTTGAAGCTGCGCGCCGCCGAAACCAACCTGACCCGTGTTGATGACGTCATCGAACAGCTTGCGGCGCAATTGGCGCAACTTGCCCGGCAAGCGCGGCAAGCGGCGCGTTATCGCCAGATCGGCGAGGAATTGCGGTTGTCCGAGGGGCTGTTGCTGTATCGGCGCTGGAAAGAGGCCGACCTTGCCCGCGCCCGTGCCGAGGATGAGTTGCGCGAACGCACGACAGACGCCGCGCGCGCCGAAAAAGCCGCCCGCGAGGCGGTCAAGCTGCGCGGTCAGGCCGATGATGCCCTGCCGGCCCTGCGTGAAGAAGAGGCGATTGCGGCGGCGATCCTGCAACGCCTGAGCGTGCAGCGTGACACCCTGAGCGAGCAAGAGGCCAACGCCCGCGAACGCATTGAGACGCTAGAACGGCGGATCGAACAGCTTGCCCGCGATATCGAGCGTGAAACCGGTCTCAACCGCGACGCGGGCGAAACCATCGAGCGGCTTGACTGGGAGGCGCGCGAACTTGCCAAGGGCGCCGAGGGCCACGAAGACCGCCTTGAAGAGGTGCAGGCCACAGCCCGCGAAGCGGCGCAGATCTTGCAGCAGCGCGAAAGCGACCTGAGCCAGATGACCGAGGATATGGCGCGCCTGTCCGCGCGTCACCAATCCGCGCAGCGCCTGCTTGACGATAGCCGCAAGACCCTTGCCAAAAGCGAGGCAGAAGCCGAGCGCGCGCGCCTCGCGCAAGCCGGATCGCGCGCGGCGCTTGAAAAGGCCCGCGCCGATCATGAGGCCGCCAGTATGGCCGAAGCCACCGCCGTGGCCGCCGCCGAAGCCGCCGAAGCCGCGCTTATTGCCGCCGATGAGGCCCGCGCCGAGGCGCAATCGCGCGAGGCCGAGGCCCGCGCCGGGCGCTCAGAGGCCGAAGGCGAGATGAACGCCCTGCGCGCCGAGGTCACGGCGCTGGCCAAGCTGGTACAGCGCGACACCGCCGAAGGCGGGCAGATCATGGATCGCCTTCAGGTTCAGCAGGGCTTTGAAAAGGCGCTTGGCGCGGCGCTTGCCGATGATCTGCGCGCCCCCGAGGTCGAGGCCGACGGGCCGTCGGGCTGGGCGGTTCTGCCGGGCTATGACGTTCCGCAAACCCTGCCGGTCGGGGTGACCGCGCTGACCAATCACGTGTCGGTGCCCGAGGTTCTGCTGCGGCGGATGGGCCAGATCGGTCTGGTTGATCCCGACGATGGCCCGCGCCTTCAGCCGCTGTTGCAACCCGGCCAGCGGCTGGTCAGCGTCGAGGGCGATCTGTGGCGGTGGGATGGCTATCGCGCCTGGGCCGAGGATGCGCCAAGTGCGGCGGCGCTGCGCCTGCAACAGCTCAACCGGTTGGAAGAACTCAAGCAACAGCTTGAGCATGCCGCTGCGCGCGCCGAGGGCGCGGTGCAGGCGCATGAGGCCCTGCGCGATCAGCTTGCGCGGCGCACCGACGAAGACCGCAGCGCCCGTGACGCCCGCCGTGCCGCCGATGTCGCCGTCAACGAGGCCAACCGCGCCCTGAGTCGGGCCGAGGCCGATCGCAACTTGGCCGGTTCGCGGCTTGAATCCCTCGGCCTTGCCGTGACCCGCCACGAGGACGAGGCGATGTTGGCGCGCAGCGATCTGATCGAGGCCGAGAAAGGCCTTGCCGATCTGGGTGATCTAGATGCGGCGCGCGCCGATCTTGAGGATATCAAGCTTATGGTCGAGGCGGCGCGCATGACCATGATGGCCAAGCGGTCGGCACAGGATGAAATGCGCCGCGAGGGCGAGCGCCGCACCCGCCGCAGTCAGGAAATCACCAAGGAAATCAGCGGTTGGCGCCACCGTCTTGAAACCGCCGAAAAGCGCAGCGCAGAGCTTGCCGAACGCAAGGTCGCCTCCGAGGTCGAGCTGGCCGATGCCAGTGCCGCGCCCGAAATCCTTGCCGCCAAACGCTCGGAGCTTGGCGAAGAAATCAACCGCAGCGACGCCCGCCGCGCCCGGGCCGCCGATGCGCTATCCACGGCCGAGGGTGTCGC
>JAVVFB010000103.1:0-10994 GCA_032251095.1 Roseovarius sp. | reverse complement strand
GCTTGCCCGGCGCGGCGCGGCTGCTATCCTTGCCGGCAGGAGGACATCGCATGACAGACACGCCCATCATCGCGCAAAGGGCCCCCTTCCCGGTCGAGGTGGAGGCCGGCAAGACCTATTTCTGGTGCGCCTGCGGCCGGTCGGCGCGGCAGCCATTCTGCGATGGCTCGCACAAGGACACCGGCCTGTCGCCGCAGAAGTGGCAGGCAGCCGAAGACGGGCGGGTCTTCTTCTGCGGCTGCAAGCACACGGGCAAGGGGCCGCTGTGCGACGGCAGCCACAACCGCCTGACATGACGCAGCCCCGCCCCGAGCCTTCGGTCAATGTGCTGGGCGGGCGGCTGCGACCCTGCTCGGACGAGCCGCTGACCGGCTTTTTCCGCGACGGCGCGTGCAACACCTGCGCCGAGGATCGCGGCAGTCACACCGTCTGCGCCGTCATGACGGCAGAGTTTCTCGCCTTCTCGAAATACGTCGGCAACGATCTGTCGACGCCGCGGCCCGAGTTCGGCTTTCCCGGGTTGAAGCCGGGCGATCGCTGGTGCCTCTGTGCCGGGCGCTTCCTGCAGGCGCATGACGAGGGCTGCGCGCCGCGCGTCGACCTGGCCGCCACGCACCGCGCGGCGCTGCGCATCGTGCCGATGGATGTGCTCATCGAGCACGGCGGCGACACACACGCGAGCTAACCCGCCGCCACCCCGTAGCCGGCGAAGCCCTGCGCCACCTCGGCCAGTTCCGCCTCGGTCAGCACATGGCCGCCGCCGATCAGCAGCGCGTGGTAATGCTGATGCGCCAGCGCCTCCAGCTCATGCGCCAGCCAGGCGGCGCGGGCCAGCGTGGGCGCGGCGGTCAGCATGCCGTGATTGGCCATCAGGCAGCCAAGCCGCCCCTCCATCGCGTGCAGCACCGCCGCCGACAGCTCCGCCGTGCCATAGCAGGCATAATCGGCGACGCGAATCACCGGGCCGCCGAAGGCCGCGATCATGTAATGGATCGCCGGAATCGGCCGCCGCGCCACCGCCAGCACGGTGGACCAGGGGGCGTGGGTGTGCACCACCGCGCCAAGGTCGGGCCGGGCGCGCAGCAGATCGAGGTGAAAGCGCCATTCGCTCGACGGCTTGCGCGGCCCCTCCCAGGCCCCGTAATCCCCTTCAAGCGGCATGCGCGCCAGCATGTCGGGCGTCAGTTCGTCATAGGGCACCGCCGAGGGCGTGATCAGCAGCGCGTCGCCGCAGCGCGCCGAGAGATTGCCCGACGCGCCGCGGTTCAACCCGGCGGCATCCAGTGCCCGCGCCGTGGCGACGATCTCTGCCCGCAGCTCCGCTTCGGTCATCGGGCCTGCTCCAGCGCCCGGGCGACCCAGCCCCAGCGCGCCCCGCCCCTGGCGCAGACGCGGCGCGTATCGAGCGCGTCGGGCGGCACCGAGAAGACGAGCCGCAGCGCGTCGGGGGGGGCCAGCCCGCCCAGCCTGTCGGGCCATTCGACCAGCACCAGCGCCACGCCGAACGCCTCGTCGAGGCCAAGTTCCAGCACCTCCTCCGCCGAGCCGAGCCGGTAGAGATCGCAATGCCAGATCTCCAGACCGCCCGCCGCATAGGTCTGCACCAGGGTGTAGCTGGGCGACGGCACATCCTCGATAGCGCCCTGCGCCGCCTGCAGGGTCTGGATCAGCGCGCGGGCGAAATGGGTCTTGCCCGCGCCCACGGGCCCCGCCAGCAGCAGCGTATCTCCCGGGCCGAGCCGCCCGGCCATGGCCTGCGCCAGCCGCTCGGTCGCCACCGGACCGCGCAGCGTGGCGCAGGCATGCAGGGCGCTCTCGGCGGTTGCGGCGGCGGGCGACATGGGCTCAACATACAAGGGCGCGATGCGCGGGCAAGGGGCCTTGGCGGGACTTGGCTTTTCGGGCTGGCGGGCTCTATTCTGGCACGAGACCGCACAAGGGGACGGTGACGATGGAAAAGCTGCGCCTTGGCGTGAACATCGACCATGTGGCGACGGTGCGCAACGCCCGCGGCGGGGCCTGGCCCGACCCTCTGCGCGCCGCGAAACTGGCCGAGAGCGCCGGTGCCGACGGCATCACCGCGCATCTGCGCGAGGACCGGCGGCACATCGCCGATGCCGATATCGCGGCGCTGATCGCCGGTCTGGCGGTGCCGCTCAACTTCGAGATGGCCGCCACCCCCGAGATGCAGGCGATTGCCCTGCGCCACAAGCCGCATGCGGTCTGCATCGTGCCCGAAAAGCGCGAAGAGCGCACCACCGAGGGCGGGCTTGAAGTGGCGCGCGAGGAAAACCGTCTTGCCCATTTCATCGCGCCGCTGATCGAGGCCGGGTGCCGGGTGTCGATCTTCATCGCCGCCGACAGCCGTCAGATCGAGGCCGCCGCGCGCATCGGCGCGCAGGTGATCGAGTTGCATACGGGGGCGTATTGTGACGCCCATGCCGAGGGCCGCCTCAAGGAGCGTGACGCCGAGCTTGATGCGCTGCGCGAGATGTCGGCCTATGCCCATTCGCTTGGTCTTGAGGTGCATGCCGGGCACGGTCTTACCTATGACACGGTCAAGCCGGTCGCGGGTTTTCCCGAGGTGGCCGAACTCAATATCGGGCATTTCATCATCGGCGAGGCAATCTTTCGCGGCCTCGGCCCGGCCATCGGCGAAATGCGCCGGTTGATGGACGAGGCGCGCGACGTTTGAGATGTGTGAAAGGAACCAAGGATATGTCGGTTAATTTGCTGCGTTACGCGGGGACATATACTGCCACGATTCTGGGGATTATGGTGCTGGCCTATGTGCTTGACGCCTTTGTCGGAGTGCCATTTCCGAAAGGTGTGGGTACAGTTCTGCCGACGTTGGTGGCCTCGATGCTTGAGGGGCAGTTTTATGCCCGCAAACACGGCGCGGTCTTGTCCAAGGGGGATGCATGGCGCGCGGCCTTTGCGATGACGGCGGTGGTTGCCGTTCTGAACATCGCGCTTATGGCGGCTCTGATGTTGATGCCGGGGGTCGCAGAGATGCTGGGCTCGCTTTCCATAGCGCTTTGGGTGGGTATTCTCGTTTTTTTGCTGGGCATTGTCTTGTTGGTGAACCGGTTTTTTCTGGGCTTTGGGGCCAGAAATGAACTGAAGGCCGCGGCGCGTCGCGTGAAATGAGGGAGGGTCGAAGGGGCAAATGCGATGTTGAACTATGAAATGCCGCTGATCTTGCCGGGGTGGGCTAGGGGCGCGGGTCCGGACCGCACGACCACGGCCCAAATAAGACCGACGGTTGCTCTATGATCCTCGGCATCGGCACAGATCTTGCCAATATCGAGCGGATCGCGCGCACGCTTGAGCGCTTTGGTGACAGGTTTCGAAACCGCGTCTTTACCGACATTGAGCAGGCCAAGGCCGAGCGGCGCCACGACGTGGTGGGCACCTATGCCAAACGCTGGGCCGCGAAAGAGGCCTGTTCCAAAGCGCTTGGCACCGGGTTGCGGATGGGCATCGCCTGGCGTGACATGGCCGTCAGCAATCTTGAAACCGGCCAGCCCGTGATGCAGGTCACCGGCTGGGCCGCCGCGCGTCTGGCCGAGATCACACCGCCCGGCCATGCCGCGATCATCCATGTGACATTGACCGATGATCACCCCTGGGCACAGGCCTTTGTGGTGATCGAGGCCCGCCCGATTGCCCACCCTCCGGCTTGACACCCCGCCGCGCGCGCCGCATGTAGCCGGGGACCACTTTTTGCAGCTAATTTCGGAGACGCCCTATGGCTTCTGACGCCAAACAAGGAAATTCCATCGTCGAGACGATCAAGACGGTGTTCTGGGCGCTCGTGATCGCGGGGCTGTTTCGCACCCTGTTGTTCCAACCGTTCTGGATTCCGTCCGGCTCGATGAAAGACACGCTGCTGATCGGCGATTTCCTGTTCGTCAACAAGATGGCCTATGGCTATTCCTATGCGTCCTGCCCGTCGATCCGCTTTGCCGGGCTTGATATCGATGCCAAGGATATCTGTGGCGTTCTGGATGGCGACAACACCCGCATTTTTGGCTCCGAGCCCGAGCGCGGCGACATTATCGTTTTCCGCCAGCCCACCGATGGCACTGATTTCATCAAACGGGTGATCGGCCTTCCGGGGGATCGCATCCAGATGAAGGATGGTGTGCTGCATATCAATGACGTCGCCGTCAAACTTGAGCCTGCGCCGGATTTCGTCGAGGAATTCAGCCGTCAGGGCCCGATGGGCATTCGCCCGCGTTGTGAAAACGGCGTGGTGGGCGAGGGCGGCGCTTGCATCAAGTCGCGCCAGATCGAGACCCTGCCGAATGGCCGGTCGCACAGCATCATCAATATCGGTGATCAGCGCGCCGATCACACCGGGGTCTTTACCGTGCCCGAGGGGCATTACTTTTTCATGGGCGACAATCGCGACAACTCGACCGACTCGCGCTTTCCGGCGGCTGTGGGCGGGGTTGGCTATGTGCCCTTCGAAAACCTGATCGGCCGTGCCAACCGGGTGATATTTTCCTCGGCGGGCCGCTCGATGTTGGCCTTCTGGACCTGGCGCAGTGACCGCTTTTTCGAGAGGCTCGATTGAAGCTTTCCGGCGACATGAAAGCGCTTGAGGCGCGGTTGGGTTATCAGTTTTCCAAGCCCGCACTTCTGGTGCGGGCTTTGACGCATTCCTCGATGTCCTCGCCGACGCGCGACGACAATCAACGACTTGAATTTCTGGGGGACCGGGTTCTCGGGCTGGTCATGGCCGAGGCGCTTTTGGCGCATGATCCGGGGGCGACTGAGGGTCAGCTCGCGCCGCGCTTCAACGCGCTTGTGCGCAAAGAGGCCTGCGCCGATGTGGCGCGCGAGGTCGATCTTGGCGTGGTCTTGAAATTGGGCCGCTCCGAGATGATGTCAGGCGGGCGGCGCAAAGAGGCGCTGTTAGGCGACGCGATGGAGGCGGTGATTGCCGCCGTTTACCTTGATGCGGGCTTTGAAGGCGCGCGCGATCTGGTGCTGCGGCTCTGGGGCGCGCGGGTTGGTGCGGTCAAGGACGATGCGCGCGATGCCAAGACCGCGCTTCAGGAATGGGCGCAGGCGCGTGGCCTGCCACCGCCCGATTATGTCGAAACGGACCGCTCGGGGCCCGATCACGCGCCGCAATTCACTATTGAGGCCACCCTCAAAACCGGCGAGACCGCCGATGCAACCGCCGGATCGAAACGCCACGCCGAGCAGGCGGCGGCCCGCGCCCTTTTGGACAGATTGGAAAAACACACATGACCCGCGCCGGTTTCATCGCCTTGATTGGCGAGCCCAATGCAGGCAAATCCACGCTCTTGAACCGGATGGTCGGGGCCAAGGTCAGTATCGTTACCCACAAGGTGCAAACCACCCGCGCGCGCATTCGCGGCGTCGCGATGGAGGGCGAAAGCCAGTTGGTCTTTGTCGACACGCCGGGCCTGTTCAAACCGCGGCGTCGGCTTGATCGCGCGATGGTCGCGGCGGCCTGGGGCGGGGCGGCGGATGCCGATGTGGTCGTGCTTCTGATCGAGGCGCATCGTGGCGTCACCGAAGGCGTCGAGCGCATTCTCGAGGGCCTCGGCGATATCGCCAAGGGGCGCAAAGTGGCGCTTGCCATCAACAAGATCGACCGGGTGCATTCGCCGGTCCTCCTGGCGCTGACCCAAAAGATGAACACGCGCTTTCCCTTCGTGGAAACCTTCATGATCTCTGCCGAAAAGGGCCACGGCGTCGATCACCTGCGCGCCTGGCTGGCCGAACAGATGCCCGAAGGCCCCTGGCTTTACCCCGAGGATCAGATCGCCGACCTGCCGATGCGCATGATCGCCTCCGAGATCACCCGCGAAAAACTGACGCTGCGCCTGCATCAGGAATTGCCCTATCAGCTCACCGTTGAGACCGAGAACTGGGAAGAGCGCAAGGATGGCTCCGCCAAGATTGATCAGGTCGTCTATGTCATGCGCGACGGTCACAAGGGCATCATTCTCGGCAATGGCGGCGAGACGATCAAATCCGTCTCCAAGGCCGCCCGCGAAGAACTTGAAGAATTCCTCGACCGGCGCATTCACCTGTTCCTTCAGGTCAAGGTGCGCCCCAACTGGCTTGAGGAATCCGAGCGCTATTCCGAAATGGGCCTCAATTTCAAGGACGGCAACTAGGGTCATGCGCCGGGGCTTCTTCTTGGCAAAAATACTCCCGCCGGAGGCGTCCGCGCGCGCGACAGGCACCCCCGCCTGATGGCGCGCCTGACCGCCTCATTCTGGGTGCAGGCCTATCTCACGCGGCTTCGGCTTGCCGATATTCCCGCCTTTGTTGTGGCGCATGGCGATGACACCGGCGGTGCGGTTCTGGTCAAGCTCAACACGCTTGACGGTCAGGCGCGCGCCTATCAGCGATCCTTCGATCTGATGTCGGGCGCGCGGGCCTGGGTGGTTCTGGCCGAGGGCGCCGAGGCCGAGGTTGACGCCGCCATCACCCGGCAGCGCGGGTTTGACCCGGATATCTGGGTGGTCGAGGTCGAAGATCGCGCCGGGCGCCATCTTCTGGATGAACCGGGCCTCTCTGAGTAATGCGCCAAGGGGCTTGGCTGGGCGCGCCGTCTGGTGTGCAATGGCGCGGACAGGTTTAGGGAGCAATCTGATGGACTGGCGCGATCAGGGGATATTGCTGGCAAGCCGCAGGCACGGTGAAAATGCCGCGATCATCGAGGTGCTCACGCCGTCGCGCGGGCGTCATGCCGGTGTGGTGCGCGGTGGTGCGTCACGCAAGCTTTCCCCGATCCTGCAAGCCGGCGCCCAACTTGACCTTGAATGGCGCGCGCGGCTTGAAGATCACATCGGCACGTTCAGGGTCGAGCCGCTGCGCTCGCGCGCTGGCACGGCGATGGGCGACAGGCTGGCGCTGGCCGGGCTGAACGCCGTGACAGCGCTGTTGCTCTTTTGCCTGCCTGAACGCGAAGCCTGCCTGCCGCTTTACCGTCGGACCGAGACATTGCTTGATCTGCTCGATCAGCCGGAAATCTGGCCGCTGGCCTACCTCAACTGGGAATTGGCCTTGCTTGAGGAAATGGGCTTTGGCCTTGATCTGCGCGCCTGTGCGGTGATGGGCCCGCAGGCCAATGACCTGTCCTTCGTCTCGCCGCGCAGCGGGCGCGCCGTGTCACGTGCCGGGGCAGGGGACTGGGCCGAGCGTTTGCTGCCATTGCCGCCTTGCATGCTCGGTCAGGGGCCCGCGCCTGATGCCGATATCTTGCAGGGGCTCGATCTGACCGGGTATTTTTTGCGCAATCATCTCGCACCCGAGCTTGGCAACAAGCCGCTGCCTGATGCGCGCCAAAGGTTTATTGACCGGTTCGCGCAGCGCGCTCGTCGGCCCTGACAGGCCGCCTCGCTTGGGGTAAGATTACCTTGCGGCGGAAAAGATCATCTCGCGCCCGGCGTCATTGCTCAGGATCAGGATATCTCCCACCACCTCGACCAGGGTCATTTCTGCCAAGGCGCGAAAATAACGGCTCTCGGCCTCAAGCTCGGGACAGGCGCGTTTGGTGGCCGCAATGACGGCGGGGGCAAACCACGGATAGGGCGCGCTCTGCTGGCCTGTATAGCTATTGCAAGGCGCTTGCCCGGCGATCTGGCCCTCTTTCGGCAGGATCAGCGTGGCATGGGCACCAAAGGGTTGCCGGTCGATACTTTGCAGGGTCCAGGTCGCAGCGTCCCCGCCGTAGCCTGTCACGGTTTCGTCCTTGCAGGCGCCAAACAAGGCAAGCAAAGAGAGGAGAACAGCAAACCGCATCGCTTAGCGGAGCGCCAGAACCAGATCGACCAGCGAGCCGATCGCGTCTGAATTCTGCGCCGCGTCACGGTCGCGCAAATCTTCCATGCCGATGGCACTGGCGTAAAGGATGCGCGCCATTTCCCCGTTGTCGATGCCACAGGCCGACAAAAGCTCGCGCAACCGTTGCAGCCGGGCCTCGTCAACCTCGGCCACCACGCTGGCGCAGTTGGTGTCGTCGCGTGCCCATGCACGGATTGCGGGCTCTGCGCGTAAGGCGGGGGTGTCGCTGGTTGATGTTGCGGCAATCATCTGGGCCGTCGCGCGCAGGCGCGTGGCGTCGGTCGCATCCGCTTGTGCGCAGCTCGCGAGTGCTTGTTGCGCTGCGACCTCCCAAAGGCCCAAAAGGGCAAGATTATAGGCCGGCACATCGGTGAAATGCCAATAAAACGACCCCTTGGTCGCCCCGACGCGCCGTGCCAGAGGTTCGGCCCCAAGCGCGCCAGGCCCCTGTTCGCAAAGCGCAGAGAGCCCGGCCACAAGCCAGTCGGTACGGGTCAGTCGGGGGCAGCGCTGTGTGTTCATGCCCTACGCATACGCTTCATGCTGCAGTGCCGCAAGATGCCCTTCTGTCACGCATCGTCGCATCAGGCACAGGTCAGCCTGCACTTTGATGTCGCGTAATTGAGTATTTGAAGAACGGTGAAATTGTGGGCCTGTTGTTTCTTCTGGCCGAAAATATCCTCGCCGAAGGCATGAAACTCTTTTTCAACCGCATAGCGGACGACGGCGGATCAGGTGAAAGCAACCGCTATCGTCTTCACCCGTCAAAGAGAGCGCGGTAATGGCAAAGGGGCGCGGCAGGAGAGGGGCGAGCAGGGGGGTAAGAATGGCCTGCGTCCGGATTGCCTTGTCCCGCGGAAGCTTGCCGGTCAACGTGATGTGAAAGCGGAATTCATGCATCACGTAGGGATATCCCCATTGGAGCAAAAGCGCATCCTGTTCGGCACTGAGGCTGCTGGCGCGGCGGCGCGCGTGTTCGGCCTGGGTGAGCGGCGCGCGGAAGGACTCGAAGGCGCGCAGGGTGTCGGCGGCCAAGGTACGCAGAGCGGTGTCATCTCCCTCTGGAACAAGCGCCAGAAACCGGCCGAGGCGGGCGAGGGTCAGCCCGTCGAGTGTTACGGGCGCCGCGATGCGACAGAACCTGTCAAAGGCGGCGCGCAGCGCGGCCTCGTTTGCGCCGTCGCGCAGGCGAAAGGGTGGTTTCATAGTTGCATGCAGGCCGTATTTGCGTGGCGTTTCGGTGATTTCGGCCACGGGCAGGGGCAGGCCGGGCACCTCTGGGTGACCGACGTTGCGCCCTGTTGTGCAATCCCAGCCAAGCCAGGCCGCGCCGAAATTGGCGAGTGGCCCGGGTTCGGGGGTGACGTAAACGGCGTATCTTTTAAATTCCATGCGCGGGCCTTTTCGAGTCGTCCTGATCTATCAGGGTCATGTCACATCTTCATGACACAGGGCATGGCGCAGGCCAATGCCCGCCGCGCCGCTAGGCTTTGACAAGGCTGGGAGGCGGGCGCATAACGGGCGGGAAAGATACCCGCCAGCCCCGGAGCCCCCTATGACAACACCGCTTTTCGACGTGCCCGCAGCGCCACAGGTTCCCGTTCTTGGGCTAGATGAGTGTTTTCCCGTCCGCCGGATATTTTGCGTCGGCCGCAATTATGCCGCGCATGCCGCCGAGATGGGCAATGAGGTTGACCGCGAGGCGCCGTTTTATTTCACCAAGTCGGCGCATGCGATCTGTCACAGCGGGGCGAGCATTGCCTATCCTCTTGGCACGCAGGAGTGCCATCACGAGATGGAATTTGTCGTGGCGATCGGCGCGCCCGCCTTTCGGGTGACCAAGGCGAACGCGATGCAGGCGGTTTTCGGTTATGCCTGTGGTATCGACCTGACGCGCCGCGATCTACAGGCGCAGGCCAAGGATAAACGCCGGCCCTGGGATCTGGGCAAGGATTTCGAAGACTCCGCGATCATCGCCCCGCTGACCCGCGCAGCAGAGTTTGGCGAGATTGGCGATCAGACGATCCGCCTCACGCAGAATGGCGCGGTCGTGCAAGAGGCGCAGCTCTGCGATATGGTCTGGTCGGTGCCCGAGGTGATCGCGCATCTGTCGCAATTTTATCACCTGATGCCGGGCGATCTTATCTATACCGGCACGCCGGCGGGCGTCGGGCCGGTCAAACCCGGCAGCGATCTGCATGGTCAAATCGAGGGGCTGAGCGATCTTTTCCTGAGCATCGGCGCGCCGGAGTAGGCGCGCGCATGTCAGCGGCACAACAGCCCGTAACGACCCATTGGCTTGCGCATGTGCCGGTCACGCTTTTCACCATCGTGATGGGGCTTTGCGGTTTTACGCTTGCGCTTCGGGCGGGCGAGGCGGCGCTTGGGCTTGGGCATTTCATATCCGGCATGGCGCATGGTCTGAGCATGGCCATCTTTGCGGTTGTTGCGCTTTTATATATCGCCAAGGGCCTGCGCCATCCGCGCGCGGTGGTGACCGAATGGCAGCATCCGGTCAAGCTTGCGTTCTTCCCGGCGATCTCGATCGCGCTGGCGCTGATGTCGGTGGTGATGCTTGCCCCGGCGCCGGGGTTGGCGCGGGCGATGTGGCTTGTGGCGGTGCCCTTGCAGCTGTTCTGACGGTCTCGGTGGTCAGCCGCTGGATCAGCGCGCGGTCGTTTCAGCATGGCCATCTGACGCCCGCCTGGTTCATTCCGGCGGTGGGCAATGTGATCGTGGCGATTGCCGGTGTGCCCTTGGGTTATATTGAGATCAGTTGGTTTTTCACCTCGGTCGGGCTGATTTTCTGGATCGTTTTCCTGGTGCTGGTGATGAACCGGCTGATCTTTCACGATCCCTTGCCGCAACGGCTTCAGCCGACGCTGGTTATCCTGATCGCGCCGCCCTCGGTCGGGTTTCTGGCCTGGGTGGCGCTTGTTGGCGGCATTGATCCCTTTGCCCGCGTGCTTTTGAACGTGGCTTATTTATTCACGCTGATCGTGGCGGTGCAATTGCCAAGCCTTTTGCGGCTGCCGTTTTCGCTGGCGTTCTGGGCGCTTAGCTTTCCGATGGCGGGGGTGACCATGGCAAGCTTCACCTATGCCAATGCAACCGGCTCGGCGGGGCATCGCCTGATTGGGCTTGGCCTCTTGGCG
>JAVVFB010000102.1:0-11023 GCA_032251095.1 Roseovarius sp. | reverse complement strand
TTGGTGCCGATCAGCGAGATCAGCACCGTCAAAGGGCGCACCAGAAGGATGGTCACCACCACAAAAAGGGCGGCGCGCGCATCCAGAAGCGCAAGCGTCTCAAGGTTCATCGAGGCCGCCAGAAGGATAAAGACACCCGAGACAAGCAGAACGGTCGCGTGCTCCTTGAAGCGGCGCAACTCGGCATAGCTTGGCAGGTCGGCATTGGCGATATAAACGCCCATCACCGTGACCGTCAAAAGCCCGCTTTCATGCAAAACCCTGTCCGAAAGCGCAAAAACCCCAAGCAAAACGGCGAAAAGCACCGGGACTTTCATGAATTCGGGCACCTTGCCGTCACGAAACGCCCGCGCCAGCCCCCAACCGGCCGCAAGCCCAAGGGCAATCGCAACCGTGATGCCCTGCGCCATGGCCCAAGCTGCTGAGGCCGCAGTTTCCGAGGCGTTGAGCACCAGCACCACCTCGAAGGCCAGCACCGCCGCAAGCGCGCCGACCGGATCGTTGACGATGGCCTCCCATTGCAAAAGCTGCGCCGGGCGGCGCGACAGGCGCGCCTGCCGCAACAGCGGCGCGATCACCGTCGGCCCGGTGACGATCATGATCCCGCCGAACACCGCCGCAATCGCCCAGTCAAGCCCGGCCGCGTAATGCAGCGCCAGCGTCGAGCCAAGCCAGCCCACCGGCGCGCCGATCAGCACCAGCCGCCAGACACCTTCGGCGGCGCCGCGCAGGCTCTGGATATTGAGGGTCAGACCGCCCTCGAACAGGATGATCGCCACAGCAATCGCCACCATCGGCCCCATCAGCGGGCCAATGTCGCGCGCCGGATCAAACAGGCCAAGCCCCGGCCCGACCGCAAGCCCGGCCAGAAGCATCAGCACGATGGCGGGCATGCGCAACCGCCAAGCCAACCATTGCGCCCCGACCCCCAAGGCGCCGACCAGCGCAAACACCATCACCGGCGACAAGGCCCCGACCTCTGATTCGAGTGCCATGATTGCTAGTCTCTCCCTCTTTCGCCGGGCCCGCCCGGACCGCCCAAAAGCCGCGCATGCTGCTCAAGGGCAAAGCGGTCGGTCATCCCGGCGATGTAATCACTTACCAATCGCGCCAGCGCCGTCTTGTCGGCGGCCCGTGCCACATCTTCGCGCCACTCTTGGGGTAAATAGTGCGGATGATCCAGATAAAAGGGGAAAAGGTCACTGACAACCCCGTGGACCTGTTCGCGCATCTCATTGACCGAGGGCGCGCGGTACATCCGGGTAAAGAGAAACTTGCGTATCTGTTGCAGATCGTCCCAGAGGCCCGGCGAAAACCGGATCACAGCGCGGCCCAGATGGCGCACCTCGGCCGCGCTTTGCGGCGCGGCTCGGGCCAGTTCATCGCGCGAATGCTCGATCACGTCAGCGACCATCACGCCAAACACCCGGCGCAAGGCCTCGTGGCGGCGGCGGCTGGCATCAAGGCGCGGATAGAGCCGGTCAACCTCGCGGTAAAAATCGCCCACAAGGGGCAGAACACAGATTTCCTCGTCATTGAACAGCCCGGCGCGCAACCCGTCATGCAGATCGTGATTGTTATAGGCGATATCATCCGAAAGCGCCGCCACCTGGGCCTCGGCATTGGCGTGGGTGTGCAGTTCAAGATCATGGCGGGCGTTATATTCGGCCAAGGCGTAGGGCAGCGGCCCGGTGACAGGGCCATCGCCCCCAAGGGGCGTCACAGGGCCATCGCCCCCAAGGGGCGTCACAGGGCCATTGTGTTTGGCGATGCCTTCAAGCGTCTCCCATGTGAGGTTGAGCCCGTCAAACTCGGCATAATGGCGCTCCATCGTGGTGACGATACGCAGGGCCTGCGCGTTGTGATCAAACCCGCCATAGGGCGCCATCAGCGCATCAAGCGTGTCTTCGCCCGCATGGCCAAAGGGCGTGTGGCCAAGGTCATGGGCAAGCGCCACCGCCTCGGTTAGTTCGCCATTCAGGCCAAGCGCGCCGGAAATCGTGCGCGCCACCTGTGCCACCTCGATGGAATGGGTCAGACGGGTCCGGAAATAATCGCCCTCATGTTCGACAAAAACCTGGGTCTTGTGCTTGAGGCGGCGAAAGGCGCTGGAATGGATGATCCGGTCGCGATCGCGCTGAAACGGCGAGCGAAACGCGCTTTCCTCCTCGGCGACAAGGCGGCCGCGGGTCTGGGACGGATCAGAGGCGTAAAGGGCCGTCATCTTGGATCTCCTTGTCGGCGGTACGCGCCATCCCTATATTGCCCTGTAACAGAAGTCGAACACCAGCCCGGAGCCCCGCATGAACCTGCCCCCCAAAGTGACCCCCCGCGCCTTTGCCCGCCTGTCCGAAATCGGCGCAGATCAGCAAGGTCAGGCGCTGCGCGTCGCGGTTGAGGGCGGCGGCTGTTCAGGGTTTCAATACGAGATCAAGCTGGATCAGCCCGCCGAGGATGATCTTGTGCTTGAGGGTCAGGGGCAAAAGGTGGTGGTCGATAGCACGTCCTTGCCGTTTCTGGCCGGGGCCACAATTGATTTCAGCGAAGAACTGATCGGGGCGCGCTTTGTGATCGAGAACCCGAACGCCAGTAGCTCTTGCGGCTGCGGTGTATCCTTTTCTATGTAAATCAATATCCTGCAAGGCATAGCTCATTCACGCCGCTTGTCGCGCTCTTGCGTGCGCGCCGCGCTTTGGGCGCACCGCTTGCCCCGTAAACCGCTTGTCAGCCCGCCATGGCTGGGCGATAGAGGGGCAAAGCAGACTTGGGGGCCACATGAAAATCGCAAGCTTCAACATCAACGGCATCAAGGCCAGGATCGAGGCCCTGCCCGCCTGGCTTGACGAGGCCGAGCCGGATGTCGCGCTGTTGCAGGAAATCAAATCGGTCGATGAGAATTTCCCGCGCGAGATATTCGAGGACCGGGGCTATATCGTCGAAACCCACGGCCAAAAGGGGTTCAACGGGGTTGCGATCCTCTCAAAGCTTCCGCTTGAGGATGTCAGCCGCGGCCTGCCGGGGGATGCGAGCGATGAACAGGCGCGCTGGATCGAGGCGACGGTGATCGGTGACAAGACGGCGGTGCGGGTTTGCGGGCTTTACCTGCCCAATGGCAACCCGGTGCCGGGGCCGAAATACGACTATAAGCTGGCCTGGATGGAGCGGCTGCGCCTGCGCGCGAAGGCGTTGTTGGCGAGCGAGGAACCGGTTGTAATGGCGGGCGATTACAACATCATCCCACAGGATGAGGATGCCGCCCGCCCCGAGGTCTGGGTCAAGGACGCGCTTGCGCTGCCCGAGAGCCGCGCCGCCTTTCGCCGCATCCTCAACCTTGGCTTTACCGAGGCGTTTCGCACCCGCACGCAGGGGCCGGGGCATTACACGTTCTGGGATTATCAGGCCGGGGCCTGGAACAAGAACGACGGCATTCGCATTGACCACTTTCTGCTTAGCCCGCAGGCCGCCGATCTTTTGACCGATTGCCAGATCGACAAGGACATTCGCGCGCGTGAAAAGCCATCCGATCACGTGCCAATCTGGGTCACGCTGGACGCGTGAGGCGCGAAAATCCCTTACCGGCGCATTGAAAAAGGCGCGCCGCAGATACGGCGCGCCCTTTTGCGTCTTGGGCAGGCAGGCGGCAAGGCCCCTGCCCTGTCACTTCCTCAGAACGCTGAATCAAGCAATGTCGACACGGCGTTGTGGCGCGGCGACATGGCCGAGCGGCTCACGCTGTTGAGCGGATTGGCGTTCTGGCGGTTGCCAAGCGGCAGGGTCACACTCAGACGGATGGTGTCGACATTGGTGCCAGCGCCCGGCTGGTTCAGGTCCGTATGCGACAGTTCCAGCGACAGGGCGGCGGGCAATTGGCTGATCTGTTTCAGGTCATAGCCAACACCCACGCCAAAGGTGGTGGCGTCTAGATTGGCCGCATCAAGTTCAACATAGCTTAGCCCGGCAAAGCCGGACCAGCCGTTGCCAAAGCCATAATCGCCGCCAATCCCATAAGAATCGATCTCGACATCGGTGGCGTTGGGCACGGAAATGTCGCTGCGCATGATATGACCGCCAATGCGGGCCTGCGGCGAGATCACGTAGCGCAGGTTCAGACCATAATCGACCCAATCCACCCCGGCCGCAAGATCAGGCGAGGTTTCGGTGCCGCCAAGAAAGGCCTCGGCGCCGAAGGTATCGGTCACATAGCCCAGTGTGCCGCCATAAGACGTCGCATCCAAATCCCTGGAGAATGAGCCAAAATCAAGGTTGGCATAATCAAGATAGCCCCCAAGAACCACGCCGTTGAAGAACTGATAATTCAGCGCAAGACCGAAATCAGAGGCCGAGAGATCGTCGCTTGTGTTGTTTTCATCGACGTTGCGGAACGAGCCGTAAAGGCCGATGTTCATGTTGTTGTTCAACGCGATATTGCCAACGCCGTCCAGCGACAGGGTCGACAGATTGCCCCCCGGACCAGAGACCGACGAGGCGCCATAGCCAAGTGTAAAGGCGCCGCCCGCGTCCTGTGCGGATAGCGCAAGGGGCATGGATGCGAAAATCGCACCCAAAATCAGGTGTGTTTTGATAGACATGAACCGCTCCTCAAGTATTTTTTTATTGTTTCCTCATTCTGGCCAATCCGGGCGATCAATACAAGACCGGCGCCCTTAAAAAGAGAAAACGTTGCATCGTTAACACGTATGAACGACAGCTGGATCAGGCCGATATCTTCGTCACGTCATGGCCGTAAAGCCAATCGAACTGGCGCATCATGCGGGTTGGCGCAAGCGTGCCGCCGACGCGAAGCGCGGCATGCGCGGCCCATCTGAGCGGTGGAAAGGCAAGATGGTATTTCCAGGCGTTGCGATTGGCGGCCTCGACCACCCGTCGCGCGCGCGCCTCGCGGCGGCGCTGGTAAAGCGCAAGCGCCTCTGACGGATCGCCCGCACCTGCAAGAGCCGCCGAGAGAACCCAACCATCCTCAAGCGCCATTGATGCCCCCTGCGCCATGAATGGCAGGGTCGGATGGGCCGCGTCGCCAAGCAGCGCAAGATTGCCCCCCTGCCAGACCGGCGCCACCGGATGGCGGAACAGGCCCCAAAGATGCACGTCACTGATCGCGCCAAGCATATCGCGCACCTCGGGGCCGAAATCGGCAAAGGCCGCGCGCAGTGCCACGGGGTCGTCTTTCTGGCTCCAGCTTTCTGCGGCCCAAGCGGCCTTTTCCTGCACCGCCACGATGTTCAAAAGCGTACCACCGCGCAACGGATAGCTGACAACATGGCGCAACGGCCCCATATGCACCCGCGCCTCGGGGCCGCGTCCGGCCAGGTTTGGAATGATGGCGCGCCAGGCGACTTGGCGGGTAAAGAACGGCGCCGATGTGCCATTAAGCGCCACGCGCACTTTCGAGTGCAGGCCGTCGGCACCGATCACCAGGTCCGTGCTCAGCGTGGCGCCATTGGACAGTTGCACCTGTGGGCGCGCGCCTGGGGTGACGCCGCAGACCTTTTGCAAAAGCTGGATCTTGACCCCCGCCGCCCGCGCGCCCTGTGCCAGAACGTCGATCAGATCGGCGCGATGGATGAAATAATAATCGTCACTCTCAAGCGCGCCAAGATCGAGATGGACAACCTTGTCGCCGCGATAATCGCACAGGCTGACGCCCGTCGCCTGCACCGCATGGGCGCGCAGAGGGTCGGCCAATCCAAGCGCGCGCAGCACGGCAAAGCCGTTCGGGCTTATCTGAAGGCCCGCGCCCACCTCGGAGATTTCGGCGGACTGCTCCAGGACCGTCACATCGCCGCCTTGCAGCGCAAGGGCGCGCGCAACGGCCAGGCCACCGATACCGGCCCCGATGACGGTTATTTTCAGCGTATCCAGCCTCATGCGGTTCCCTTTGAACCGAAACGCGCCGGGGATAAAGCCCCGGCGCGTCGTTTTGTGCAAATTTTGTCGAGTGACAAGCGCGGCACCCCTAGTCGTCGCGGTGCACCTTTTCGCGCCGCTCGTGGCGTTCTTGCGCCTCAAGGCTCATGGTGGCGATCGGGCGGGCATCAAGCCGCTTGAGGCTGATCGGCTCGCCGGTCACTTCGCAATAGCCGTATTCACCCTGGTCAATCCGGCGCAGGGCCGAGTCGATCTTGGCGACCAGCTTGCGTTGACGATCACGGGTGCGCAACTCAAGCGCGCGATCGGTTTCTTCGCTGGCACGGTCGGCCACATCCGGGATGGCACGGGTGCCGTCCTGAAGCCCTTCGATGGTTTCGCGGCTTCCTTCAAGAAGATCCTCGCGCCAGGCTATAAGCTTGCGGCGGAAATACTCCGTCTGACGTTCATTCATGAATGGCTCGTCTTCGGCCGGTTGATAATCTTCGGGCAGAAATACTTCCGCTTTCATCTCTATCCCCTCATCAAGGCCAGTGTCCGGCATGATAATCTCCCAAGACATTGGGCTTCTCTGCGCGCTGATCTACACCCGAGTTATCCGATTGTCACTAGTCAATCATGCGCCATTGATGTGAATTACGGGACAATCTAGGGTGGCCCGAATGACTGGCACCCGATGCCGTAAAAAGGACCAAGGAACCGATGAAATTTGAAGGCACCGACGCCTATGTCGCCACCGATGACCTGACCGTTGCGGTCAACGCCGCCGTGACGCTTGAACGTCCGCTTCTGGTCAAGGGCGAGCCGGGCACCGGCAAGACCGAGCTGGCGCGACAGGTGGCGCAATCGCTTGGGATGCGTCTGATCGAGTGGAACATCAAATCCACCACAAAGGCCCAACAAGGCCTTTACGAATATGACGCCGTCAGCCGGCTGCGCGACAGCCAGCTTGGCGACGCGCGCGTGCATGATGTGAAAAACTACATCAAGCGCGGCAAGCTCTGGGAGGCGTTTGCCTCTGACGAAAAGGTCGTGCTGTTGATCGACGAGATCGACAAGGCCGATATCGAGTTCCCCAACGACCTGTTGCAGGAACTCGACCAGATGGAATTTCACGTCTACGAGACCGGCGAAACCATCAAGGCGCGGCATCGCCCGGTGATCATCATCACCTCGAACAACGAAAAAGAGCTGCCGGATGCGTTTTTGCGGCGGTGTTTCTTTCATTACATCCGCTTTCCCGATGCCGATACGATGCGCAAGATCGTCGAAGTGCACCACCCCGGCATCAAGGATGCGCTGCTGACCACCGCCCTGACCCGGTTTTTCGAGCTGCGCGAGCAACCCGGCCTCAAGAAAAAGCCCTCGACCTCCGAGGTTCTGGATTGGCTCAAGCTTATCTTGGCCGAAGACCTGAGCGTCGAGGACCTGCGCCGCGACGGGGCCGATGCCCTGCCCAAGCTGCATGGCGCGCTTTTGAAAAACGAACAGGATGTGCATTTGTTTGAACGGCTGGCCTTCATGGCCCGGCGTCAACGCTGAGGTATCGGGCGTGAAACGGGGGATTCGGGGCTGGAAGCAGGGCCTCGCCCCCCCGCCCTGCACGCGTGAATTGCATTTGCCACATTTTTGCCTTAAATGCTCCTTACCCAGAACAGGATGAACATCAATCCTGCCCCTGACCCGGCTATGGATTTGCCCGGATGAGGTGCGGTTTGATCAATAAGCGACCGCGCTTTTTCTTGGCCGCCTATGTCGATGTACGGCCCCTTGTGTCTTGGACAGAGGGTCTATTGATGCTGAACACAATTTCGGGGGCCCGATGCGTCGCGTAATTTTGCCAATTTGTCTGTTGCTGGGCGCCTGTGTGCCGGGGCGATACAACGAAATGCCGACCCGCGCAGCG
Source organism: Roseovarius sp. (assembly GCA_032251095.1). Classification (GTDB taxonomy): domain Bacteria; phylum Pseudomonadota; class Alphaproteobacteria; order Rhodobacterales; family Rhodobacteraceae; genus Roseovarius. The sequence goes on along the minus strand of JAVVFB010000102.1, from coordinate 3,231 downwards.
ATTCAGCAGGAAAGCACAATGCCGCCGATGAAATCCTTCTCGGCCCCGCGTCCGGTACCGGCGCAACGCTCGAACCGGGACATCCAGCGCGATTTCCTTGATCTCAGCTTTCAGCTTGAATCAGGGCGCATGCTGCAACATTTGTCGCGCTTTGAAGGGCCGATCAGCGTTCAGGTCACCGGCAGCCCGCCGCTGACGCTGATCCCCGATCTCAACCGCCTCTTGCACCGCTTGCGCACCGAGGCCGGCATCGACATCAACCGCGTCAACGACAGCGGCGCCAATATCACCATCGAGGCCGTAAGCCGCGCAGATATCAGCCGCCACCTGCCCAAAGCCGCCTGTTTCGTGGTGCCCAACATCTCGCGGCTGTCGCAATACCGCGCGGCGCGCAATTCGCGCCTGACCGATTGGAGCCAGCTTAAAGAACGCAAGAAGATCGCCATCTTCGTGCCGAGCGATTCAAGCCCGCAAGAGGTGCGCGATTGCCTGCACGAGGAATTGGCACAGGCGCTTGGGCCGCTCAACGATCTCTACCGCCTGTCCGACAGCGTGTTCAACGATGACAATGTGCATGCTGTCCTGACCGGTTTTGATATGCTGATCCTGCGCGCCTATTATGCGCCCGAATTGCAAAGCGGCATGTCGCGCCGCGAGGTCGAGGCCCGCCTGCCCGGCATTCTAAGTCGGCTGCACCCTGCCGGTGATCACGTCGCGCCGAACTTTGCCGGCTCGACGCCGCGCGCCTGGATCGAGGCGATCCAGACCGCGCTTGGGCCCGGAAGCCGCACCAACCAGCGTCGCATCGCCGCCCAGGACGCTTTGCGCATCGCCAAGGCTGTCGGCTGGACCGATCACCGCCGCGCCTTCAGCCATTTCGCGCTTGGCCGCCTCACGCAGGCAACCAACCCCGATTACGCACAGGAGCATTTCGTCGCCGCCGAGCAATTTTACAAACGCACCCCCGGCACCGATCTTCACCTGGCCTATGCGGCGGCGCAACTTGCCGCCTACGCGATCACGCAAGGCCGGGGCGACGACGCGCTTATGCTGCTCGGGCCGCATCTTGGCACCGCGGAACGCTATGAAAACGCGGCTCTTCTGGCGACCCTGATGATGCTGCGCGCCGAGGCGCTTGATCTGACCGGGCGCGTCTCTGAGGCGCGCAGCATTCGACTGGACAGTCTGGGCTGGGCACGATACGGCTATGGCGCAGATTGGGCGGTGCGCGCAAAGCTAAGAGAAGTGACCGCGCTCAGCCCGTTGAAAGGACCGAACGGGTAAAAAATGATCGTTATTTTCGGGGCACTTATCGGCGCAGTGACCGGCGCGCTTCTGGCGCGGCGTCGTAAGGGCAAGCTGGCCGATATCCTGCAATATGGCTTTGTCTATGCGCTCATGTTTGCGCTTATTGGCCTGTTCGTGACCTTGATCATTCACCGCAACGCTTTGTAAAGGGCGATGTTTCTACCGTTTTTCGAGAACCTCAGAAACGCCGGTCTGCCGGTTTCCCTGCGCGAATACCTGACCTTTCTCGAGGCGATGAATGCGGGCCTTGTGACCTATGATGTCGAGGGATTTTATTACCTCGCCCGCAGCGCCATGGTCAAAGACGAGCGCCTGATCGACCGCTTTGACCGCGCCTTTGCCGCAAGCTTTGACGGGCTTGAGGCGATCACGCCGCAAAATGTTGTGAACGCTGTCGATCTGCCAAAGGAATGGCTTGAAAAGCTGGCCGAAAAGCATCTGAGCGCCGAAGAGCGCGCCGAGATCGAGGCGCTCGGTGGATTTGACAAGCTGATGGAGACGCTCAAGGAGCGCCTCAAGGACCAACAAGGCCGCCATCAGGGCGGCAGCAAATGGATCGGCACCGCCGGCACAAGCCCGTTCGGCGCCCATGGCTATAACCCCGAGGGCGTGCGCATCGGTCAGGACAAGTCGCGCCATCAGCGCGCGGTCAAGGTCTGGGACAAACGCGAGTTTCGCAATCTCGACGACACGGTCGAGCTTGGCACCCGCAACATCAAGGTCGCGCTCAAGCGCCTGCGCCGATGGGCGCGCGACGGGGCGGCGGACGAGCTTGACATGGATGGCACCATTCGCGCCACCGCCGAGCATGGCTATCTTGACGTCAAAACCCGCCCTGAGCGGCGCAATGCGGTCAAGGTGCTGTTGTTTCTCGATGTCGGCGGAAGCATGGACCCGCATATCAAGGTGGTGCAAGAGTTGTTCAGCGCCGCGCGCGCCGAATTCAAGCATCTGGAATACTACTACTTCCACAACTGCCTTTATGAAGGTGTGTGGCGCGACAACGCCCGCCGCTGGAATGCCCAGATCCCAACCCAAGAGGTGTTGCGCACCTATGGCTCTGATTACAAATGCATTTTCGTGGGCGACGCCAGCATGTCCCCTTACGAGATCGCCTATCCGGGCGGCGCGAACGAGCACTGGAATGCCGAATCCGGCCAGGTCTGGCTAGAGCGGGCGCGCGCGCAATGGGCGGGCAATCTCTGGATCAACCCTGTGCCGCGCAACCAGTGGGATTACACCCATTCCATCGCCATGATCCGCGATATCTTCGAGGATAGGATGGTGCCGATGACGCTCGAAGGGCTGGATCACGGCATGCGCGATCTGGTCCGCTAAAGCATGTTGCTCAAAAGCGGGAACTGGTTTTGAGATTCTCGAACATGCGAAATCAATAGGTTAGAGCGCGTCGCGCGAATGCGAATGAACGCGACATGCTCTACTGGACCTCTCGCGCTTTCGTGCCGCCCCAAGTGCGCGTTCAAGCCACCTTACGTTCAAAGGCGACCGGGCTTTTCCAGGTCAATGCCGAGTGGCGTCGTCGCGGATTGTAGAAACCGTTGATGTATTCGAACATCCCTATCTCTGCTTGCCGCCGTCTTGCCGATGACCGCCGCCAGATCAGCTCGGCCTTGATGGTTTTGAAGAAGGTGAGGAGGATCAGGAAACAGCGTGGGGCGCTGTTTTCCCGACGCAAGACGGCCGCATTGTCACAACAATTACCTTTGCAGCTCATCGAGCCCCGGAAGCCACGCCAGCGCAGGATCTTCTGATAGTCATGCACAAAGTATTGGCTGCCCCTGTCGCTGTGGAAGACGCAGCCTTTGGAGGGTATCCGACCTTTTGTGCAACCTTCTTGGCCATGCGCCGAAGCACATGCAGGACGAGTTGACCGAGGACTACCGCGATATGATCCATGCCGAC
>JAVVFB010000101.1:0-11131 GCA_032251095.1 Roseovarius sp. | reverse complement strand
GCGACATGCCCTAGTCCGCCAATGGCAGATAAGCGCAGCGAGGCAAAGGCGGCGAACATGGCCACACAGCCCGCCAGACACCGCAGCACGTGCCCCGGGCGGCGCAGGGTTCCAAGCCATTTGGAAAGCCCCCCTTGAGCCAGAGAAACCCGACAACAGGGATCATCGCGAAGGCGCTGCGATAGAACACGATCGGGCCGGTCGGAAAGCCGTCGGCGGCAAGTTTGACACGGCGATCCGATTGCACGGCATCTCTCATGTTGGTCGGCACGCCTCTGGCGATGTCATGGCATTACTCCAGCGCCCGGATCGGTCGCACGTTAAGCGGGTTGTCGCCAACCTTGGTCACCAGCGCCTCGATGCCATACATGATCTTGAGGGTCTCTGGGGTAAGGACGTCCACAGCGGGGCCGGACGCTGTTTTCTGCCCGCCGTTCAGACCGATGATGCGATCGGCATATTGCGCCGCAAGGTTGAGGTCGTGCATCGCCATGCCGATAATTGTTCCGGTGTTGTGGGCGATCCCGCGCAACTGTTCCAGCACGAGCAACTGATGGCGAAGATCAAGCGCGGCGGTTGGTTCGTCCAGCAAAAGAACGCGAGGTTGGCGGAACAGGGCTTGTGCGAGGAACACAAGTTGGCGCTGCCGGCCACTGATCGCATCCAGCTGTCGGCCTGCCAAAAGCGCAAGCCCGAACACGTCCAGAGCCGCCATTGCCTCATCCGCAAGATCCGGCGGCAGGCGCAGGCCGAGATGCCCAAGCCGCCCGAGAAGAACCACCTCGAGAACCGTCAACGAGGACTGCGCACTGGTATCCTGTGGCATATAGGCAATCCTGCGGCGCCGCGCTTCGCCTGACAGGGGCGCACCGCAAAGCACGATGTCGCCCTGCATCGGGATCAACCCGGCAAGGGCCTGAAGCAAAGTGGATTTGCCGGCCCCATTGCATCCGATCAGCGCCGTGATCTGCCCTTCGGGCCATGCATCGCTCAAGGCGTCGATGATCGTCGTTTGCCCATAGGCGACGGTCAGGTTTTGGATTTCGAGGCTCACCAGTGGCTCCTTTGCCCGCGCAGGATGAGAAAGAACAGGAACGGCACGCCGATCAAAGCCGTGACGATCCCGATCGGAATGACGCCCCCCGGCGAGATCAGCTTGGAGGCCACCGACGCGCCGGTCATGGTGATCGCCCCCATCAGCGCCGCCATCGGCAAAAGGATGCGCTGATCCTCGCCCACCAGCATGCGCGCGATATGCGGCGCCACCAGCCCGACAAAACCGATGGTCCCGACAAAGGCCACCGCGCCCGCAGTCAACAGGGCAACGACGCCGAACATCTTGATCCGAAGCGCGCGCACATCCACACCGATGGCCGCGGCCCGCGCATCGCCAAGGCGCAGCGCGGTGAGGTGCCACAGATTGGGCAGAACGGCCAGGCTTGTCGCGCCAAAGACCACCGCCACAATCGGCACATTGTTCCAGCTCGCCTTGAGCAGCGAGCCGAACAGCCAGAAGACTATGGACTGCAACACTTCCGGCGCGGCCAGGTATTGCACCAGCGATTGCGCCGACTGGAACATGAAAAGGGTGGCGATACCCGCCAGCACCATGATTTCCGGGCGCATGCCGCGCATTCTGGAAAACGCAAAAACCAGAGCTGCGGCCAGCACGCACATGACAAAAGCAGACAGCGGGATCGTCAGCCACGGCAGAATGGGCAGGCTCACCCCCGTCAGGATCGCGAGCGCCGCCCCGAACCCGGCTGCGGCGGAAAAGCCTAGGGTATAGGGGCTGGCCAGGGGGTTCCCCAGGATGGTCTGCATATGCACGCCCGCCGCCCCCAGAGACATGCCCACCAGAATGGCCATCAGGGTCATCGGCAGGCGGATATCGCGAACGATCACCCGCGTCATGGCGTCGGCCTTGGCGGGCGTGACCAGAGCGCTTAGCACATCGCCCAATCCCAGCATGGCCGGGCCGGTCAGAATATCCGCCACGCTCAATACCGACAGGACGGCAATGGCGCCGACCAACCGCGTCAGGCGTCGGCGCATCAGGGTGGTGTATTGCATGGCCGCTGCGCCCTCAGGGGCGGCTTGCGCCGCCCCTTTCAGGTTTGCGAACGACGCCCCCTTCGGGGCCGTCATCAGTGACCGACCTCGGGCAAATGCATCATGTAGGTGCCCTTGAACTTGATCGGCATGTAGGTCGCAAAAAACCGATCAAGCGAGGCTTGCGGGTCGATGTCGGCGAAGGCGTCGGGATACATGGCCTTGGCGAGGAATTGCAGAAAGGCGTAATCGTACAGCGTACGGTTGCCGCCGTGATAGATGCCAAAGATATTGCCGGTCTTCACCGCATCCAGACCGACCCAGCCGGGCCGCCCCAGATAGGCGCGCATGCGCTCGTGGGTCAGGGCACTGTCAACGCCCGGCCCCATGATCACGGCCTCGTCACGCCCGCTCCAGCCCGACCCGGCCAGCAGGATCATCTGCGGGTTTTGGGCCAGCACGTATTCCGGGCTCAGCTGGCCCCAGTTGCTGATCTGACCGTTGGCGATGTTGATCGCCCCCAGTTGGTCAATGACGCTGCCCCATTGGGTGCCCGAATAGGAGTTGTCGACCGTATCCTTGCCCTTGCGGGCCAGTTCGACATAGATCTTTGGCGCGTTGCCCCGAGGCAGAGCCGCGAGGCGGGATTCGACCTCGGCCACAGCGGCGGCATATTCATCGGCCAGCATCCTGGCGCGCTGTTGCGCGCCCATCAGCTTGCCCAGAATCTCGGTCGACTGGACGTGTTTCTCGACCGTCTGCGCGTTGTAGTCGAGCACGACAATCGGGATGCCTGCGGCTTCCAGACGGTCGGCAACCTCGCCAAGCGCGGTGTATTGCCAGGCCGCCAGAACCGCGACATCCGGTTGCGCCGCAACTGCCGCCTCAAGCGAGAAGGTCCCGGATTCCAATTCACCGACATCCGCCAGCTCTTCCAGACGCGGGATCACAGCGGCATAGGTCTGCCACTGAAGGGTGCGCCAGCCTTCCCAGGTGTCCTTGGAAATCGCGACCACGCGGTCATAGGCATCGGGGCCGGCCACAGCCATGAAATCCTCGAAGTAAAAGCCGAGCAGCATGCGCTGTGGGTTTTCCGGCACCTCGACAGTGCGGCCCATCGTGTCGGTCAGGGTGATGTTGTCGGCCCATGCGGGCATGACGAAAGAGGCCGCAAGCGCGGCAGCGGCAACGCCGCGTGCAAGTATTTTGAACATGGTTTTCCCTTTAATTCTCATGTTTGTCGGAAACCAGCGCCCAACAATGGCGCGGCTTCAGACGGCTCCGGTCAGAGGGTGTGAGACATCAAAGGAGGGGGGCGCGCGGCTTTGGTAATTGCCGACCAGACGCAAGGGGTCATGTGGCGGAGCGGAGCGGGGCAGATCGCGCAAGAAACTCCGGGCCAAAACGACCCAGGCCACATCGGAGCGCGACGCAGTATCCGTGATCAGCCCAAAGGACTGGCACCAATCACAGCCATTTTCGCCCATAGCGGGCATTGTCGGCTGGCCAGAGTCGGGGTTAATCGTGATTTCGTATGCCCCGCCCTCGGAACAAATCACGATCCGGGTTTCCCCAGACGGGGCGCCATGCATGGCACCGGACATGGTGAACTGAATGAACAGCCATGTTACCGCTGGAAGCAGCAATCCGATTTTATGAAAAAAGCTAAGCCTCAAGCGGCCCTCTCATGCAAACTCCGCCTCAAGGATTGCAGAAGCGCCGACCGGCAGCAAGTATTACCAACGCAGCACCGGCAAGACGACGCGTTCTGGCCCGCTGCATGACGGCGGCGCTACTCTTCTACATCAGCAGATTTCGCCGCCCGCAAGACACTGCTCAGGGGCACGCCAGCCATGCGCGCGATGGCGACGGGATCGAAGTCGCTGCCCTCTGCACCGGCCCGGTCACGGACCATGGTCACCAGCCAGTCGGGCATTCGGATATCCGGTTCCGAGGCAGCCTGCGATGGATCAAGCTCCTCGGCTTCGTCGATCAGGTCACGCGCCAGGTCACGGACCCGATCCGCTTGCACAAGCGACCTCTTGTCGAGCCTCAACCGAATGTCGGGCATTTCCATGGCAACGGAGTCGAGAATGCCGGGGATCGGGTCGGGCCTGTCGACGAAAAGCTCATCCAGCCGGTCATCGGCAGAGATCGACTGCACGTCGCGCGTGGTGTTGCGTGCGATTGCGCGCTTGATGGCGGCATAGGCCCTCTGAAGCGAAAGGACCTTCGGTGCCGGTCCAGTGTGCAGTTTGCCCGCCAGTTGACCCGCGTTTTCCTGCCGCCAAACGGCCCACGGCCCGTCAATATATGGCGAATTGGCCGCAGAGTCCAACCACGAGCCCGGCGCGATCAGACCGGGAAGCTCAGCACTGGCGCGAATAAGAACGTCAAGACTGGCCCGCAAGAGCGGCGGGAAGGCCAGCGGCAAGCAATCCTCCATCGACCGCGTGCTGAAGACGCCCGAGGTCAGTTCGCAGAGGGCATCGCTGTCCTTTGGAAAACACCCGGTCTCGCGTTGATGCGCCAGCAACAGGAGCGCGACAGCGTCGGGCGAGCCTTCGAGCAGTCGCCAGATGTTGCGCCGCACCTGCCGGTCGTCAGCAGGGTCTCGCCATTTGCGATGTGACACAGGTGAGAGAACAGACAATCTTTCTCATAGCCATGCGTCCAGGGCAACCGGTGTCCCGGTGGCTCCGCCACCTCCCAAAGGCGGAAAAGGGCTTTGAGCGGCGTGTCGAGCGGTTTGACCTTTGGCGCATGGATCAACGTGCCCGCGGCACCGATGCCCATCCAGGCGTCAAACCTGTGGAAACGGTCGTCAGGCCCGTACCAGCGGGCCTGCATGGCGCGCAGGCGCTGCGCATGGCACTCGCATCGAAATGGTCCGGTTGCACCTCGTACCCGATAAGCAACGTCCACAGTGGTGCAATGAAGTCGAGCGCGCCGGTGGGCTTGGCAAAATCGAACGCCTGCCGCCATGCCTTGGCCTTGCCGGCGCCGCCCTCGATCTTCACCCCGGCAGGACCAAAAGTCAGCGTCAGTTCCGGCAGCTCGACGCCTGCTCCCGAACGGCAGCCACCTTCGGTTGCCGACACCCTGTCAGCGGCCAGTTTCAGCGTCAGCGTCGCCGCAAGCGGTGCGGCAACCTCGCCGCTGGCTGCCGTTACGTTCACCGGTTTCGCCAGCCGCGCAGTGCCGCCGCCGATTGTCATGCCCACATAGGCACCGGCGGGCAGGCCCGCGCCGATCAGGGTGCCGCGAATCCAGACCGTGCCCTTTGGCAGGTCCAGTGTTACCGGGCCGGGGCGGCGCAGGCGGGGCACACGCGCGCTTGTAAAGACGAAGGCGGGTGCGGATGCGCCGGTTTCCCAAAGCTCATAGCGCTTCGCAGGGTGGTAGAAGTCAAAAAACACGTGGCCGCCGTCCGCGTTACGGCCTCACGGGTCAGGGTCCGCAGCCGGGCCAGCGTTTTCTCATCCGCCGCGCCAAGATCGGCCGTCAACTTCAAGACTGTATCAATGCGCGCCTTTTCCGACAGGTTATTCGGCATGAAAACCTCCACCAGTGGCCGCTTCGCCCGGATGCAATGTCATGCGCAACCCCGGGTTCGCGCTATCGCTCTGCTCAAGCATCGGCGCACAGCGATCAACTCTAGATTTAAGGTACAGAAAAAAACCACCCAGAATTGACGCGCGTCAATGAACCGGGTGAAAAGGTTTCCTGCCCATTCGAATCAGCATTTCTTCGCTCACGGGTCGGGCCGCCACATGGCAAGGGGTCGGGCGAATTCTGCCTGACCTGATCTCGTCAGCCCGATGCGCCTTGCGCGTGTATCGGTGGCGGGGCGGGCCCTTCATTGCCCTCCCCCCGCCTCCAACACACTAGAGCGTGTCGCGTTCACTCAAATTCACGCAACGCGCTCTAACCTATTGATGTCGCATGTTCGGATCGCTCAAAACCGGTTCCCACTTTTGAGCAACATGCTCTAGCGGATCGGGTCTTTCTCGGGCCACCGCAGGGAGTAGGTGACGCCGCCAACCAGATCGCCGCCAATCCGCTGGGCAAAATGCACAGCGCGGGTGGGGCGCAGGATGGCCTTGATCTTGACCCTGGCCGGGATGGCGCGACGGCCGCGGTACTGGATCACGGCCCAGGTGCCGCTCAGCGTGCCGTTGGTGGTCTCAAGCTCACCGGTGAACCGGCCCTGCACCTTGCGGTTTTTACGGCGCAGATGCCCGGCAAGGAAGCCTTCTATCCGAACCGTATGATCCCGACGCAGGCTGTGCGATTTTCTGGGATGCAGCTCGCTGAGTTCGGCGTCGAACCATTGGTTGTTCAGCGCCTCGCCGATGATCTGACCGGTCGCGGCCCCGTCATGGGGCGGGCGCCGCCAGTCCGCCCCCCGAAGCGGCGCTTCAAGCGTCCAGTGCAAGGTGACCTCTTCGCCGGGTTCCAGTCGACGATCCTTGAGCGAACCCGGCCCGCCAAAGTGCAGTTTCGCGCCTTCAGGCAGGGCGCGGGTATCAACGTCGAGGTCAAGTGGAACCGGTTTCTTTTCCCAGTTTGCCACGACGAAGCTGATGCCAAGCCCATCGGCGAGCGTCAGCGGTGTGTAGCTGACGTTGGACTGGGTGCGATAGGCGCAGTCGTTGTCGTGATTGGCAGCCCCGGCGCATTCGATTTCGGCGCGGACGCAGGAATGATCGGCACCCGAGACAACCTCGGACGCGGGCAAGAACCAGTCCACGCCCTGAGAGGCCGGCGGGCTGGCAGGGTTGGTAAAGTTCATCGACCCGGCCGCCAGCGTCGGGATGCTCAGCACGCAGTCGATGCCGCCGCTGTCCTGAAAGGGTTTCCATGCCGTCGAGCCGGGCGGCAGCGCGGTGCCGTGGGCCCGAAAGTAGAACCGCACGACAACGTTGCCAAGGGGGGCGTCACCGATGTTGCGGACCCGCGCGAACAGCTTGTTCGTTGCGCCCACATCGGCGTCGTACTCCGCGCCGGACCCGTTATTGATGAACAGGTCGGGCGAGCGCCACCACCGCGCCGGAAAACCGAGGTAGGGCCGGGAATGTTTCCACGAGATCGTCCAGGGCAGCATGCACGCCTCGCCATTGACGCCCAGCCATTCGACCGGCTGATAGGCATTGAGGCGGAACACAAGGCGAAATTCGTCTTTTTGCGGATAGAGCCACTGCGTCGGCGGCGCATTCAGGGGAAAGTTTTCCTTTGTGACGCTGTCCTCGCGAAACCCGGATTCCATCTTGCGTTTGATGAACTCCGCGCCCTTTTCATCGGCACGCAGGGTGCGTTCCAACCGACGGCGAAGGGCGCGTTCGCTCTGGTCGATATTCACCGGCCTGCCCCGATATTCCAGCGTAGGCACCTTTACATCGCGGTACCCGCCGCTTTACGCGCGAAAGACACCACGCTCGGGATCTGCAAACAGGATCAGGCTGGCACCGTGGATCGCAAGGCCCCCGGCGACCTGCATCGCGCGGATGCAGATATGCTTGCCTCTGGTTTTGCCGAAGCCGACGAACCGCATCGCCTCGGTGGTGTTTTCGGGGCCGATCAGGGGGCCGTATTCCTTGAGAAAGGCCTTGAGCACCGCTTCGGGGTCCTGTTCCAGATCGCTGGCGACACGGTCACGCGACAAATGGTGACCAGTGATGACAGCGGCGACCCCGCGTTCGTCGTTCCAGCGAACGCTTGCGATCTTGTCGCGCTCTTTCAGGCGATCAAGCAGGTCTTGTTGCAGTTGCGTGATATTTTCCATGGGTCTGCCCCCCTCGGGATGGTGAACGGTAATGCTGGGGGCGGCGCGGCATGTCCGGCCGCCCCCCGAGATCAGGGCGTGGTGGTTTGGGGCGCGAGCACGAAGGCACCGTGATCGAAGGCACCGTGATCGAAGGCGTCGTATTCGCTCTGGCGGCGCCAGCCGTTGGTGGCCATCGCCCAGACCCTTGAGTGAGATTTCTTTGCCATTCTTGCGCTTCGGGGTGTCTTTTTTTGCCATAACAAAGGTCTCCTGACGAGGTTCGGTGATTGCCGGTGCGGGCAACTGGAACAGACAAAACGGGGACATTCGTAACATCCGCGAAGGCTATCTTTAGAAGTGAATAACTCAACCTTAACGTGAGAAATTTCCAGGAAATTGATTTTCAACAATTGGCAGCCACTGCTGTTGTCAAGCGGATGCGGCCCTGGAAGAGCCGCTTGCATTTCAGGTGAGTGGCCTGTCCCACGGGTACCAAAGTCAGGCACTGTAGAGCTTCGTTTGGCGACAGGTGGTCGCCCATTCGTGGGTCAGGTAGAGGTGCGATCAATCACTTCGGGACATTGGGCAGACATGCGCGCACTCCTCCCCTGGGGGGTCAGTTTTTGATCGGCTTCATGTCGACATCAAGCGTCTGGCCCGCATTGCCGATGAAATGGGTCATGAGCGCCGTGGTCATCGCGCCGATCCCCAAGAGAACAAGGGTGTAATTTGCCACCCAGCCCACGAAGGGAATGAAATTCAACAGGGCTATGGCAATGATCGCCCCCGCGAACACAAGCAGACGCGCCAGCGTCCCGGCCTCGGGATCGCCCCCGAACGCAACCCAGACGCGCATCGCGACCGCATAGGCCCCAAGCGCATAGCCAAGCGTCCATGCGGCGACGATGCCAAGCACCACAATCGGCACGAAGGGCAAGCCGACAATCGTCAGACCGGTGATCGGCACCATGCCGAACAGAACCGACAATCCGACAATCCCCGCAATCAGGGACTGGCCCGGCGCCGTGACAATGCTCTTGCGCATCGTTTCCAGACGTTTCGGCATGACCCCGAGCACAAGCGCGCCAAGGGCGATGAAAAACAGAAGTGAAATGATGAACCCGAAAACGATCGACGCAAATGTCGGCAACATCGGCATGTCCCGCATCCGGTCCATATCTGCAAACTCATCCCAGACCTCTCTGGGCGACAGTTTCTCAAACACCACGCGGCTTGCGGGCGCGACCCGCTCAGGCACGGCAATTCTGTCTTCCATGCTATAGGTAAGTGTGCCCGTGACGACCGCCTTGGGCCCAAAGGACAGGGTCTTGGCAAGAATACGCACATCCCCCGTGATCGGCGCGTTAAGCACGACCTCTCGCCCGGTCACAGACAAGGCGCCCGTGACCGGCCCCTCGATGGTGACGGTCTTGCCCAGAAGGCGCGCATTGCCGCTGGTCTGCGCGCTGTCTTCGGTGCGCAGGCTTATGCCGAGCGCCGTCAGGTCGCGGGCAATCACCCCGCGCAACACAACCGTCGCCCCAACCGCGTAAAGGTCTTCGCGGGTGTCGGCGCTGACCGAGACATCAAAACCGGCCACATGCAAATCCCCCTCGCTCACGCCGCGCGCCACCGCCGTTTGCGCGGCGATAAAGCTGTCACCGCTGGTCTCAAGCGTCTCGGTGATCGACGCTCCGGAAATAAAGGTATCGCTGCCGCTCCGGATCACCGTGACCGGCTCACCCAAAGCGGGCAGCGCAAGCCCAACGAGCAGGCAGGCAGCGACAATATTTCGGGACAGGGAAAGGGGCATGACAGTCTCCTGAGGGCTTCACATCAGACCCCCGAAATCATACGCCGCTTGCCCAAAGCGCAATTGACGCGGATCAATCCGGTGCCAAAGCAACGGTCTAACATCGCCTCAGATCCGTGCGCCGAGGACAAAGCCAGACATGCCAGAGGACACAATCATCAAGTCAAAGGCGGCGGCAGACTCCGCCAATATGACCAATTACCAGACCCTCTATGACAGCTTTCGCTGGGAGGACGCGCGCCGCGAGATTGATGGGTTGCCGGGCGGGCGCCTCAACATCGCCCATGAAGCGATCGAGCGGCATGTCGCGGCCGGTCACGGCGCGCAGGTGGCGCTGCGCTGGATCGCGAAATCCGGTGAGCGCACCGATTACACCTATCTTGAGCTGTCGCAGCTGACCAATCGCTTTGCCAACGTGCTGCGCAATCACGGCATCGAGAGAGGCGCGCGGGTTTATTCGCTGTTGGGGCGCACGCCCGATCTCTATATCGCGGCGCTTGGCACGCTCAAGGCGGGATGCGTGTTCTGCCCGCTGTTTTCCGCCTTCGGCCCTGACCCTATTCGCGCGCGGATGGAGATCGGCGGCGCCAACGTGCTGATCACCACGGCGCGGCTTTATAAACGCAAGGTCAGCGCCCTGCGCGACCTGCTGCCGGATCTACGCCATGTGTTCCTAAGCGATGGCGCGACAGATGGCACCGCCCATCTTGCCCCGCTGATAGAGGCCGCCTCGCCCGAGTTCACCACCGAGCCGATGCACCCCGAAGACATCGCGCTTTTGCACTTTACATCCGGCACCACCGGCACGCCCAAGGGCGTGGTGCATGTGCATGACGCGGTTGTGGCCCATCACATGACCGGGCGCCTCGCGCTCGACCTGAGGCCCGCCAACACCTATTGGTGCACCGCCGATCCGGGATGGGTGACCGGCACCTCTTATGGCATCATCGCACCGCTGAGCAACCGCGTGACGATGATCGTGGATGAGGCCGAGTTTGACGTGGCCCGCTGGTATGACATCCTTGACAGGGAATGCGTCAACGTCTGGTACACCGCGCCGACGGCGATCCGCATGCTGATGAAGGCGGGCATTGAGGCGACGAAAGCGCATGATTTCTCGTCTCTGCGCTTCATGGCCAGTGTCGGCGAGCCGCTAAATCCCGAAGCGGTGATCTGGGGCAATGACATCTTCGCCATGCCGTTTCACGACAATTGGTGGCAGACCGAAACCGGCGGCATCATGATCGCCAATTTCGCCGCGATGGATGTCAAACCCGGCTCGATGGGCAAGCCGCTTCCGGGCATCACCGCTGGCATTGTCGCGGTGACAGAGGATGGCCTCTGCGAGGTGACCAAGCCTTTGGCGATCGGTGAACTGGCGCTGCGCCCCGGCTGGCCGTCGATGATGCGCGGCTATCTGCACGACGAGGCGCGGTATCGCAAATGCTTTCGCGACGGCTGGTATCTTACGGGCGATCTGGCGATGCGCGACAGTGACG
>JAVVFB010000100.1:0-11211 GCA_032251095.1 Roseovarius sp. | reverse complement strand
GCCTGCGCGCGCTTGAGGGCGGCCTGGGCCTCCTGACGCTCGCGCACTTCGCGGCGCAGGGCAAGGTTGGTCTGGGTCAGGGTCGCGGTACGTTCGGCTACGCGCCCCTCAAGCTGGGCATTGGCGCGCGCAAGGTCGCGCCGCCGCTCCTGTGTCAAAAACAGCAGTGCGCCAAAGAACAACAGAACGCTGGCCACGGCGCCGGCTTGAAGGGCTGCGATCTGGCGGGCGGGGGCCACATCGACAAGCGCCACCCCGGTCATGCCGATCCGCGGCAGGGCCTGAGCAAGTTGCAACGCGCGTCTGGGAAGATAGGGGCCCAGGTTGACCTGCCAAATCTCGTGGGGGCCGACGCTCTGGCGCAAAAAGCCAACCGGCGCGCCGTCTGGCGGGACCAAAAGCCGCTCGCCCGGTATGCCGCGCCAGCCCAGCAATTCCGAGCGGTTGGACATGAACACCCGCCCGGCGTCATCGACCAGAAACACCGCCGTTTGCGAGCCGCGCCAGCCGAATTCGACATTCTCGGCATCCGCGAGGGCAATCAACGCGCCCTGAACCTTGCCATCCGGCCCAAAAGAGGGGGCGGCAAATTGAAACACCCGACGCCCGGTGCCGCCCTCGACAGCATGGGCCGAGCCAAGCGCGCCGTCCATCGCGCGGCTGAAATAGTCCGATTGCGCAAGCTGCTCTGGCGGGTCTGCCTGACTTGCGGCAAGCACATCGCCCGAGATATTCACATAAAACAACGCCGCAGCCCCCGTGCGATCGGCGGCGGCCACCAAAAGCTGGCGCGCGGCCTCTTGCCGGGCCGGGTTGACGCGCGTTGGCGTGCTCAGGGCCGTCAGGGTGGGATGCTCGGCCAGGGCGACCGCCTGATCGCGATGGCGTTGCAGATCAGAGATCAGCCCGCCCAGCACCAAAGACATATCCGCCGTGCCGCGCCGCTCAAGCTGACTCAGCTCCTGACGATAGGCGTAATGCCAGACCACCTCGCCAATCACCGCGACGGCGAGCACGAAAGGCAACACAACGAGGGGCCAGGTGGGCTTACGGATGGGCATGCGGGACATGGGCCCAATCTACCAGCGCCACGTGCCGCTTGACCAGCGTCAAAGCGGCCCCTGGTCACCCGAATCTGAAGTTCGCCTCAGTGAAAATCACGCCCGGATTGAACGTCCGATTCTGTCCGGGTGACTATAAATAATTTAATCCAGTGTGGTTTAAGGAAACGAAATTCGCTCCGCCGCAAGCCGCCAGGTGTGGCGAATTTCGTTTTCACCACACTAGGCGTGTCCGGCATCAGACGACAACATCAGCGCCGAAACACCAAGCTGCGCCAGGGCGGCCTCCCATTTGTCGGGGTCGGCGGTGTCAAAGACCAGTGCCTGATGGCTCTCGCAGGTCAGCCAGCCATTTTGCGCCAGCTCTGCTTCAAGCTGTCCCGGACCCCAGCCGGCATAGCCAAGCGCCAACAGTGCCTTGGCCGGGCCGCGCCCGTCGGCAAGATCCTCAAGGATATCGAGCGTCGCCGTCATGGCGAAATCGTCGTTTACGTTCAGCGTCGAAATCGCCGAGTTATAGCCGCGCTCGTGCAGGACAAACCCACGCCCATGTTCCACCGGCCCGCCGAAATAGACCGGCAATTCGCGCGCATCATCGCTCAACTTGATCGAGAGCTGTTCAAACAGGTCGCGCATCCGCAAATCCCTGGTCGGTTTGTTGATGATTAGGCCCATTGCCCCGTCTGACGAGTGCGCACATAAGAACACAACCGCGTTTCCAAAGCGCGGATCAGCCATACCGGGCATGGCAATCAACATTTTTCCGGTCAGATCCATATTCTGCGTCAAATGAGATACCTCTTTGTGTTTACACAAGAATGGGGATCGTTGCGCCGCTGTGCAACCGGGACATTAACATCACGCTCATAATTCTCTCTGGAAAGTGAGTTGGCATTTCATTCCGGATGGCCCATTTCAGGACCATGTTCAGAAGATTTCTTCTTACCGCCCTTGCGGCGCTGTCAATGTCGGTGCCTGTACAGGGCGCATCGGCCAAATCCATTGATGATATGGTCAAGGTCACCATCCTGCCCGGCTGGACCATGGCCGACGGCACCCAAATGGCAGGGCTGAAATTCGTGCTGGAAGAGGGTTGGAAAACCTATTGGCGCGCGCCGGGCGAGGCGGGCATTCCGCCGCGCTTTGACTGGAGCGGATCGCGCAATCTGGCAGGGGTGTCCGTGCAATGGCCGACGCCGCAACAAACCACGACCAACGGCATGCGCACGATCGGCTACAAGCATGCGCTTGTCCTGCCGATCCGCCTTGCCCCGGCAAAATCCGGTCAGGCGATCCACCTTGTCGGCACCCTTGAGGTTGGTGTGTGCAGCGATATCTGTGTGCCCGTGACCCTGAGTGTCGCCCAAGAGCTGCCGCGTGGCGTTACCCGCCCGGACCCACAAATCGCCGCCGCGCTTGCCTCGCGCCCCTATACGGCCAAGGAGGCCGGGGTTGGGCGCGTCGTCTGTAAGGTCTCGCCGATCAAGGGCGGGCTTCAGATTTTGGCCGAGGTCGATATGGAGCAGATGGGCGAGAACGAAATGACGGTTCTGGAAACCGACAACCCCGATCTTTGGGTCACGCAGGCCATAACCTCGCGCAGCGGCAACCGCCTGCAGGCCCGCACCGAAATATACCATGCCGAGGGTCATAGCTTTGCCTTGAACCGCGCCGGGCTTCGCCTGACCATCCTGAGCACGGGCGACGCTGTTGATATCAGGGGCTGTCCGGCGCGCTAGAGCATGTTGCTCAAAAGTGGGACCCGGTTTTGAGCAACATGCTCTGGCGCGCCCTCAGACGGGCTTGGGGCGCAACGGTCTGCCGTCGGGCAAAGAGATATTCGCCACCTGTTCGGCAATCGGATCATTCACCAGCGGATGGGCATGGTCGCCGAAATTCTCGGGATCGCGCATCTTTTGCCAGGCGTTGCCCACATAGACTTCGAGCCCGGAAAACCCCGCCTTGTAACCCATCTTGTCGCTGCCCGGCACCCAATACCCAAGATATACATAGGGCAGATCGTTTTCCTGTGCGATCCTGACATGATCAAGGATCACATAGGTGCCAAGCGAGGCGCTTTGCATATCGGGCTCGTAAAACGAATAGACCATGCTGACCCCGTCATCGAGGATATCGGTCAAACAGACCGCCACCAGATCGCCCGAGGTGCCATCAGCATATTCCACCACGCGGGTGCGAATGGGGGTTTCCTCAACCATGGCCGCAAATTCGAACGTATCCATATCCGCCATGCCGCCGGTGGCGTGGCGGCTTTCGAGATAGCGGCGAAACAGCGAATATTGCTCCTCGGTTGCCCAGGGCGATGTCGCCCGCCGGGTCAGGCCCGCATTGCGCCGTATCGTCTTGCGTTGGCTCTTGGTCGCGCTGAACTCGGCCACGTTGATGCGCGCCGACAGGCAGGCGGCGCAATCGGCACAGGAGGGGCGGTAGAGCACGTTTTGCGAGCGACGGAAGCCCTGTTTCGACAACCCGTCATTGAGGCGCTGCGCGCCTTCGCCCTGAAGGGCGGTGAACAACTTGCGCTCCATCCGGCCCTCAAGGTACGGGCAGGGCTGGGGCGCCGTCACATAAAACTGGGGCGCGATGGGAAGAGTGTGACGCATTATTGTCTTCGTCCAGCTTGCTTTGGGCAGACGATAACAACGATCAAGCACCTCGCCAAGAGGGTATTGGTACGAGTTTCAGGTGGCCGCGCGGCGGTTGATGGCGACAGTGCCCAGAACATGATCGCTCAACCCTTGCGCGCGCGCGGATGTCAGCATCAAGACAATCGAAATCACTTGTAGCAGGGGCAAGAGGAACGAGATTGTAAGCCCGAAGGTATGGGCAAAGGCCATGCCAAGATCAAACCGCTCGCCGCTTGCGGTGCGAAATTCGATCGCCGTCAGGCGCATGCCCCAGGTGGCCGAGGCGCGCGCAATGGTGATCACGCGATAGGCAAAGCCCACCACGACCATCAGCAGTGGGAAAAAGAACACCGCAGTAAAGGCGCTCAGCAGCAGGATAACAAGGCAGATGGCGATGATCACGACCGTGTCAACGACAAAGGCCACCAGACGCTTGGTGGGCACATCGGCGTAAAATTCGGGCTGCGTCGCGGGGTCGGGCAGATGCCATCTCATGTCGCTCATATCGGCCATTTCGGTCCTTAAAAGGGGGCGGTTACGGGTATAAGGTCGGCACCCCGAGGGTGATTTGCAAGAGCTGACGCTGTTTAAGCGGCGCTAAATTCCGCCAGATTTGCCCCCGAAATCCGCAGCAAGACATCCGGCGCAATGCCGAAAAGATGGCGCGGCGTGCCCGCCGCCGCCCAGACCGTTTCAAACGCCAACAGGCGCGGATCGAAAAACGCGCGCGGCGGCGTCAGGTGCCCGACCGGCGAAACCCCGCCGATGGCAAAGCCGGTCTGTGCCCGGATCAGCGCTGCATCGGCCTTGCCAAGCGGCTCGCCCGCAAGGGCGCCTGCGCGCGCGGCGTCAACCTGATTGCCGCCCGCCGTGACAAACAAATGCGCCGCGCCGCTGTCTTGCCCGCGAAACATGATCGACTTGGCGATCTGATCAATGCCGCAGCCGACGAGATCGGCCGCCATTTGCGCCGTGGTGGCATTGCCGGTCTCGACCGGCGTGACCTCAAGCCCTGCTTCGACAAGCGCACGGGTCACGCGTTTCAGGCTTTTGCTCATGATCATCCTCCGGTTTTTTCGCAGTATTCCAACTCTGTCAGCCATTGACCAGCCCCGCGCGCCTTGTATCACTGGGCCGATGAAATTCATTGACCGCCTCACCCGTTCGCCCCGCGCCCATGACCCCGATGAAGGGCAGGAGGCGCGCGCCGCCATGCCCGATCTTCCCGAACCGCTTGGCGATCTGATCGCCGGGGCGGCGGGCAGCAGCCCGTTTCTGAAATCGCTGATCCTGCGCGAGGGCGAGTGGCTCCGGGCGGCGTTTGACGGCCCCGAGGCGGCGCTTGATGCGCTTGCCGCCGACCTGCATGTGGTGCCCGCCGAGGCGCTTGGCGATGCCCTGCGTCAGGGCAAGCGGCGCGTGGCGCTGTTGACCGGGCTGGCCGATCTGGCCGGGGTCTGGCCGCTTGAGGTGGTCACCGGGCGGCTGACGGAGTTTGCCGATCTGGCCTGTGATCTGGCGCTCAAGGCCGCCGTGGGCGCCGAAATCCGGCGCGGCAAACTTCCGGGGATGGGCGAGGGCGATATCGCGACGGCGGGTGGCATGGTGGTGCTGGCCATGGGCAAGATGGGCGCGCATGAGCTGAACTATAGCTCGGATATCGACCTGATCTGCCTGTTTGACGAAACCCGCTTTGCGCCGGATGACTATCACGAGGCGCGTGCATCCTTTGTGCGCGCGACCCGCAAGATGGCGGCGATGCTGAATGATCGCACCGCCGAGGGCTATGTGTTTCGCACCGATCTGCGGCTGCGCCCCGATCCAAGCGTCACGCCGGTGTGCCTCGCCATGGCCGCCGCCGAGACCTATTATGAGAGCCTTGGGCGCACATGGGAACGCGCGGCCTATATCAAGGCGCGCCCCTGTGCGGGCGATATCGCGGCGGGCGATCGGTTTCTGACCGCGCTCAAGCCGTTCGTGTGGCGCAAACATCTGGATTTCACGGCGATCGAGGACGCCCATAACATGCGCTTGGCGATCCGAGAGCATAAGGGGCTTGGTGGCGCGCTCAGCCTGTTGGGCCATAACATGAAGCTTGGCCGTGGCGGCATCCGCGAGATCGAGTTTTTCACCCAGACCCGGCAATTGATCGCCGGCGGGCGTGACCCCGATCTGCGGCTGCGCGGCACGGTTGAGGGGCTGGCGGCGCTTGCGCAAAAGGGCTGGGTGCCCGACGAGGCCGCAGAGGTCTTGACCGAGAATTACCGGTTTCACCGCGAGGTAGAGCACCGCCTGCAGATGTTGCGCGATGCGCAAACCCATGTTTTGCCCAATTCCGAGGATGAGTTTGACCGCCTTGCCGCCTTCATGGGACGCCAGAGCGATGATCTGCGCGCCGAGCTTTTGCGCCGCCTCAACGCGGTGCATGAGCTGATCGAGGGGTTTTTCAAACCCGAAGAGGCCCCAGATGCCCCCGATGCCAGTGACGCCGCCGAGGCGCTTGACGGCGAGGTGATCGCCCGCTGGCCGACCTATCCGGCGCTGCGCTCGGCGCGCGCAGTCGAGATTTTCCGACGCCTCAAGCCCGATATCCTTGCCCGTCTTGCGCGCACCTCGAACCCGAACGAGGCGCTTTTGGCCTTTGACGGCTTTATCGCGGGGCTGCCTGCGGGGGTGCAGGTGTTTTCGCTGTTCGAGGCCAATCCGCAACTGATCGACCTGTTGGTCGATATCGTCGGCACCGCGCCGGCGCTTGCGACGCATCTTTCGCGCAATGCGGGCGTGTTTGACGCGGTGATCGCGGGCGATTTCTTTGCGCCATGGCCGGGGCAGGCGGTGCTTGAGGCCGAGCTATCGGCGCGCCTTGGCCCCGAGGTGGATTACGAGCGCGCGCTTGATGCGGTTCGCGGCTGGTGCAAGGAATGGCATTTCCGCATCGGGGTGCATCACCTGCGCGGGCTATGCGACGCCAATTCCGCCGCCGCGCAATACGCCGATCTGGCGCGGGCGGTGATCACCGGGGTCTGGCCGCTGGTGATTGAACAATTCAGCGCCAAGCACGGCGCGCCGCCGGGGCGTGGTGCGGTGGTGATTGGCATGGGCTCGCTCGGGGCGTCGCGGCTGAATGCGGGATCCGATCTTGACCTGATCGTGATTTATGACGCCGGCGATGTCGAGGGGTCTGACGGGCGCCGCCCGCTGGCGGCGCGGCCCTATTATGCGCGCTTGACGCAGGCGATGATCACCGCGCTGACTGCCCCCATGGCCGAGGGGCGGCTCTATGAGGTTGACATGCGCCTGCGCCCGTCGGGCAATCAGGGGCCGGTCGCCACCAGCTGGCCGTCGTTTCAGGACTACCAAAAGACCGACGCCTGGGTCTGGGAGCATCTTGCGCTGACCCGAGCGCAGGTGATCACCGGCGAGCCGGGCCTTTCGCGCGATGTCGAGGCGTTTCGCCAATCTCTCATGCGTGACAAGGGCGCGCCCGCGGCGGTGCTGGCCGAGCTGCGCGAGATGCGCGCGCGCATCGCATCCGCCAAGGCGCCGGCGGGCCCCTGGGACGCCAAGCTTGGCCCCGGCCGGTTGATGGAGCTTGAACTTATTGCGCAGGCCGGCACCCTGATGGCGGGGCAGGGCGCGCGCGATGTCACATCGGGCATTGCGGGCGGTGTCGCAATCGGCTGGCTCGATGACGCGGATAGCGATGCATTGAGGCGCGCCTATGCGATCTGTTGGCAAGTGAACATGGTGGCCCGCCTGATCAGCGACAAGCCACTTGATCCGGGTTTGATGGGCGAAGGCGGCGCGGCGTTCTTGTTGCGCGAAACCGGCCAAGAGGATCTGGTGGCGCTGCAAGAAACGCTTGAAACGACCTGCGCCAAGGCCGCCCGTGTGATTGACGCCGCGCTTGAGCGGCTGCCAGAGAAGGTGTGACAGATGCAACGTGACCCGCTTGACCCAAAGGGCCTGATCCGCGAGGCCTATTGCATCGAGGGCATTACCAGTGGTGAATGCCGTTCGATCTTTCTGGATTGGGCCCTCTCCCTGGCCGATGATCAGGACACACAGGCGGCGATTGGCACAATGCTCGCGCGCTATGCGCCCGAGCACCCCGATCACCCGATGACCGGGGTTCTTGACGACGGCACCCGCACCGCCACCGCCCCGCGCCGCCGGGGCGGATGGCGCAGCAGGCCGCGCGACAGTTAACGCAATCGCCTGATTTTCCCGCGATTTCCTGCGCTGCAACTGGGGCAGTTCTGCGCCGCGCGGCCGCAGAAGCATCACTCTATTGCACCGAATTTGTCTAAAATGCGCCTCAATCTGCATGCATTCTTGAGCATGACAAAGGGCAAAAGCCCGTGGAGGATGACATGATCTATACTCGTTTGATTGCTGCCCTGATGCTTGGTTTTGGCCTGTCGGCCTGTGCCAGTGTTGACACCGCCAGCCGCAACGCGCCGCTGGAAACCCAGAGCATGCAACCCGTGCCGCTGTCGCTTGATGTGCGCGCTGTGCGGGTTTCGGTGCCCAAATCCCTCAAGGTATCCGAGGCCAACCGCTACTATCCCGGCGGCGACATCGTTTGGCGCGAAGATCCGCTTGGCGATCGTCACGAACAGGTCAAGGCGATCTTCGAACAAGGTCTTGGGCGCGGCGTGGCCGATATGACCCATGGCACGGTTCCGGTAATGCTTGATGTCATCGTCACCCGCTTTCACGCCCTGAGCGAAAAGGCCCGCTATACCATCGGCGGTGTGCATGCGGTGCAATTCAAATTCATCCTGCGCAACCCCGAGACTGGCGAAGCTTATGGCGAGCCGACATTCGTCAAGGCGGATTTCAAGGCCTATGGCGGCCAGCATGCGATCAACGCAGAGCGCAAGGGTCTGACCCAGAAGGTGCGCATCGTCGATCAAATCTCCAAGGCGATCCAGCAAGAGCTTCAGTCGTCCGAAGGATTCCACACCGAGACGACCGGTCTGATCGGCGCTTTGAACCAGATCTGATCTTTTCTCTTTTCCTACCGACACGAAACCGCGTAAGGGGGCAGTATGACACTGTCCCCTTATCCCGTTATCCGCCTCCTTCCCAAAGTGCACGCCCGCGCAATCCGTCACGGCGCCCCTTGGGTTTTTGACAACGAGCTTGTGGCCGACCGACGCACGCGCGCCCTTGCCCCCGGCACCATCGCGGTGCTTGAGGACGGCAATCGCGAGCCTCTGGGCCTTGTTGCCTATAGTCCGGCCTCAAAGATCATGGCGCGCATGCTGGATCGTGACGCCACGGCTCGGGTGGATCGCGACTGGCTGCGGGTGCGCCTTGCACGCGCCCATGCGATGCGCGAGCGGATTTATGACACCCCGCATTATCGGCTGATCCATGCCGAGGCCGATGGCCTTCCGGGCATCGTGATCGACCGCTTTGGCGATATCGCCGTCATCCAACCCAACGCCGCCTGGGCCGAAGTTGTCCTGCCGGATCTGGTGGCGGCGCTTGTCGAGGTGACCGGTGTGACGACGGTTCTGAAAAACGCCTCTGGGCGCGCCCGCGTTCTTGAAGGTCTGGACGAAGAGCATGCCGTTCTGGTCGGGCAGGCCCCCGAGGCCGCGATCCCGGTGCCGATGAATGGCGCGATTTACATGGCCGATCTGACCGGCGGGCAGAAAACCGGCCTGTTTTTTGATCAACGCCCCAACCACGCCTTTGCTGCCCGGCTTGCCAAGGGCGCGCGCGTGCTTGATGTGTTCTCGCATGTGGGCGGTTTTGCCCTTGCGGCCCTTGCGGCGGGGGCCGAGCACGCGCTTGCGGTTGACGGCTCTGAACCCGCGCTGACACTGGCGGCGCAGGGCGCGGCCGAGATGGGCATGCAGGACCGGTTTGAAACCCGCAAGGGCGATGCCTTTGACGTGTTGACGGCGCTTGGCGAAGAGGGCGCGCGGTTTGATGTGGTGATCTGTGATCCGCCCGCCTTTGCGCCCAACAAGAAATCGCTTGAAGCGGGGCTGCGCGCCTATGAGCGGGTGGCAAAACTGGCCGCCGAACTTGTCGCACCGGATGGCTTTCTGGGCGTGTGTTCGTGCTCGCATGCGGCGGATCTTTCGAAATTCCGCGCGGCATCCAGCCGTGGGATTGGCCGCGCCGGGCGCGCCGGGCCGCTGATCCACACCGGCTATGCCGGGCCGGATCATCCGCTACACCCGCAATTGGCCGAAAGCGGCTATCTGAAGGCGCTGTTCTATCGCCTATGAAGGTGCTGCTTGATACCTGCGTGATCTATCCCACCGTCATGCGGCAAATGCTGTTGGGCGTGGCCGAGGCGGGGGCCTTTACCCCGCTCTGGTCGGCGCGCATCATTGCCGAGTGGCATCATGCGGCGGCCAAGCTTGGCGCGGGCGGCCTTGCACAGGCCCAGTCCGAGGCGGTGATGATGGCCGCGAGATGGCCGAGCGCGCAAGTCACATATCCGCCCTCGCTTGAGGCGCGGCTGTGGCTGCCCGATCCGGCCGATACCCATGTTCTTGCGGCGGCGATTGCGGGCTCTGCCGATGGGATCATCACCCTGAACGCGCGCGACTTTCCGCGCAATATCCTTGCCGAAGAGGGCCTTTGGCGCGCCGATCCCGATGGGTTTCTGCATGGGATATGGAAGGCACAGCCGGGTCTTGTGGGCGATGTCGCCGATCGCGTGCTGGCCGAGGCGATCCGCCTGTCCAAGGGCACATGGGACATGCGGCCATTGCTGAAAAAGGCGCGTTTGCCGCGTTTGGCCAAGGCACTCTCGACCGTCTGAGGCGGGGTTTGGCGGCGGGGTGGCGCAAGTGAGTATTTTTGCCAAGAAGAAGCCGATTGGTGTGTTTTGCGCAGCACACAGGCGGTTTCTGGAGCATGTTGTTCAAAAGTGGGAACCGGTTTTGAGATTCTCGAACGCGCGAAGTCAACACGCTGTATGGACCTGTCGCGGTTTGGTGCCGCTTCTTTGATAGCATAATGTGCACCAAAGGAGACGAACTATGGGCACAGGAAGAACGGATGAATTTCGCAAGGATGCGGTGCGTATCGCGCTGACAAGCGGTCTAACGCCACGACGCAAGTCGTGCCACAGCGCACTAACACGATGAGCGGGCCGCGGCTCATGCGCATACGCCGCTGCGCGCACTGACGCGGGATGGGCCCTTCTGGATCAATGAGACGACGAGACTCTGCGCCGTGGCGAAGCCGTAGCTCCAGAAACTTGCGCCGACAGGCGGATGCCGTTCCCGATCATCACCTGAACCCAATGGGTCGATGACACCAACGCCGCGCTTACAAGCGCAAGAAGTCGGTTTTTTCTACGAGGTATTTGGATGAACATCAAAGCGCGTTTCGACCAGGGATAAGATTTGCGGCATGACGGTGACCGGCAGATTGTCATGTGGCAGGGCGAGGTTGTGTCTCGAAAGCGGTGGAAATTCTCTGGCAGCGATCTCCGAGCGGGTTGATTTGGGCCTGATCAGGCGACG